>JANMNT010000141.1:0-1682 GCA_031368465.1 Burkholderiales bacterium
GTCATTGACGACGCCGACTGCCGCTTCGCTTGACGCGGCAGTTGCTTCATTTTGGGCGGGGGATGACGCTGAAGCAGGCAGGGCCGCAGCCATCTCCTTTCCCGGCGTTGGTGTAGATGCCACAGGCGCCGGTGCGATGTAGGGATCAAGCGGGCGAGTGACAGCAGGCTGGATGCTGATTCGTTCCAGCGGTGCCACCGGCAATGCGGCAATTGGTGACCGAGTTTCCATCGGAGGACTACCGACAATGGGCAAGGTTGTTGTTTCGACTGCCTGCCCGGCCGGTGGCATGGATGCCGCTTTTGGTTCAATCAACGGTGGCGACGACGGCGTGTAACGCTGCAGCGACTTTGTCGACTCAACAGCCGGCAATGACTGCAACGCAGGCGTGGCGAACGGCCGTCTGGCGGGTTCGACAATAGCCGCCGGTTCATTTATTGGCTGCACGAAGATGGCAAAACCACCTTCAGAACGCGGCGGTATTTGTTTGCTCTCATTTCCAGGGATCGGCGCCAATGCCTGAGCAGCCATCGATAGCGGCGTTTGAATCGGCACGACGTTCAAACTGGGTACAACGAACTCGCCCTTTGGCATCTCAACCTCAACGGCAATCACCGGCAGCGGTGCAATACGTTGTACCACTGCAGATGATTCAGGTAAGGGCAACGATTCAATGGGTGCCAAATCTGTAACCGCTGTATCGGCGGCTTGTGTGTCGGCCGGCAAACCGACGGCCGGCGGCACCGCAGATTCGGCCGCCGTCGGCGTACCACTTGCGCGCGTTCGCAATCGTTGTCGCACATCCGCCGCGAGCGGCCGCAGAATTGCCGTAAAGTTGGTCCCGGATGTTCCGCTGCGGTGACCCCGGCCGTCTCCTGCGGCATCGCCAAACAGCGCGACAACCCATATATGCAACAGGATGGAAAAAATCACAAACTGCCTCATCGACGGCCGCTCGATCAGCGCAGGACGATAACTTCGGCGGTGGTGTGAATCTCTCGGCATGGAAGCTGAAAATGCGTCAACGAGCCGCTAGCATAACGCATACATGCGTCACCGCTTCTTTTTCAGCATCAACCTGCGGGGGAGCAAGTCCGGCTTGGCGCGCGTCAAACACCAGACACAACATGATAGTAAACAATTATTTCAGGCAACGCGTATAGTTTCCGCTTCTTTTCGTCTCTTCGGCTGACATTGGCGCGATGCGTCCACCAATTTCACGTCATTGATTGACCCAACCAGACATCCAAATGTTGAACAAGATTTTCAAGAAAACCGCAAGTGCGCAGGAAACAAATGGTGAAAGCCTCGCGGCAACCAGCAAGACGACTGCGTCAACGCCAAAAAAGCCACCGGACAATATCGATTGGCAAGCCCGGCTCGAAGCCGCGTCGGGTGATGACAGCGCGTTACTGTTGATTGCAAAAGGCAATGCGCCGCTCAAGGTACGGCAGGCAGCGGTCGAAGCCATGCAAAGTGAGGACGGTCTGCGATCAGCAGAGCGTGAATTTCGCGAGCACGACCGGCGCATCCATCGCGAAGCAAAATTGCGGTTGGAAACCAAGGTCGCAGAACGCCTCGCCCGCGCGGAGGCCGCAGCGTTGATTGCCGGCGCCACAGAACTTTTGGCACAGGTACAAATTCCCGCAAACCGTTTTGTTGAGATCGATCGTGCGTGGCAG
>JANMNT010000291.1:0-11453 GCA_031368465.1 Burkholderiales bacterium
GGTTTGTGTCAGGGTCGGGCCGGTGGTCACGTTGCTGCACGAGGTTTGGGTAAACGCATTGCCGGCAATCGGCGCTGCCGCCGTACAGGTCGCGACCGGCGTGGGTCCCGAGGTTGCGCTGGTACACGTGGTCGCGGTAAAGCTGTTGAGCGCGCTGGCGCTGGCCGCGGTACATGATGCGACGGGCGTCGCTGGCGTGGTTGCGGTGTTACACGATGTGGTAACAAAACTATTACCCGCTGTCGCCGGACCGGCCGAGCACGATGCAACCGGCACATTGGTGGTGGTCACGGCAGCCGGACACGTGAGCGTGATCCACGAATTACCCGCCGCAGCCGTCTGTGGCGTACAGGTTGCCACCGGTTGGCCTACATAATTGGTGGCGGCATTCAATGTGTCACAGGTACGCGTCACCCAAGAATTGCCGGCTGCCGCGGTCTGCGGCGCGTTGCCACCGGTACACGCCGAGACGGCGGTTGGACCCGTGGTAACCGGGGCCGGGCAACTGACGATGGTCCAGCTGTTGCCCGCTGTGGCGGGCGCGGCCGTACAGGTCTGAACAGGCACATTTGTGGTGTTGTTGGTGCCGCATGAGGTTGCCGTCCAGTTATTCATTGCGGTAGGTGCAATTACGCCACAGGTGGCCACGCCAAATGGGCCAGTGACAACCGGGCTGCATGTTTTTGACGTAAATGAGTTGCCCGCGTTGGCGGCCGTCGCGGTACAACTTAATACCGGCACATTGGTGGTCGTAATCGGTGCGGGGCAGGTGGTGGTGGTAAAGCTGTTCGCAGCGATCGGCAATGCGGCGGTACATGTCACGACCGGGACGTTGGTTGTAATCGCCGGCGGGGTTGGGCAGGTGGTGGTGGTGTAGCCATTGCCGGCCGTCGGGCCGGAGGCCACACATGCTGCGGGAATCGGTGTATTCGACTGGTTATTGGTGCCGCATGTTGTTGCCGTGAAGCTGTTGCCTGGTGCCGCCGCGATATTGACACACGACGCCACACCCGTCGGTCCGGTGGTGTTATTGACACAAGTCGTCGACGTGAAGGTATTCCCGGCATTGGCGGCCGACGCCGTGCAGGTTAATACCGGCACGTTGCTGGTGACAATTGGTGCCGGGCAGGTTCTTGAGGTAAATGAATTGCCGGCGTTAGCGGCTGTTGCCGTACAGCTCACCACCGGCACGTTGGTTGTCACAATTGGTGCCGGGCAGGTGGTGGTGGTGTAGTTATTGAGCGCCGTCGGACCGGACGCGGTGCAGGTCAATACCGGCACGCTGGTGGTTGCGATGGTGTTACAAACTATCTGGGTCCAGTTATTACCGGCATTGGCTGTCTGGTTCACACAAGTTGCGACCGGTGTCGGGCCTGTGACGGTGGTGGGACAAATCGTCGCAATAAAACCAGGGCCGACGAGCGGCGCAGCCGCTTGCGTGGCACACACGGCTGGATCAAACGGTGTTGGGCCGGTCAGTACCGTCGGGCCGACGCAAGTGGTGGTGGTGAAACTGTTGCCCGCGTTTGCACCGGACGGCGTACAAGTTGAGACCGGCACATTGGTGGTGGTAATTGGTGCGGGACAGGTGGTGGTAGTGAAACCGTTACCAGCAGTCGGACCGGATGCGGTACAGGTCGCGACAAACACATTGGTCGTGTTGTTGGTCGAACAGGTGGTGTTGACATAAAGATTACCGGCGGCGGGGCCTGACGCTGTGCACGATGCAATTGGTGTCGGCCCGGAGTTAACCGCACCACATGTGGTGCTGGTATATGCATTGCCGGCGGCGGGCAATATGGTCATACACGACGCCACGCCGGTTGGACCGGTATTGTTAGGTGTACAGGTAATGTCGACCCATGAATTGCCGGCACTGGCGGTCTGTGTGGTGCATGAAGCAACACCAACCGGTGCGGTATTGTTTGTCGAACAAGTCGTGGTCACATAACTGTTACCGGCGGTCGGGCCGGAGGCGGTACACGACGACTGCGGCAGGAAGCCGGAGTCGAGGTTGGTGCAAATGGTTTGCACATAAGAATTTCCGGCTGCCGCAGCAACGTTGGTGCAAGACGCCACACCATTGGGGCCGGTGGTCAGTGTCGCGCAGGTAACCGCCTGCCAGCTGTTACCGGCGGCGGCCGTCACTGGCGTACACGATGCAACACCGGTCGGGCCGGTGTTATTCGGCGTACAGGTAGTGGTGACAAAGCTGTTGCCGGCGTTGGCGGCAGACGCGGTGCACGATGCAACGGCGGTTGGGCCGGACACAATCGGCGCAGGACAGGTGGTGGTGGTGTAACTGTTGCCAGCGGTCGGACCAGATGCGGTACAGGTCGCAACAAAAACGTTGGTGGTGTTGTTGGTGCCGCATGTGGTGGCGACATAACTATTGCCGGCACTGGCGGCGGTGGCCAGACACGATGACACACCAACCGGGCCGGTCGTTAAAGTCGCACAGGTAGTGGTGGTATATAAATTTCCTGCGGTTGGGCCGGAGGCGGTGCAGCTCGCCACACCGGTCGGGCCGGTCGGAATCGTCGAACAGGTGGTGGACGTGTATGAATTGCCTGCCGTAGGCCCTGATGCGGTACATGATGCAACCGGTGTTGGCCCACCCGGCACCGTCGTACAGGTTGTGGTGGTAAAGCTATTGCCGGCGGTCGGACCGGACGCGGTACACGATGCAACTGGTGTCGGGCCGGAATTGTTGGTGCCACAGGTGGTGGTGGTAAAGCTATTGCCAGCGACCGGTGCGGCCGGTGTGCACGACGCCACTGCAGTCGGGCCGGTTGGTGAGGAGGCGCAGGTGGTTGCGGTAAAGGTATTGCCAGCCGAGGCGACTGCCGGTGTACAACTTGCCACCAAGGTTGGCCCGGTGGTCAAGGTTTGACAAGTGATCGCACCACCGGCGGTACAGGTCAACACCGGTGTGCAAAGTTCGGTAATTGCACTGCACGACAAAACCTGCGATGTGCTTTGACGCACCTGCAAGGTGCTTTGAGTGATTTGCGTCGTGCTGCGATTGATTTGTGAGGTGCTGGCCGTCACTTGCGAGGTGCTGCGGGTAAGCTGCGACGTGCTTTGTGTCGTTTGTGTCGTCGACTGGCGGTTTTGCGTCGTGCTTTGCAACGTCTGCACAGTACTTCGTGTCAATTGCGAGGTGCTCAACGTGGTCTGGGTTTGGCGGCGCAAGTCCTGAAACGTGGCACGCAAGGTTTGCGCCGTGCTCTGGGTAATTTGCGACGTGCTTATCAAATTCTGTGTGGTTGACTGACGGTTTTGAACCGTACTCTGTGTGACCTGTTGTGTGGTCTTGAAAAACTGCGTGGTGGTTGCGGTCTGCCGTGTGGTGCTCTGCAGATTTTGGTTGGTGCTTTCCCGATTCTGGTTGGTGCTTTGCAAACGCTGCAGCGTACTCGCCGTGATTTGCGCCGTTGTCTGGAAATGCTGAATGGTGCTTTGCAGATTCTGATTGGTACTTTCGCGGTTTTGCAAGGTGCTTTGGGTGGTCTGCAAGGTGGACTGCAAATTCTGTGTGGTGCGTACCAAGCGTTGGACGGATGATTGAAGGTTTTGCACGGTGCTTTGGCGCAGCTGTGAGGTTGCCGCCAACGCCTGGAATGTGCTACGGTCGGTACGCAGCGTCGACAGGTTAAACCAGCCGGCGGTACACGGCGCGTAGCTGTAGATATTGTCCTTGTCCGTCACCACGCGTGTGGTGTCGTTGGTGCCGTCCCACATCGGTCGCGGGGTGTTGCCGTTGTTGTCGGTCAACGTTCCGTCCTGCTGACCAACCAGCGTCACGCCGTCAATCTTGACCGGGCCGGCGGTCTCCGCCGCGGTGTTCCAATATCCGTCGGTGGTGGCGATGGTGAAATTTTGCTGGCACGAATACTGAATCGGGTCACCGGTCATGCCGTCATTGATGCCGTCCTGCTTGCCGGCGTAGTGGCGGCCGACCCGTGCGAGACCTTCGCGTGCCGGCGACGAGCCGCCGGGAACCTGCGTAAACAGTTTGTTAAACCACGCAGTGCGTTGCACGGTATTAAAGTCGTCAATCGCCAGATAGTTGGCGGCGGCAACCGGTGTGCCGGGCCGCATGGTGACAAAACCCACGCGGTAGCTATTGGTCAGCGGTGTAAACGCCAGACTGACCGCACTTTTTGCAAGGTTAATACGCGTACGGTAATACGAATACCAATTGGCAAAATTTTGCCGCTCGTCGGTCGCGCCGGGGCCCGAGGTCGCACTGACCAACACGCGCACCCAGTTGCCGGCAACACCAGTCGGACTGGTTGTTGCGACTTTTGACACATCGGTGTCAACATCGGTGCAAGGTGCCGACGTTGGCACAAATGTTTGGCCGCTTGAATGCAAATAATAGTAAGCCGCCTGGGTAGGATCGGCACCGACCGAATACTGGCGGGTGGCATTGTCGTAGGCGCGAAACGCCGTCGACAAATTGACGTTGGCGGATGCACCGTCAAATCCGTCGTATTTTGCGGATACAAAGCTCGGCGCGGCAAACAATGTGCCATCGGCATTTTTTGGCAACGCGTAACGCTGCGTCGGGTTGTAATAGAGCACGTTGCACTGATAAGCTTTGTAGCCCAGGCTCAGCGTGGCAGCACTGGTTTCCAGCTCATCCGGCATGTGGGTACGCCGCATCGAATTGGAGGTGTCAAGCAGAAGCATGATGTTTGGTTTGATCTGCACCGCACCGCCATTGTTCAGCGGTCGATTCGCCAGATCAGTCAGCGCGGCGTTGGCGCCGGTTGCGGCGAGCAACAACAGCGCGGTTAACCCAGCGGTGGTTTTACGGATTGCCCGAAGGCTGCATTTTTCTGATTTGTTCATCACAACTCCCACTAACCGCCAAAACAGCGGCTATTCAATTTGGATTTGGTCGCGCCGTGTATCGGCACGCCGTTGCATCAATACATCACCAACTGGACATAACTTGCGGTGTTGCGCGGGCCGTCGACCCGGGCGGTGACCCGGTAGAACGGCGATGTCACATCCGGCGGCGGCGAATCATTCGCCTCCAGCGTCGTGCCACCGGTTCCAGATGAATTCGATACCACAACGCATTCTTGCAGACCCGCGGTATGCGCCATGTTCGGCGTTTTGCACAGCCGGTGAATCACATAACGAATACGCTCACCGGTGGCCGGTGCGGGTGTGACCGTGGTCGCGTCATTCCAATCGTAGGTCAACGGATTAAAGGTTTCGCCCCAACTCGAGTAGTAACGCGGGCTGACAATGTCGTTGCTCAACACATTCGGATCAACCAGTTGTGCCTTTAGCCAGGTGCGCGCGACTTCGAGGCCGTTGTCACCGATCGATGTGGCACTTTGTTTGAACGCCAGATTGCCGGCAATGCCCAATCCACCGCTCAACTGACGCACCATGGCAATGCCGGCAAGCGCCATCGCCACCAGAACAATCAACGAAATCATCAACACCACGCCGCGTTGGCGATTTAGTGTCACGACCCGCATCAATGGCATTCCATGCCGGGCTGATCGAATAATCATCATTGCTGCAGCCCCCAAATCATGTTTCGCAACGGAACCACCTTTTCATAAACGCGATACCGGTAATGCCGCCAGTTGGTTGGACTGCCGACCGTATCGGATGCATCCACTCCAAACACGTTGTTCATCTGAAATTGCTGGCTGCCGGCGAAATAACGCGGCGCCGTCGTGGTTACCGCTTCTTTTTCAAATTGCTGGCTGCGGGCGAGAATGGCCACGCGGATAGCCTGAACACTTGCCCAATTTGCCGGTGGCGCATCGGACCAAATGGTCGGGTTGGCCGGCACCGGATCGAGCGAGCCGTATTGCGCCTGCAAATCGACGATGCCTTCGGCAATGTCGGCCGCAGCCGTTGCGGCAATCGAGTCACTCACGGTCAATACGCCACCGGCACGGATTTGCCAGGTTGTACGGCGTGGTGCCGGGCCAAGATTGTAAAGATTGCCACTGAGAAACACGGCTCCGGTCCCGGTTGGCGGGTTAAACCTTGATGGCGCCGGTGTGACGCTGCCGAATTTGGTATAGGTGGTGTTTTGATGATCGAATACCCTCGGATCGAGGGCTGAATTTGACGTGATTTCAACCATCGCGCATTGCCCGGTCCCCGGCACCGCCGGTGCGTCGGTCACAATCACCAAATCGCCCGGAAAAAAACCGGTGCGGTACTTGGTCCGCTTGCTGTTTGCCGTCGATGAGGTAAAGGACATGGTGCCGGTCATATAACTTGAGTTGCCAAACATTAGCTGCAATTGGTCCGGCGCACTTGCCGCACCCTGGACAATACGCATCGGTAACAATGGAAAATTGGCGGCAACCCCGGTCGCATTCAAGGCGACCACGTCACAGTTCAATTCGGCAGGCATCACACGGCCAAAACCATAACCGGCTGCTTTCATCTCACGCTCAAGTGCAAACATGGCAATGGTGCCGGCAACCTGCGCGTCACTACCCGCGGTAGTGGTGCGTTTGCGCGAATCCCAGACCGAAAGCACCTGGAAAATCACCACGATGCCCAACAGGCCGATGGTGACGCCGACCAGCAGTTCGATCAAACTGAAACCGTTGGCGCGTTGATGTCGAAATGTCGATTTAGGCGTCATGGCGGGCTCAGTTAACGTAGGTCACAACGGTATGGCGGCGCGGCACCGCATCGTTTGGCCCCTGCCAACAAACCGTCACCGTGACACGATTGTCTGACGCGGTATCAACCAACACCTGCTGCCGGGCGGTGGCGCCCGGCAAGCCTTTGCTGGTCGCACTGATGGTGCTGACCCGCGCCGCCCAATCGGTTACCATCGTGTCGACCGACGTGGCGCCGGAAAACGAACACGGATCGCCCGACGCGGTGTTCGGCAGATGTTGAAATGTTGCCAGCGATACGGCGTCAACCGCAAAACCGGGGTCCGGTGCAAGCGCCGGTACGCGGTTTACGTTGGCCCAGATCAGCCCGATAATTTCGCCCGTGTAGTTGGACGCTTCAGTCCGGTATTCGGCGTCGTTTTGTGCGCCGATTGCCGTCGCGCCGAGCGCAACAATGCCCAAAATACCAAACGCAAAAATCAGGATGGCAATCAGCGCTTCAAGCAGGAACACACCCTGCTGGCGCTTCATCTGCGTTTCGTGTTTTGTCGCTTTTTTCTGAATTGCCGTGCGTCCGGCATCAATTGAGGTAAACATGATCATCCATTAGGTCGTAATGCATCGACGCGAATCGGTCAGCGCGCTCATCGGCACCGCCGGATCACATATTTGCGAACGGCCACCGGGCGTGACAACGACGTTGATACAGCGAATATCCGGTCCGCACGCTTTGTCGTCAAAGCCAAAAGCAAACGTCGCGGGCGCCACCAAATTGGTGCCGCCCAATCCGTTGAAGGTAACAGACGCGACCGAGCCGTTGACCGTGATCTTGTTGCCGCCACCTTCAGACATGGTCTTGCCGTTGACGACGATAAATACCGCCGCATTATTTGGATCCGGCGCACGCACAATCCAGCTCTTGCCGGTGGCGGTCTGGGCAACAGCTGGATTCGAAATCACCACCGAGTCCGTCAGAAAAATTTCAGCCGTGGTGTTGCGGCGGATCGATTCTGCACGCGCCTGCTGCACACCCGACAGGAAACTTTGCGCGGTGGCCAGTATTTTTGCGTTGGTCAAATAGGCGCCAACCGCCGGTGCACCGACCGCCAATAACGCGCCGACAATAGCCAGACCCACCACCAACTCGACCATCGAGAAGCCGGAACCGTGGCGCACGCGTTGATTCATGCAACGCCCGCAATGATGTTGACGGTTGGACATGGCGTTAACAGCTTCCGTCTTTCTTCATGACCCAGCAACCTGCGCCGTTGGTGGTGCGATCCCATCCTGACGGCAGATTCAAGGTGGCCCGCACATTGGCTTGGTTGACGGTGTATCTGAAGTCAGCCATGGTACCAATGCCGGACGCAACCACGGTATAGGTCGTCAAGCCCAAATCAGTGCACGCAAATGTAAAATTTTTGGCGATGGGCGCCGGGGCGATCGAGGTGCCAACCGCGCCGCACGGTGCCGGCGTGCCGTCGTAACGGCGATTGTCTTGAAAATACTGTTCCATTTTGACGCGCATTTCCGACAACCCTGCGGTGGCCTCGGTGATTTTTGCGCGCCGCACGTAGTCTGAATAGGCCGGCATGGCGACTGCCGATAAAATTCCAATGATCGCGACCACAATCATCAGCTCAATCAAAGTAAACCCTAGTTGCTTACGCATGGAACCCCCCTTTAACAAAATGAATGGTAACGGCCTGATATCAGCCGATCAAACGAGACCGATGAATGGTGATAAAGGCTCGGCGAACGGATGAAACACCGCCATGTTGGCGCAAGTTGCGCGCAATTTGTGAGATTTTTCACAGGTTGGTCGGGCGGTGACCTGTGGCTGGCTTGTTCCGGTGCGGCGACGCCCCGCCGCGCCCGCCGGCAACGTGGATGCAACTTTCCCAAGGCGTTGACCGCGCCCTGACCGGCAGATCGGCAGGTGGGTCGGGCTGAACTGCCTTCCTAGCAGCCGGCTACGCGCTTGGCGGCAATCGATTGGGCAACCTTGGACGTTTTGCCCCCCGCTACCGACATAAGATCGGCCTGCCCCTCATAACTTTCAGGTTTGAGTGTGATGTTGGCCGGGCCGTTCAGGGTACCGGCCTTGCCGGTGCACGCGAGCTGCCATTTCGCCGTGATTCCCTTTGCGGCATCACCTGTCAGCTTGTAATCTTTGGTGGCGCATTTCATGCCGAAATCCTGTTGTGGCGGCAGCGCGCGTATCCCACTTTCGATATCTGCCGCCAAAATACAGATTTGTGACGTTGTCATGCGCTTGGCATCCTTGCCCACCGTCTGATTGGTCACATTGATCTCCCACAGCCCCGGCTTCATGGGTGAGACGGGCGGCGTCTGGGCGTGCGCCGGAACGATCAGCAATCCCGCTGCCAGCGCGGCAACAAGTGACGTGAAGCTGTTTGGCGTGCGGCCGGCGTTTGCGTGCAGTGGCGTCGACATATTGAGGCTCCTGAATGGTGATGGGACATTATATTGACCGGATCGGCGTTGTGATTGTCACTGATCCGCCCGGATGTGCCGCCGATCTGGCCGCTAAGCTTTTGCCGACGGCGCGCTCTGGTTCAGCCCTTTTGGCAATGGAAACGTGATGGTCTCCTGAATACCATCGAGCTCACGCACACTCTTGGCACCGAGTGATTTTAATTTTGCAATCACGTCACGCACGAGCACCTCGGGCGCCGATGCGCCGGAGGTGACGCCGATACGCTTTTTGCCGGCAACCCATTCAATTTTTAACTCGTCGGCGCTATCAACCTGATGCGTTTCGCAGCCGAGCAGGTCGGAGAGTTCGCGTAACCGGTTGGTGTTCGAACTGGTGCGTGAGCCGACCACAATCACCACTTCGACCTGGGGCGCCATAAATTTCACGGCATCCTGGCGATTTTGTGTGGCGTAACAAATATCGTCGTGTTTTGGGCCGATGATATGCGGGAACCGCAGCTTGAGCGCATCGATCACCTTTTGCGTGTCGTCAACCGACAAGGTGGTCTGGCTGACATAGGTGAGTTTTTCTGCGTGCACGATGTCGAGCTTGGCGACATCGTCTACCGATTCGACCAGATACATGCCGCTTTCCGATTGGCCGAGTGTGCCCTCCACCTCGGGGTGGCCCTCGTGTCCGATCATGACAATTTCATACCCTTCGCTGCGCTTTTTTAACACTTCGATATGGACTTTTTTCACCAGCGGGCAGGTGGCATCAAAGACGTGGAAGCCGCGTTGCTGCGCTTCGACGCGAATCGCTTTCGACACACCGTGCGCGCTGAACACCAGCGTGGCACCGGCAGGCACATCGGCAAGGTCTTCGATAAACACCGCACCCTTGGTGCGCAAATCATCGACCACGTATTTGTTATGGACAATTTCGTGTCGCACATAAATCGGCGCACCATGCAGCGTCAATGCGCGCTCGACAATCTCAATGGCGCGGTCAACGCCCGCACAAAAGCCGCGCGGATTGGCCAACAGGATATCCATTTCTGCAACGCTGCTCACGTCATTCATTTTTTCAAACTCTATATTAGGTGGGGTATTCCAGACATTTTTGGCTGAAAAGTACCGCCGATATTAGGGTTTTGCCAGAAACCAGCGCCGCAAACTGCCTTGATGCGACGTTGATTCCGGCCGATTAATCAGGATACGTCATCCGCCGGAAAACCAAATCGCTGCTCTTTCCAAGGATCTGCATCGTTATGATAACCGCGCACCTCCCAAAATCCGGGGCGATCATTGGCGTGAAATTCGATGCCACAAATCCATTTTGCCCCTTTCCACGCATAACGCTTTGGCACCACCATACGCGCGGGCCAACCGTGATCCTGCGACAACGGTTCACCCAATACACGATGTGCAATCAAGACATCGTCGTCGAGCAGCGCCGCCAGCGGCAAATTGGTGGTGTAGCCGTCAAGACCATGCAAGGTCACAAATTGTGCGTCATCGGTTGGTGCGGCCAGCATTACCAGTTCGCGCGCGCGCACCCCTTCCCATTCCATATCGAGCTGCGACCAGCGTGTCACACAATGCATGTCCGACTGCACCCTGGTTTGCGGCAGCGCCATGAAGGAACCCCAATCGAGCGTGACCGGATTGTTGACCAGCCCTGAGAGCGCAAGCCGCCAGGTCGGACGATCGACCGCAGGCCGGATGCCCATGTCGAGCACCGGAAAATCGTGCACACGCGTTTGCCCCAGGGGAATGCGTGCATCAGCCGATAGCTTGCCCGGCTTCATGCCGTGCGTATTGGCCTTGCCGGCAATGGCGATTTTGCCTTCGATAATCTTGGCCCAGTTGCTCATGTGGCCGCCTTGTTATCTGTCGCAGGTGGCGTTCGAAACGAATCGAGTACCAACATCACCGCGCCGACACAAATCGCTGAATCCGCGACATTAAACGCCGGCCAGTAATAACCTGCCGCATGCAGCTGAATGAAGTCAATCACGTGACCATGCACCACCCGGTCAAACAGATTTCCCAGCGCGCCGCCGATGACCAACACCAGCGCAGTTGAAAGCAAACGGTTGGTGTGATTGCCCTTGAGCATCCACAGCAATACCGATGTGATCAGCAGCGTCAGGCCGATAAAAAATTCGCGCTGCCAGCCACCGGCGTCTGCCAGAAAGCTGAACGCCGCACCCGGGTTATAGACCAGCACCCAGTTAAAAAACGGCGTGACATAACGCGTCTCACCGTATTGAAAGGTGCTGTCGAAGTAATACTTGCTCGACAGGTCGAAGACGATGACGACCGTACTGATCCACAACCAGCGCAGCCAGGCGAATTTGTTGGTGCGGTTGGCCGTGTCGGGCTTATGCA
>JANMNT010000163.1:0-2624 GCA_031368465.1 Burkholderiales bacterium
GAAGGCCGTTTCCGCGAGGTCAAGACGGGGGTTCTATTGCTGCCCAGCGAGCGAGTGGAAACCTCTCCCGGAAGGCGCTCGGTGGTGCGCCGGTTTCTGGTTTCGTCATGCGGGCGCCAACCTGAATACCCAACCACGCCATCGGCAGATAAGCGCCAAACAGATCCAGCACAATAAACCAGATCGGGGCGGGAATCATAAAGCTCGCCGCCACACCTCCGCAAAAAAAGACAACACCAATTGCATATGCCAGCCTCGCTTTGATGCTGGCGGCGATCAGGTAAGCAGCGAGTGCGCCGGCGAACGTACCAACAGCGTGCGCCAAAAACGGCATGATGAAATGGCGCGGCGCAAACAGGTGCATCGCCTTGCTGAGGCTTTCGGCGTTATTCACGTCCACGCCGGCAGGTGGCGAAATCAGCGACGGGCTGAGTGCGATGAGCGTCCCGTTGACGACGCCGCCAATGATGATTCCGGCGATGACGGCAAGCACGTTTCGTAATAGATTTGGCATGAACAATCCTCCGAAAAAAACTTATGATTGAATCGGGCTGCGCCGCAATATGCCACTGGCTTGAACGAAATCCCGGGCAACCTTTTAAGATTCAGGCAGCCTTATTTTTGTCGTCCCAGTTCATCGGCTCCCACAGCTCGATCTTGTTTCCCTCGGGATCCATGACCCAGCCAAACTTGCCATTCTCGTGTGATTCCGGTCCCTTGACGATCTCCGCACCGCCGGCACGCAATTGCGCGAGCATCTCATCGAGATTATCGACCCGGTAGTTGATCATGAAGGACGAGTCGCTCGGGCTGAACCACTGGCTGTCCTTTGCGGCGACACACCACCCGGTCAGGCCTTTGTCCTCGGCTTTATCGTCAGGCCATTTGAGGATGGCGCCGCCAAAGTCTTCAAGCGTCAGGCCCAGGTGTTTTTGGTACCACGCCGCCAGCGCCGCGCTGTCGCCCCTGCTTTTGAAAAAGACGCCGCCGATCCCGGTAATTTTTGCCATAATTGCCTCCCGTTTGTCTGGCTGCCTTCTTCACGTGCCCATCGCACGCATCACCCTGCGCGATCGTGCGGCTTCGCAGTCAATGAACTCGAAGGCGCCGTGCGGCGATCCAGCATAAGAATTGTAATCCCGAATACCGCCTCGATGGCTGCCCCTATTGCAGCGCTGATGCCGGGATGGATTGCCAACACACCAAGCACCAGGCCGGCCGCCGCCAGCAGCATCCCGCAGGCCCAATAAATGCGCAGGCCGTAAAGTGAATCAAACACCAGATAACGACCGCCGATGATCAACAACATCGCCGGAAAAAACCACTCGATGCGTTGCAGGGATGCCGCATACGCCAGCGGCAGACTAAAGATCAGCCAGAACGTTGAGGCACCGGCCAAAGAGCCCAACGGGTTGCCCTTGCGGTGATTGCCCGGCCGGCCCATTAATTTGGCAATCAGCATGCCGGCCGGATGGATGAACATACCGCCAATCAAAAGTGCCCAAACGCCATGCTTCGAAGACATAAAGGCGGTTGCGAATGCGGCGCACAGCCAGACCATGGCTGAGGCAAGCATGCCGGCACCACCGCCGCAGTAGGCGTGGCGCATATCGGCCTGCGCGGAAGACAAATCGTGTTTCGAAACGGGGGCGCTTATTTGCATTTGGTTTTGTGATTAACGTTCGAGCTAAGCGGGCGCCAGCGGCAATTCCAAGACGACTTCATCCTCGTCCATATCGCCAGTGGGCCTGAACCCTATCGACAAGTACAGTTGCTCAGGACCGCCTTCGTCCGGGATGTACGAGATTGCCAGCTTCTTGAACAAACCCTTGCGACGTACATGCTCGATGACCAAGAGCATCGCTGCTCGTCCCACTCCCTTTCGCTGGTGCTTGGCGTCCACCATGAAACGCCACACTCCTACCTTTGGGTCCTCTGGCATCGGATCGAGTAGAGATTCGTCTTCCAGCATGACGAAGCCCACCGGCTCTGCTCCGAGGTAGATTGCGCGGTACCAGGCCTCCGGCGCAAACAAGGCTTGTGACAGCGAAACGGCGTTCGGCGCAACAAACCGGTTCTGGTACTCGGTAACCGTGAGCTTGATTACGGCGCGAACCGTCTCAGTCGTGATCTCTTGGAGGGTGACTTGCTCAGCGATGCTTCCCATGTGCGTCCTAACGATTGAGCTCAGCCGCTGCGGGCGAGGAGCGGGGCGATGAGACCGACGTCGGCTGCAGCGATTTGCTAGGTGTCCGACGCGCCAAGACCCAAGTACGCATTCTCATGCGCCCTTTGGCGGGAAGCTAAGAGCGCCGGTCTGGTAGTAGAACTTCCACTCACCCGAAGGCATCTTTGTGTAGATCTTGCACACGCGACCTTTCCAGTGAAAACCCTCTGCGTTGTCTTTGCGTCGCCACAGCGTATCGATGTCAACCACGGCAAGTGCAGCGTCCTGTTCTTTTGAGACGTCAATCTTCACGGTTACGCGACGATTGTGGATCAGGTCATGAGAGTCAAACAGACGTTGCCAGTCATTGCACCAGCGCTCCCTGTCAAACCGGCCCATAACGAAGACCCAGTCAACTGGATCATGCGAATCCGCCGTTGGAGGAAAGGGCCAGGCC
>JANMNT010000174.1:0-12006 GCA_031368465.1 Burkholderiales bacterium
GTTGCGACCACATTCGACGGTTACCCGATGGCGCAAAAAGGCAGGGCGGGCGAGGCGCTGACGGCGGCGTTTACCTCGTCGTTTGTTGGTGCGTTTGTTGCGGTGCTGATGATTACATTCCTGGCGCCGATGGTCGCGAAATTTGCCTTGCGATTCGGGCCACCGGAATTCTTCGCGGTCTATTTGCTCACGTTTTGCAGTTTTGTCGGCATGACCAAATCGCCGCCAATGAAGACAGTGGCGGCAATGATGCTTGGCTTTGCCCTGGCGGCAGTCGGGCTCGACACGGTCACCGGTCAGTTACGCCTGACGTTTGGTTTTACCGAACTGCTGAAGGGGTTCGACTTCCTGATTGCCGTGATTGGTCTGTTTGGCATTGGCGAAATACTGCTGACGCTTGAGGAGGGGCTGCACTTCAAGGGCGCCGAGGGAAAAATGCGCATGAAGGTGGTGCTGGAAACGTGGAAGGAATTGCCGAAGTATTGGAAGACCTCGTTGCGCTCGTCGCTGATCGGCTGCTGGATGGGAATTACGCCGGGTGGTGCGACACCCGCCTCGTTCATGGGTTACGGCGTCGCCAAGCGGTTGTCGCCGAATGGCGCAAATTTCGGCAAGGGCGAAATTGAGGGCGTGATCGCGCCGGAAACCGCCGCGCATGCGGCCGGCACGGCCGCGTTGCTGCCAATGTTGACCCTGGGCATTCCAGGTTCACCGACTGCGGCGGTATTGCTTGGCGGTCTGTTGGTGTGGGGTCTGCAACCCGGACCTTTGTTATTTGAAGAAAAGAAAGACTTTGTCTGGGGGCTGATTGCCTCGATGTATTTGGGCAACATCGCCGGGCTGATCGTTGTTCTGACAACCGTGCCGCTGTTTGCTTCGATCCTGCGCATTCCGTTTTCGATTATTGCGCCGGTGATTCTGGTCATATGTGCCATCGGTGCGTTCACGGTGCACAGTTCAATGTTCGACGTCTGGTTGATGATGCTGTTTGGTGTGGTCGGCTACGTGTTCAAAAAATTGGACTACCCGCTCGCGCCTCTGGTGTTGGCCATTGTGCTTGGCGACCGAGCCGAGGATGCGTTTCGACAGTCGATGCTTATTTCGCAGGGAACAGTCACCGTGTTTTTCAGCAACAGTCTGGTCGGCGCAATCACATCGCTGGCGCTATTGATGTTGTTTTGGGCACCGCTGACGGCTATCGTGCGCAAGATTCGTGGAAAATAAAGTCAGCCAAGGGAGTGCCGTTTGTGACATTTCTGGCTGGGAAGCCCCGCCAAATGGCGGGTTTGCAATTCTGATCGCGCCCGTTGTTACCGCGCGAGGATCGCCTGGATCTTGCCCTTTTGTTTCAGGCGCGAAAGTGTTTCGGCGGAAAGGTTCAGGTGCGAAGCCAGTTCCTTCATCGGCACACGTTCGTATAGCTCGGGGTGTTTGCGCAGGAAGCGTTGCACGCGACCCTGGGCATCGAGCAGGTGCAGCGTGATGGCGTGCGCCATCACCTCCGACATCAGATGCATGACCTCGTACTCAAAATCGCCCTTCATGGTCGGATGATGTTCCAGAAAATCAACCCACGCTTCCATTGGCAGCATTGCCACCCGTGTTTTCATCACCGCACGAATGGCATACGGGGTAGGGGTGCGTAGCCGCCATGCCGCGTAACAGGTTTCCATGTCGTCCTCGGCGGAGAAGCGCAGGATCATCTCCTTGCCTTCCTGATTCGAAACGACGCGCTTGAGAATGCCGTCAAGCACAAAGTACTGGGTCATGTCGTGTTCGCCCTGTCCCAACAACAAGTCGCCTTTTTTGTACTCTGAAACAGAAAGCAGCTTTTCCAAGTCACTGAATGCCCGAGGTTTCAGGGTTCGCAACACAATATTCCGCTGGAGCACGGTGCGGATGGAATCACGTTGCGGATGGGAAATGAACGAGGTCATCAGAGTTTCCAAGGTTGATTGACAGGAATCAAGGCGATCTTATTGTGGCATTTTTATGATGTGGGTTGGCGATCCGGTATTTTTTGACATGAGCCGGCGCGACATGTGTATCAATCACGGTGGTCGGCAATACAACCAATGAACGCCACTTATTTGTCCGATTCAAAAAATAGTTGGTCGATTGCCTGCTGCAATCGGCCAAGATAGCGCGAGGCGTATCAGCATGACAACGGATGCACAATTAAACGAAACGACCGACGGTTTTCATCTCGTCATCGATGCCCTGAAACTAAACGGGATCAATACCGTATATGGCCTGCCCGGCATTCCGATCACCGACCTGACGCGTATGGCGCAGGCCGAGGGGCTGCGGGTGATCTCGTTTCGTCACGAGCAAAATGCCGGCAATGCAGCGGCGATCGCCGGATTCATCACACAAAAGCCGGGCATTTGTCTGACAGTTTCCGCGCCGGGTTTTCTCAACGGACTGACCGCGTTGACCAACGCGACCACCAACTGCTTTCCCATGATCTTGATCTCGGGTTCGAGCGAGCGTGAGATCGTCGATCTGCAACAGGGCGACTACGAAGAGATGGATCAGCTGGCCATCGCCAAGCCGCTGTGCAAGGCGGCATTTCGTGTGCTGCACGCAGAAGACATCGGCGTCGGTGTAGCCCGTGCGATACGCGCGGCCGTATCCGGGCGTCCGGGGGGCGTGTATTTGGACCTTCCGGCCAAACTTTTTGCGCAGACCATGGATGCAGTCGCCGGCAAGAATTCGCTGATCAAGGTTGTTGATCCCGCACCACGTCAACTGCCTGCGCCGGATGCGGTCAAACGCGTGCTTGATTTGCTCAAAACGGCCAAGCGCCCGCTGATTTTGTTGGGCAAGGGCGCTGCGTACGCGCAAGCTGATGCACAAATTCGGACATTGATTGAAACCACCGGAATTCCATACCTGCCAATGTCCATGGCCAAGGGTTTGTTGCCGGATACCCACGCGCAATCGGCTGCCGCGGCAAGGTCTTACGCGCTTGCAGAAGCCGACGTGGTGGTGTTGATCGGTGCCCGCTTGAATTGGTTGCTTTCACACGGCAAAGGCAGGACCTGGGGCGGCAAGGACCACAAGGCATGGGGCGGTCAGAAATTTATCCAAATTGATATTTCGCCAACCGAAGCCGACAGCAACGTGGCGATTGATGCCCCGCTGGTGGGCGACATTGGTTCCTGCGTTGACGCCATGTTGGCGGGTATCGGCGGTGCCTGGCATCAACCGGCCGCGGAGTGGCTGGGTGCAATCGCCGAGCGCCGCAACAAGAACCTCGGCAAAATGGCCGAGACGCTGGCAAAAGACCCGGTACCGATGAACTACCACAGCGCACTGAATGTTGTGCGCGACATCGTCAAAGCCAATCCGGAGGCAATGCTGGTTAACGAGGGTGCCAACGCGCTCGACTTTACGCGCAGCATTGTTGACATGTATTTGCCGCGCAAACGTCTGGATGTTGGAACCTGGGGCATTATGGGCATCGGCATGGGGTTTGCAGTGGCGGCGGCCGTCGAAACCGGTTTGCCGGTGATCGCAATCGAGGGCGACAGCGCATTTGGATTCTCCGGCATGGAAGTCGAAACAATTTGCCGCTACAACCTTCCTGTGTGTGTGGTCGTGTTTAACAACAACGGGGTATATCGCGGTACTGATATCAATCCAACCGGCGGCACCGACGTCGCGCCAACCGTGTTTGTCAAAGGTGCCCGCTATGACAAACTTATCGAGGCCTTTGGTGGTGTTGGGGTAAATGCAACAACCCCGGCCGAGTTGCGTCGTGCAATGGAAGAAGCCGTGCATTCTCGCAAGCCGACGCTGATCAATGCTGTCATCGATGAGACGGCTGGTACCGAAAGCGGTCGCATCACCAGCTTGAATCCGCAAACGGCGAAGAAAAAATAGTTGTCGTCAATAATTAATCGCCTAAAACCGTAAAGACCAATTCGAAAGAGAAAATGGAAGCATTAAAAGGCATCAGAATTCTCGACATGACCCACGTGCATGCGATGCCGTGAGGAGTAAGAGCAGGGGCCCCGCGCATTCGCGCGGGGATGCGATAGGACGAGTCGGCATGGCGGCTTGCATAAAGAAATCAGGAGCGTAATGGAAGCATTAAAAGGCATCAGAATTCTCGACATGACCCACGTGCAAGCCGGTCCAACGTGTTCACAACTGATGGCGTGGATGGGCGCCGACGTGATCAAGTTCGAGCCGCCGCAAGGTGACGCGACCCGCGGTCAATTGCGCGATATCCCTGGTGCGGATTCGCTCTACTTCACGATGCTGAACTGCAACAAGCGATCGATCACCGTCAATATGAAGTCAGCCGAAGGCAAAACTGTGTTTATCGATCTGCTTAAAGAGTGTGACATTGTCATGGAAAATTTCGGGCCCGGCGTTCTCGACCGGCTCGGATTTACCTGGGAAAAAATACACGATATCAATCCGCGCATCATCATGGGCTCGATCAAGGGATTTGGCTCGAGCGGACCCTATGCGGAATTCAAGGCTTACGAAAACGTTGCCCAGGCGATGGGCGGTGCGATGAGCACCACCGGTACACCGGACGGGCCGCCGTTTGTCACCGGCGCACAAATTGGCGATTCCGGTACCGGTCTGCATCTGGCCATCGGCCTGCTTGCCGCATTGCAGCACCGCCATCGTAGTGGCGAGGGGCAGTATGTTGAAGTGGCAATGATGGACGGCGTGATGAATTTGTGCCGGGTGAAATGGCGTGACCATCAGCGTTTGACACGCGGCGCGTTGCCGGAGTACTCGGTGCCGACGGCGCAGGGCATGGGTGACGTTCCCAGGGCGGGAAACGATTCCGGTGGTGGACAGTTGGGCAATGCCATTCATTGCAAGCCTCACGGCCCGAATGATTATTTGTATGTGGTGGTGCAGGAGGCGGTTTGGATGGGGCTGGCCAATCGAATCGGGCCTGAATTGGGACTGCCGGATCTGGCTGCCGACCCGCGCTTTGCCGCCATTGGCGACCGACGCAAGAACCAGAACGAGATGTGGGCGTTGATCACCCGTTTTGCGGCCAATTACACCAAGCGTGAGTTCATGGCGATTTTGAACCCGATTGATGTGCCTTGCGGTCCGATCATGTCGACCGAGGATCTGGCCAATGATGAACACATACGCGGACGCGAAATGTATGTCGAGATCGATGACCCGAAACGTGGCAAATGGTGGAACGTCGGCATGCCGATCAAACTTTCTGCGTCGCCGGCAAAAATCGAACGTTCACCGCTGTTGGGCGAACACAACGATGATGTTCTAAAAAACGTTCTCGGTTACGAGGATACAAAAATTAACAATCTCAAGTCGGCTGGCGCATTTAGCGCGCCGGCAAAAAAGACCATATGAAAATTGCGATCATCGGCCAGCAGGATTTCGGCAAGTCCACCCTGGACGCATTCCTTGCGCGCGGCGACGAGGTGGCGGGTGTTTTTTGCGCACCTGAGAAGGAAGGCGCGAAGCCGGATCCGCTGCGTGTGCTTGCACAAGAGAAGGGTCTGCGAACGTTTCAATTCCCGTCATTAAAGACGCCTGAAGCCGTGACGGCGATGCGCGAATTGAATGTCGAGATTGGTGTGATGGCGTTTGTGCTGCAATTTGCGCCGCAAGAGTTTGTCAACATCCCGAAACACGGCACCGTCCAATTTCACCCGTCGCTATTGCCAAAATACCGCGGCCCCTCATCGATCAACTGGCCGATCAGTCGCGGCGAAACCGAGACCGGGCTGACGATCTTTCGTCCGACGGATGGCCTGGATGAAGGCGCGGTGATTTTACAAAAGCGAACCCCGATCAGTAACAATGACACCTTGGGGTCGGTCTATTTCGACCGCCTGTTTCCGATGGGCGTGGCCGCGATGCTGGAAGCGGCGGATCTGGTTGTTTCAGGCAAACATACCGAAACGATTCAGGATGAATCGAAGGCAAGTTACGAAGGCTGGTTTCGCGCGGCGGAGGCCAAAATCAACTGGCACAACCATGTCGACAACATCCATAACCTCATCCGCGGATGTGATCCGGCGCCCGGCGCGTGGACAACGCTGGCAGGTAAGAAAGTGCAACTGTTTGGGTCGAAAAAGCATTTGGTTCGAACGTTCGGCGCGGTCAAAGGCAAGCCGGGTGAAATCACCGCAATTGCTGACTCGATGTTCATTACGGCCCAAGGTGGACAAATAGAAGTCGCGAAACTGAAACACGAAGACGGCAAAAAGCTTGGCGCAACCGATTTTGCCAGTCAATTGGGTGTTGCCGCTGGGGCATTTTTTGGCGTATAGCAAGTGCCTTCGACATTACCGATTGTCGGCGGATAGCGACAATTGAGCGGAATCTGTATCCCGGCGGTGACATGTGTGAGATTGGACACATGCAGGGGCAATGAATTGTTACAAGTATCGGTGTACCCAAACGGTTGTTCTAACCGTTAGTGCCTAGTATCATTAAAGTTAATTGACTACAACGCTGCGCACTCTGCGGTGCAGCGAAATACCAGGCCGGGGTAAAAATGGGAATCCGAGAAATTATTTGCAATCACTTTGCGCGCCGCAATTGCTTCGCGGCCACAGCAGTGTTTGGAGCGATGTTGGCGCTTCCCTTGCAAGCGCAAACTGCAGGCACCGTTGATTCAATCGAATTCTACAATTCCAGAACCGGGCAGTACTATCGTACCGATGTTGCCAATGAAATCACGGCAATCGACCAAAACACGGGGGCTTCCGGCTGGGCCCGTACCGGACAGAGTTACAAATTGTGGCGCACCCAGGCTGATGCACCGGCTGGTGCCGTGCCAGTTGTCAAATTAACCTCGCTTAACTTTGCCAACCCAGCCGCGCCACAGGTTTGCAGTCTCAGCAAGACGGGAAAGCTCACACAACTAGGTGTCGTCGGCAGCGGGTGCGTACCGCAGACCAGTGTGACGTATGCACTGTTGCCGGACGCTGGCGGCAGTTGTGCAACAGGGACACAACCGGTTTATCAGGCCAGTGCGTCAAACAACACCAGAATGGCAAACCAATTGTCGGTTTATCAGGACATGTTTGACCGTGGTTGGAATCCCACCGGGATCAGCCTGTGTGTGCCGGGCACCTCGACGGCGCAGGACGCAGATATTTACCGGCTGTTGAAACAAGCCACGTTTGGCGCCAACGAAGCCCTGATGAATCAGGTCAAGCAGGTTGGCATTACGTCTTGGGTGGATAGCCAGTTGAATATGGCCGCGCAATCGGCGATGCCGGCGTTGGGTTTTTACCCGACGCAGCAGGCCACTAATTGCACAAATGACAATGTGACCGGTTCACCGGCGCAAATATGCGCGCGGGACAATTACACATTGTTCCAAGTTCAGCTGCGCTTTACGCAAAACGCACTGACCAAGCAGGATCAGCTGCGCCAGCGGGTGGCATTTGCCTTGTCACAAATCCTTGTGACGTCCGGCGCGGACAGCACCCTGATGCCATACGGCATGGCCAAGTACCAACAGATGTTTTTGGACAATGCGTTTGGCAACTACAAGGATTTGCTGACGGCGGTGACTCTCTCGCCGGTGATGGGCGACTATCTCAACATGGCAAATTCAAACAAGCCCGATGCGGCGCGCGGCATTTCAGCCAATGAAAACTATGCGCGCGAAATCATGCAGCTGTTCTCAATTGGATTGTATGACCTGAACCTGGATGGCACCGTCAAAAAAGACGCGCAGGACAATCTCATTCCAAGCTACTCACAAACCACGGTCGAAAATCTGGCGCGCGTTTTTACCGGCTGGACTTACGCAAACTTTAATAACGCGACGCCGCCGACTCGCAACAATGCCGGCTATTACGACTTCCCGATGCAGCCGGTTGCCTCCAACCACGACACCGCTTCAAAGACGTTGATCGGCGGATTCACCATCCCGGCCAATCAAAGTGCCACGCAAGACCTGACCATGGCGATCGATCATTTGTTTGCCCACCCTAACGTTGCGCCGTTCATTTCCAAACAATTGATCCAGAAACTGGTGAGCAGCGACCCAAGCCCGGCATATGTCGCGCGCATCGCGACGGTTTTTAACAACAACGGTTCAGGCGTCAAAGGCGATTTGAAAGCCGTGGTGCGCGCCATACTGCTCGACACCGAGGCGCGCGGGTCCATCAAGACGGTTGCAGGAGTCGGCAAACTCAAGGAACCGGTATTGCTCGCCTTGAGCGCCTATCGTGGTTTGGGCGGGGTCAATGATGGCGTCTGGGTGCGTACCCAATTTGCCGCCATGTCGCAGGATTTGTTCCGCGCACCGACGGTATTCAACTATTACGCGCCTGACAACACTATTTCCAACGGAAAACTCGGCCCGGAATTTGAAATCCTGACTTCAACAACAGCGTTTGCCCGCGCCAATTTTTTGCGCAACGTGACCAACGTGAATTACGCCGTGGATGCGACAGTGCCAGGTGCGACCGGGACAACCGTCGATTGGGCGCCATGGCAGGCGTTGGCAGCAAACCCGGCAGCACTGGTAGACAAGCTTTCGTGGATATTTGCCGCCGGCGCATTGTCAACTTCAAGCCAACAACAGATTATTAATGCGGTGAACGCGGTTGCCTCGACCGATACGTTGTCAAGGGCGCGTACCGCCGCCTATCTGGTGCTGACCTCCAGCCAATTTCAAGTTGATCGGTAGGAACACAATCATGAATGCTCCTTACATCATTACCCGCCGCCGCCTGTTAAAAGCAATTGCCAGTGCGGGCGCGGTTTCCGCCACAGGAACCCTCGAAGGGCTTGGCCTGTCCGCCGCGTTGGCGCAGAGTGCACCGGTCACCGACTACAAAGCGCTGGTTTGTGTGTTCTTGTTTGGTGGCAACGATGCAAACAATCTGATCGTGCCGATGGATACCGCCGAATACAATTTGTACGTCACCGCGCGTGGAACCACCGCCAGTGGTGGTGTGGCTATTCCGCAGGCGCAATTACTCGGCATTACGCCAAGAACCCTGAACAAAAATTACGGTATGCATCCGGCCATGACCAACATGAAGTCATTGTTTGATGCCGGCAAAATGGCCATGCTCACCAACGTAGGCACGCTGGCCGAACCGCTCACCAAGGCTGAATACACGGCTGCAAGCAAAGCCCGGCCTGAGCAGCTTTTTTCGCATTCGGATCAACAATTGCAGTGGCAGACGTCGGTTTCCAGAGGTATTGAGCGCACCGGTTGGGGCGGCCGCCTGGCCGACGTCGTCGGCCCGTCCAACGGCAGCAATTTTCCGATGATCACCTCAATTGCAGGCTCGGCGATTTATGTCAACGGCAACACGCCGCGCGTGGTTGCCGTGCCGTCGACCGGGACATTCGGTTTGTCCACGTTTGGCGCGGCCGCCGCGACCACGGCGCGCGAAACAGCACTAAAAAACATCATGAATTTGGACGCGGGCAACGATTTTGTCCGCGAGTCCGACGATTTGTTTGCACAGGCAATCGGTGCCTCTGACGTGATCAATCCGATCATCACCGCAAATAACACCACCATCACGCCGATTTTTGTGAATGCCACATCAAACATTGGTAATCAACTTCGTCAGGTGGCAAAACTGATCGAGGCACGCAACACCATCGGCCTGAAGCGCCAGATCTTTTTTGTTTCGCTCGGCGGTTTTGATACCCACACCAATCAAATTGCCTCGCACAACACCTTGTACGGCCAACTCGATGCGGCTTTGAAGGCGTTTTATGACGCAACGGTGCAAATGGGTGTGGCCAATCAGGTCACGACATTTACCATGTCAGACTTTGGACGCACCTTGAAACAAGCGTCCGGTGGCGGCTCGGATCATGGCTGGGGAAATCACCAGATGATGCTGGGCGGTGCGGTCAGGGGACAGGAATTTTATGGCACGTTTCCAAATCACACGCTGGGCGGCCCCAACGATGTGTCGACCAACGGCCGCTGGATTCCCACGACGTCAGTCGACCAATATGGCGCGACGCTGGCGAAATGGTTTGGTGTTTCCCCTTCCAATATGGCGACGGTATTTCCAAATATCGGAAAATTTTCAAACACCGACCTGGGATTTCTTTCCTAGCCATAGTCGACTCAGCGCTTCGACAACCAACGGGCCGCATTTGCGGCCCGTTTTGTTTCGGCCGCCCGTTGCCACACCGCGCAATCAGCCGGCTATTCAAATCGGCCAATTTTGTCCCCCCGCATTCGCGGTAGGGACGACGTCCGGCATTCTTGTTAGAATCGACCGGCAAGGTCTTACCTCCGGGAGAAAAAAATGAAAAAAGAAGGCTTTTGGTCAAAGGACTGGTTCTTTGCCCTGATTATTGTGGTGGCGGTACTTGGCATCAATTTCACCACCAATTTTTTCGGTGCAATTGAAACCAGAGCATACGACCTTGCCGTTTCGGCAACCTCAAAATCCCCGTCTGACCGTATCGCCGTGATCGCGATTGACGAGCAGTCAATCGCCAATTTGGGTCGTTGGCCGTGGTCGCGAGAAATCCACGCCAAAATGATTGACAAATTGGCGGGGGCAAAAGCCAAGGTGATCGGCCACACGGTCTTTTTCTTTGAGCCGCAGATTGACCCGGGCCTGCTTTATATCAATAAATTGCTCGACGTTTACGGCAAAAGCGGGACCGCGGCAGAGGGACAAGCCAAGCCCGCTCCGGTTAACGCAACCGTCGCCGAATTTGGATCCATCCTGTCAGAAGCCGAGGAGACGCTAAACACCGACCGCCGTTTGGCGGCGAGTATCAAGGCCGCGGGCAATGTTGTGCTGCCAATGAATCTTGGTGCCACCGATCAACAACCCAACGGCAAACCCGACAAACCACTGCCCGACTATGTCAAAGGCAGCAGCGTTCCATCCGGTGCTGTGGCAATTTTTGCCGGTGAGCAATTTGGTTATCCGATTGAACCAATCGGCAACGTTGCCGCCAGCGTGGGTGATCTGAGTTTGTTTGTTGATTCGGATGGCGGTATCCGCCGCGACATTACAACCGTGGATTTTTTTGGCGCCCAGCAATTCCCATCGCTGGCCCTTGCCATCGCCGCCAAGAGCCTGAATCTCGGCGCCAAGGATGTACGTGTCACACCCGGTGAAAGTGTCACGCTCGGCAATCTGCGCATCGTGACCGATGAATCGGGCTTGATGTTCCCGTATTTTTACAAAAACATTAACGGCAAGCCCGCCATGCCGGTTGATTCGTTTTTTGATGTTTATACCGGCAAGATTCCGGCGGCAAAGTATCAGGACAAAATTGTGTTGATTGGTGCAACCGCCAAGGGTATTGCCACCGATGCGGTTACGCCAATCGGGCTGCTCACCTCGGTTGAAACCCTGGGGCATTCAGTGTCATCAATCCTGCAGCAGCATTTTTTCCGCACCCCGACGTGGGGACTGTGGGCGACATTGCTGGCACTGGTACTTGTGATTGGTTACCTGATCGCCGTGTTGCCGAAACTGCGCGCCGGTCCGGCCGCCCTGCTGACGCTTGGCCTGTTCGTGGTGTTTTTTGCCATTCACTTCGGACTCATGATGGGACCCGGCATCTGGGTGAAACTGATGCTGCCGGCTGCATTATTGGTGATCGGCCACCTGCTTTTGACCACCAAACGATTCCTCGTCACCGAGCGCGGCAAAGAGCAATCTGATCTCGCGGGTGCCGAATCCAACCGCATGCTCGGACTCGCGTTTCAACAGCAGGGACAGCTGGATATGGCGTTTGACAAGTTCCGCAAATGCCCGGTCGACGAGCAGCTGCTGGAGAATATCTACTCGCTGGCGCTCGATTTTGAACGCCGCCGCCAGTTCAACAAGGCTGAATCGGCGTTTGCCTATATCAACCAGAACGATCCAAAGTTCAGGGATGTTGCAGACCGGATGAATCGAGCGAAGGCGATGTCGGAAACCATCATTCTTGGCGGTTCGTCAAGCGCCCGATCGGCGCAGGCAACGATGATGTTGTCAGGGACTGGTGAAAAGCCGACGTTGGGCCGTTATACGATAGAAC
>JANMNT010000269.1:0-6286 GCA_031368465.1 Burkholderiales bacterium
GAAAAACCGGAATTGACCCGGATTCAAAAGTCGTTTAAAGACGGATAGCTTCAGGCAAAAACACTTGAAACGCCTTGCCAGGCGGTGACGTTGTAATCCGGACGAAATGTCAATGATTGTTTATCCAGCCCTGAAAAATGCTTGGGCCGAATCTGCGTTTGTTCGCCCACACTGGCAAAATAGCGACTGACTGAATCTGACGTGAAAGCAAAGAATGGCACAGTACGTTTACACCATGAACCGGGTGGGCAAAATTGTCCCGCCAAAACGGCAAATCCTCAAAAATATCACCCTGTCTTTTTTCCCCGGCGCCAAAATCGGCGTGCTGGGCTCAAACGGTGCCGGCAAATCGACCCTGCTAAAGATCATGGCGGGTGTCGATAAGGAAATCGAAGGCGAGGCGGTGCCCATGCCGGGCATCAAAATCGGCTATTTGCAGCAGGAGCCGCCGTTAAACAACGCCCTGACCGTGCGCGAAGCGGTTGAAGAAGGTCTCGGCGGCGTGCTCGCCGCCAAAAAGCGCCTCGACGAGGTGTATTCCGCATATGCCGAAGATGGCGCGGATTTTGACGCGCTGGCCGAGGAACAGGCCAAATTGGAAGCGATCATCGCCGCGGGTGATGGGGACTCTGCCGATGCGCAACTCGAAATTGCCGCCGATGCATTGCGCCTGCCGCCGTGGGATGCCGTGGTCGGCAATCTGTCCGGCGGCGAAAAACGCCGTGTCGCGCTTTGCCAGTTGCTGCTGTCCAAGCCCGACATGTTGTTGCTTGATGAGCCAACCAACCATTTGGACGCCGAGAGTGTTGATTGGCTGGAGCAGTTTTTGGCGCGCTATCCCGGCACCGTGGTGGCTGTCACCCACGATCGTTATTTCCTTGATAACGCCGCCGAATGGATTTTGGAACTCGATCGTGGCTCCGGTATTCCATGGAAGGGCAATTACTCAAGCTGGCTCGATCAAAAGACCGACCGGCTGCAAAAAGAAGAGTCGAGCGAATCCGCCCGCCAACGCAACTTGAAAAAAGAACTTGAGTGGGTGCGGCAGAATCCAAAAGGCCGCCAGGCGAAATCGAAGGCGCGTATGACTCGATTCGAGGAGCTTTCAAGCTACGAATATCAGACGCGCAACGAGACCAGCGAGATCTTTATTCCGGTCGCCGAGCGCCTCGGCAATGAAGTCATTGAATTCACCAACGTCACCAAGTCGTTTGGTGACCGCGTGTTGATCGAAAACCTGTCGATGAAGATTCCGCCCGGTGCGATTGTCGGCGTGATCGGCCCCAACGGCGCCGGTAAGTCGACCTTGTTCAAAATGATCCGCGGCGACGAAAAGCCGGATTCAGGCGAAGTCAAAGTCGGCCCGACCGTCAATCTGGCGTTTGTTGACCAGTCACGCGACGCCATGGAAAACGACAAGAATGTCTGGGAAGCGGTTTCCGGCGGGTCCGACATTGTGCAGGTCGGTAAATTTGAAATGCAGTCGCGTGCCTACATTGGCCGTTTCAATTTCAAAGGCTCCGACCAACAAAAATTGGTGGGCAAACTTTCCGGTGGTGAACGCGGTCGCCTGCATTTGGCCATCACGCTGCTGAAGGGCGGCAATGTGTTGATGCTTGACGAGCCGTCCAACGACCTTGACGTCGAAACGTTGCGCGCACTCGAAGATGCGTTGCAGGAGTTTGCCGGCACCGTGATGGTGATATCACACGACCGGTGGTTCCTCGACCGGCTCGCCACCCATATCCTCGCGTGTGAGGGCGATTCGCAATGGGTGTTTTACAACGGCAACTACAACGAATACGAAGCCGACAAGAAACGCCGCCTTGGTGAAGAGGGTTCGCGACCCAAGCGGGTACGTTTCAAGGCGCTGAAATAGTCTTTTGACCGTTTTGGATGCAGCAACAAAAAGAGCGCCGTGAGGCGCTCTTTTTGTTTTGTTCAACGACTTGTTATTGTTTTGGTGCAGCGGCTTTTTTGGCCTTCTTTTTCTTGGTAGCGGCTTTTTTCGGTTTAGCGGCGGTGGATTTTTCGACTTTTGCGGTCGGTGCAGAGGCTTTGGCGGGTGCTGCTGCCGGTGCCGCGGCAGGTGCGGAGGCAGGTGTTGACGATGCGGCGGCCTGGGCGCTGACAATGGCCGGGGTCATCATCAGCAATGACGCGCCGGTTGCCAATGCAACGAGTAGTTTTTGTGAATTGATCAATTTACGCATTCTTGTTCCCCAAAAAGTTAAGCGACGGGTTGGCATTGGTTCTTGCAGCGGACCGATGCGCCGTTACAAAAAGCATAACGCGCAGACCTGCGGTTTGGTTTACCCGTATTGCATTGCCAAACAGCGAACGCCCAACGCCCAATAATGCCCAATGCTCAACGCGCCTTGGTGCCATAGACGGTCAATATGCTTTCCGGCGCGGCAAACGTGTCAGCGCGGGCAACATCCCAAAACACCTTAAAAACGGGGTGCTCAGGTTGCCCGGATAACAGTTCCCCCGGTCTTGCCCAAACGTGCAGCGCCGCCAGCGACCTTACTTCGGTCGACGAGACGCGGCGAATCACGTGTTCGGGGCCGAGTTGTGACGGGTGGGTCAGCCCGGCGGCGGCGAGTAATTCCTTGAGCGCCATCAGGGTGTTTTGGTGAAACTGGAATACGCGCTCAGCTTTTTCCGGCACCACCAGCGCGCGCATACGTGTTGGGTCCTGTGTGGCCACCCCGGTCGGGCAATTCCCGGTATGACAGGTCTGCGCCTGCAGGCAACCGAGCGCAAACATAAAGCCGCGCGCGGAATTGCACCAATCAGCACCCATTGCCAGCGTGCGCGAAATATCGAACGCGGTGATGATCTTGCCGGACGCGCCCAAATGAATTCGGTCGCGCAAATTCACGCCGATCAACGTGTTGTGTACCAGCATCAGCGCCTCCCGCAGCGGCGCGCCGACGTGGTCGGTGAATTCCATGGGTGCCGCGCCGGTGCCGCCTTCGCCGCCGTCGACAACAATAAAATCCGGCGTAATGCCGGTCAACTGCATCGCCTTGGCAATCGCAAACCATTCCCAGGGATGGCCGATCGCGAGTTTGATGCCGACCGGCTTGCCGCCCGACAGTTCACGCAGCTTCACCACAAATTCGAGCAATTCGATTGGTGTGGAGAACGCCGAATGCCGCGCCGGTGATATACAGTCCTCGCCGATTTGAACGCCGCGCGCCTCGGCAATTTCGGCCGTGACCTTGGCACCCGGTAACACGCCGCCGTGCCCCGGCTTGGCACCCTGTGACAGTTTGATCTCGATCATCTTGACCTGATCAGAGGCGGCGTTTGCCGCGAATTTTTGCGCATTAAAGGTGCCGTCCGGATTGCGGCAGCCAAAATAGCCCGAACCGATTTCCCAGACAATGTCGCCACCGCCATGATCGTCAAAACCGCGGTGGTAACGTGAAATCGAACCTTCGCCAGTGTCGTGATAAAAATTACCGCGTTTGGCGCCGGCATTCAACGCCAGAATGGCGTTGGATGACAACGCACCAAAACTCATCGCCGAAATGTTGAAGACCGATGCGGAATAGGGTTTGGTGCAGGCGGGGCCACCGACCATGATTCGAAAATCATGGCTGTCGATATCGGTTGGCGCGATCGAGTGATTGATCCATTCGTAGAGTGGCGCATAAACATTGGTCTGTGTGCCGAACGGCCGTTTGTCCGAGACGCCCTTGGCACGCTGATAGACGATGGCGCGCTGGGCGCGCGAAAACGGCAACTCTTCGGTGTCGGACTCGATAAAGTACTGGCGGATTTCCGGCCGCACAAATTCAAAGAAAAAACGAAAGTGTGACAGCACCGGGTAATTGCGCCGGATTGCCTGTTGCGATTGAGAATAGTCGATGATGCCGACCACCGCGATCACGAAAAAAACCAGTGCCGGCAACCACCAGAGCGGCTGGCTGAGTGCAAACGCCGCACACAAAACAGCCAAAATGCCGGTCAGCAGCCAGGTCCAATAACGCTGCGGCACCAGCTTATCCATTGCATCGAGCATGTTCTCCCCCTTTATTTCTGCTTATCGGGGCACTCTACTGGCCGCTGCGGGCGTTGTAAACACTGATTGCGCGGTGTCGGCTAAAAACCGATCAATCAGGGGGCGCGGTGTCCGTTGATCCGCTGCCACCAACCGGGTCGCCGGTATTCGAGTTTTTGAATGAGATTGTCACTGACGCGCCGGCGTAAATCGGCGTCCGGTATATATGCCATCGCCATCTCGGATGGAGACGATATGCCGGGGCTGGCCGTGCCAGTGTTGGCATCAACACGCGACGTAAAAACGTCGGTGCGGTTGTCAGTGTTGCCGGTGTTGGTACGGACAAACAACGGCATCAGAATATTCCCGGCGGCGACCAACCCCTGATAGTCCCCCAGAAAATAACCTCGATTGTTTGACACTGGCGCATTGGCAAGATCAAACGTGTTTGACACGCGCACCTCGGTCCAATTGACCCCGTCGCGCGAACGCGCCAGCCAATAGTCTGTCAGCAGGGTTGCGGGATCGGGCGTGTTGGCGCGCAAATCGTAATAGGTCACGCCGATGGTGCCGTCGGCACGCACCGCCACGCTCGGTGTAAACGCCGCAGTCGTGGAATTCGAATTTATGCGGGCCGGCGGAGACCACGTCAATCCACCATCGGTTGATGTTGACAGCGCGATCTGTTCGCGCGTACCACCACTAAAGCGGCTGTCCTGCCAGACAACATGGAGGTTGCCGTTTGGTGCGACCGCGATCGAGCCGATACCGCCACCATCACGCACCGCGGTACCGGTTTCGGGGTCGCGGGTGCCGGCGGAAAACAGTTCGGCGATTCGAATACGATTTCCCCAGGTTGTGCCGTTGTCGCTGGAACGGATCACATTCAGGCTGGACGATGCAACACCACCGATACTGTCGATTTGTGTGAAGAAATTGACAATGAGTCCGGACGGCAATGATGCAATGACGTTGCCAATAGTCTGACTGCGCAAGCCGGGATCGTAAATATTGCGCGCAGGCTCCCAGCTTTGCCCGCCGTTACTTGTACGGGAAAAATAGGCCGCACCGCCGCCTTGTGCGCCGAGACGGTCCCAAACCGCATAAACAAAGTTACTGTTAAGACGGTCGGCGGTAATCGAATTTTTGTCGTTGAAGGCATCATCGTTGTCGAGGATGAGGGTGGTGATGGCGCCCCAGGTGCGGCCACCGTCGGCCGAACGCGACACTAGCATGGCGTTTTTGCCACCCGCCGTGAACGAGCCGCCGGATGTTGCCAGCGCCATTTGGTATGCGTTGCCGTTTGGTGAAAACGTCACCCATGGATCGGTGGCACGCAGGTAGTTCCCGCCATTGGTGGCATTGCCACCGGCACAAACCGAAAATGGGGCCAGACTGTTGGTCCACGTCAAGCCGCCGTCAAGTGAATAACCAGCGACCAAACCCTGCGCGGACCCATTCGACCAGCGATCCTGCTGCCAGACGGCGATCAGGTTATTGATGTTGGTCGGATTGGCCGCAATAAATGGTTCGACTTCGGCATTGGCGTACACCAGCGCGCCGCTCTCGGCACAGTTGGGGGCGAAGGGTGAGGCCCCCGATACGCGGATGGTGCCGTCGGTTGGTGGCGTGACTTGTGGCGGTGGCGGTGGGGTGGTTGCGCTGTCTCCGCCGCCGCCGCAGGCAGCGAGCAGCATCACCAAGGCAGCGATGCTGGCACGGTGTCGATAGCCGAGCGGTTGCGGAAAATTGGCCATGGTGCGGTTTGCCTTGTGCTGGCTGATGAAGTTGCTACGTAATCACCATCTGATTCTAGCCCTGCTATTGGTGTCAGTCTGTAACGCTGTGTAACCAATATCGCGGGAATGATCGGACCCGTATGAATGATTTTCGGTATTTGATCAATGCGAGGCTGTGGTTTGACCCGTGCCGCATCTTTTTTCTGCTGAACGGTAGCGCGCAAGCGCTACGCTTTTGATGTGACCCCTTGTGGGTCGCGATCAAAAGCGTTGTGGATTGCGCGCAGGCATTAGTCAGCTACACTGTTGGTGTGCCACGGCACGCCGTTGCCGTAGTTGTGGATTGCGCGCCGGCATTAGTCAGCTACACTAGTCTCGTAAACGTCGCGCTGCACTCGCTGGTTGTGGATTGCGCGCAGGCATTAGTCAGCTACACTAATTGATGGCGCAGACCAACATATCAAAGAGTAGGGGATTGCGCCCAGGCATTAGTCAGCTCCACTGCCGAAGTCACCGTTGGACGAATGCCCGGGTT
>JANMNT010000297.1:0-4806 GCA_031368465.1 Burkholderiales bacterium
CTCGGCGCGATTGCCGGCGTCATGATCGGCAGTTATTACGGTATCGCCCACTACCAAATGGGATTTTTGTTGGGGCTAAAGGCGTTTTGTGCTGCGGTGCTTGGTGGTATCGGCAATCTGGCCGGCGCGGTGCTCGGCGGAATCCTGATTGGATTGATTGAAGCGTTCGGTGCCGGCTACATGGGCGACCTGACCAACGTTTGTACCCTCGACCGGTTTTTCCCCGGCTTTACCGCAATGTGTGAAGCGAATAACAACATGTCTGTATTCGGCTCGAGTTACAAGGATGTGTTCGCCTTTGTGGTGCTGATATTGGTTTTGGTTTTCAAGCCGCAGGGCCTGCTTGGTGAACGTGTTTCGGACCGCGCTTGATCAACCCGCGATGACATCCTATCTCCCCGCCAACCTGCGCAATCATCCCGCCGCCATTTGGGGCGGCTTTGCCATGATTGCCATTGCGTTGATTGCACTGCCGTTTGTGTTATCGATGGCCGGCATGGCGTGGGTGCGCATTATGAATCTGGCAATTCTGTTTGCGTTGTTATCGGTCGGTCTCAACATCGTTGTCGGTTTTGCCGGACTGCTTGACCTCGGCTACATCGCGTTTTATGCGGTGGGCGCATATGTCTATGCGCTGCTGGCGTCGCCACACTTTGGCATTCATCTGCCGTTCTGGGTCATTCTGCCGATCGGCGCAATGGTGGCGTGTTTATTTGGTGTGTTGCTGGGCGCACCAACCTTAAGGCTGCGCGGCGATTATCTCGCCATTGTGACCCTGGGCTTTGGCGAGATTGTTCGTATCTTTATGAATAATCTTTCCGAGCCGATCAATCTGACCAACGGGCCCAAAGGTATTTCAACCATTGATTCGATCAAATTTTTGGGCATGGATTTCGGCGCCACCACCCGCTTTGGCAGTTTTGCGCTGGACGGTTTGATCAAGTATTACTATCTGTTGCTGATCATCCTGATCATCGCCATTGTCATCAACATCCGGTTGCAGAATTCGCGGATTGGTCGCGCCTGGGAAGCGATCCGTGAAGACGAGCTTGCGGCTCGCGCAATGGGCATCGACACCACCAAAATCAAGTTGCTCGCGTTTGCCATGGGCGCCTCGTTCGGTGGCGTGGCCGGCGGCATCTTTTCGTCGATCCAGGGATTTATCAGCCCCGAAAGTTTCACCTTGACCGAGTCGGTGATGATTCTGGCAATGGTGGTGCTGGGCGGTATGGGCAATATCTGGGGCGTGATTGTCGGTGCGTTGTTGCTGTCGTTTGTGCCGGAATTTTTGCGCTACGCGGTAACGCCGGCGCAACAAGCCATCTTTGGCCGGCAGGTGATCGAGGCCGAGGTGTTGCGCATGTTGTTGTTCGGTTTGGCCATGGTGGTGATGATGTTGTACCGTCCGGCGGGACTGCTGCCGTCGGCCGTGCGTCAACGCGAATTTGCGCAGGGTGACAAATGACCACGCCATTGCTGTCAGTCCGGGCCGCGACCAAACGCTTTGGCGGCCTCACCGCGTTATCAGAGGTCTCATTTGACATTCAACAGGGACAGATTGTCGGTCTGATCGGCCCCAACGGTGCCGGTAAAACGACGATGTTTAATATCATCACCGGCCTCTACCCGCTCGACGACGGTGCCATCCTGTTTAATAACAACCTGCTGGGAAAGACCACTGCCAATGAGATTGCCGCGCGCGGCATTGCACGCACCTTTCAAAACATTCGTTTGTTTCAGAATTTGTCGGCGATCGAAAATGTCATGATCGGCCGTCACGTTCGAACCCACGCAGGTGTGTTTGGCGCCGTGTTTCGCACGCCATCACAACGTCGTGAAGAGGCGGATATTGAACGCCGCGCCCACGCACTGCTGCAGTTTGTCGAGATCGATCATCGCGCCAACGATCTCGCCAAACATCTTTCTTACGGCGATCAGCGACGGCTTGAGATTGCGCGGGCACTTGCCACCGACCCGCAACTGCTGGCGTTGGACGAACCCGCGGCGGGAATGAACGCCACCGAAAAGGTGGCGCTGCGAAAATTGATCGAGTCGATCCGTGCGACCGGCGTGACGGTGCTGTTGATTGAACACGACGTCAAGTTGGTGATGGGGTTATGTGAGCGCATCGTGGTGCTTGACTACGGCAAAAAGATTGCAGAGGGTTTGCCGGCCGATGTTCAGCGCGACCCAAAGGTGATCGAGGCCTACCTCGGTGTCGAGATTGAGGCGGCGCAATGAGTCTGCTGGCGCTTAATGACGTGCACATCTCGTATGGCGGGATTCAGGCTGTCAAGGGCATCACGCTCAATGTCAACGTCGGTGAACTGGTGACATTGATCGGTGCCAATGGTGCCGGCAAGACCACGGTGCTCAAGGCCATCGTTGGTCTGCTCAAGCCCCGCCAGGGTGACATCCAATACCATGGCGCCGGTATCGTCGGAATGTCGTCGCACCTGATTGCCAGGCAGGGTCTGGCGCTGGTTCCCGAAGGGCGCGGCGTTTTTCCGGGGTTGACCATCGAAGAAAATTTGCAGATGGGTGCGTATCTGCGGCGCGACAAGGCCGGCATCGCCGATGATTTGGAGGTGGCTTTCACCCGATTCCCGCGACTTAAGGAGCGTGCCAAACAAACCGCCGGCACATTGTCCGGTGGCGAGCAGCAAATGTTGGCGATCTCGCGCGCCCTGATGTCACGACCGAAATTGTTGCTGCTTGACGAGCCTTCGATGGGACTGGCACCAATCATGGTGCAAAAAATTTTTTCGGTGATACGCGAAGTTGCCAAAACCGGCATGACGATTTTGCTGATTGAGCAAAACGCCAGACAGGCCCTGCAGGTCAGCCAGCGTGCGTATGTGATGGACGGCGGCCTGATCACGCTTGAAGGCGAGTCATCAACCCTGTTGAACGACCCGCGTGTACGGGCGGCCTATCTGGGTGAAGACCTTGAAATTACCAATGATGCAGCCGACAATGTCGGCGCGCCCGGTTGACCGGCCCGACAGGAGTAACCAAATGACGCTGAGCAAAGCCGAACTGTCTGATCTGAAGCGCGCCAAATTGCTCTTGGAAAATCCCGGACTGGCGGCGCGTTTATCGGCAATGCTCGGCTCGCCATTTGAACGCGGCATGGCGATGTTGCCGGCACGCTTCCAGACGACGGTGCAAAAAGCATCTGAATCTGCGATGTTGAAAGCGCTCGAAGTCGCGGTGAAGTCAATCAATGACGATTCGGCAGTTCCCCGGGCATCCAGGGACAGGCTGCATAAACTCGCGGCCGCCACATCCGGCGCGGTGGGCGGAGCGTTTGGTTTGCTGGCGCTAAGTGTCGAGCTGCCGGTATCGACCACCATCATGTTGCGCTCGATTGCCGATATTGCCAAAAGCGAGGGTGAAAATATCCAGCACATCGAAACGCGCTTGGCGTGCCTGACGGTGTTTGCGTTGGGTGGTCGCTCGGACAAAGATGATGCCGGCGAATCCGGCTACTTTGCGGCACGCGTGGCAATGGCCGGTGCGGTATCGGAGGCGGCAAAATTTTTGGCGGAAAAAGGCATGAGCAAGACGGGCGCGCCGGCGTTGGTGAGGCTGACCACGCTGCTCGCGTCGCGTTTCGGTTTGGTGGTATCGGAAAAAGCCGCGGTGCAGGCCGTCCCGGTGATTGGTGCGGCATCCGGTGCGCTGATCAACACACTGTTTATCGAACATTTCCAAAACATGGCGCGCGGGCATTTTATTGTGCGCCGCCTGGAAAAAATCCACGGGGCGGAGCCGGTGCGGCTTGCCTATGAACATCTGCCAATCTAATGCGATGAATGCGACGTTGCTTTTGATGATGCTGTTGTTGCCCTTTGCCGGCGCGGCATTGTTGTTGCTGGTCGACAACAACCATCGCCGGCGGGCGGCCTGGCTTGCGGGGGCGATGACAATCGCCGGTTGTGCCCTCCTGGCATTGCTCGCCTCGCCGGTGTTTGACGGCGGCATTGTCCGGTTCCGCGTCGAGTGGTTGCCGTCATTGGGTGTGGCCTTCGGCCTTCGGCTCGATGGGTTGGCATTTTTGTTTGCCTTGTTGATCCTCGGCATCGGCGCGCTGGTGGTTTTATACGGGGCGTATTACCTCGCCGAAGACGATCCGCCCGCGCGATTTTACGCATTCCTGATGTTGTTCATGGGGTCGATGTTGGGTGTGATCGTCGCCGACAACCTGATCCTGCTGGTGGTGTTCTGGGAGCTGACCAGTCTCTCGTCATTTTTGTTGATCGGCTTCTGGCGCCATCGCGAAGACGCCCGTCAGGGGGCGCGCATGGCATTAACCGTCACCGGCGCCGGCGGGCTTGCCCTGCTGGCCGGCGTGCTGTTGATCGGTCGTGTGGCGGGCAGCTACGATCTGGATGCCGTATTTGCCGCGAGGTCGCTGCTACAAAACAGTCCGTTGTTTATGCCGATTCTTATTTTGGTGCTGCTGGGCGCCTTTACCAAAAGTGCGCAGTTCCCGTTTCATTTCTGGCTGCCGCGTGCCATGGCCGCGCCGACACCGGTCTCGGCATATTTGCATTCGGCCACCATGGTCAAGGCCGGCGTTTTTTTGCTGGCCCGCCTATATCCGGCCCTGGGTGATAACGACGCGTGGTTCTGGATTGTTTCAACCGCCGGGTTGGCGACACTGTTATTTGGCGCGGTGGTGGCGATCTTTCAGCACGACCTCAAGGGTCTGCTGGCGTATTCGACGATTTCACATCTCGGGCTCATCACCTTGTTGTTCGGGCTCGACACGCCCCTCGCGGTGGTCGCGGGTGTGTTTCA
>JANMNT010000299.1:0-2316 GCA_031368465.1 Burkholderiales bacterium
CGGCAATCGTCGCGCCCGCTTCACCTGGCCACAAGGTCAGCTTAATGCCCAATGGCTCGCGCCCTGAAAGATTCATCATGACTGACAATGCCACCCCAAACCCGACCCCTCATGCCGTGCCTGCGGTTGACGAAAACCATGTCATTGCCGAGCGCCGGCAAAAACTTGCGGCGATCCGGGAAAAAACCGGTGGTCATCCCTTCCCGAATGATTTTCGCCCCGAACATATTGCCGTTGATCTCCACACGGCTTACGGCCATTTTTCGAAGGAAGAACTCGAGGCCAACAAATCGCCGATGGTAAAGGTGGCAGGACGCATCATGCTCAAGCGGGTGATGGGCAAGGCGTCGTTTGCCACCATACAGGACGCCTCGGGCCGCATTCAGTTGTATGTCAATCTTGAAGGCGTTGGTGAAGACGCGCTTGAAGCATTCAAACACTACGACCTTGGCGACATTGTTGGTGCCGAAGGTGTGATGTTCAAAACCAAAACCGGTGAGCTGTCGATCAATGTGTCACAAGTGCGCTTGATCACCAAATCACTGCGGCCCCTGCCTGAAAAGTTTCACGGCCTGACCGATATGGAACAGCGCTATCGCATGCGCTACGTGGATTTGATGGTGAATCCGGAAGTCAAACGCACCTTTGAAACGCGCTCCAAGATCGTATCTGAGATTCGCGCCTTCATGGTGGCCGCCGGCTACCTTGAAGTCGAAACGCCGATGATGCATCTGATCCCAGGTGGTGCCGCCGCCAAGCCTTTTATCACCCACCACAACACGCTCGATATGCAGCTTTATTTGCGCATCGCCCCCGAACTGTATTTGAAACGTCTGGTGGTCGGTGGTTTTGAGCGCGTATTTGAAATCAACCGCAATTTCCGTAACGAAGGCATGAGTGTTCGTCACAATCCGGAATTCACCATGATGGAGTTTTATATCGCCTATCGCGATTTCCATCACTTGATGCAATTCACCGAAGACATGTTCCGTGATGTTGCGACCAAGGTCGTCGGCAAAACGATGATCGATTATCAGGGCATGCAGATCGATTTCGGCAAACCGTTCGAGCGGCTGACCATGCCACAAGCCGTGGTGAAATATTTCCCGCAATACACCGACGCAGACTTCAATGACCGCCCGACACTGGAGGTGTTGTGCAACAAACACCACGCACAGGTCAAGGCCAGCGACACCATCGGCACCTTGCAACTCAAGTTGTTTGAAGAAACCGCCGAAGCCAAGCTGATCCAACCGACTTTTATTGTCGACTATCCGGCTGAAGTCTCACCACTCGCCCGTCGCAACGACAATAACCCCGCCATCACCGACCGATTCGAGTTGTTCATCGCCGGCCGTGAAATTGCCAATGGTTTTTCAGAGCTCAATGACGCTGAAGATCAGGCCGCGCGTTTCCTGGAACAAGTGCAGGCCAAAGAAGGCGGCGACGAAGAAGCCATGCATTACGACGCGGATTTTGTGCGCGCGCTCGAATACGGCATGCCCCCAACCGCCGGTGAAGGCATTGGTATAGACCGTCTGGTGATGTTGCTGACGGATTCAGCGTCAATTCGGGATGTGATTTTGTTTCCACAACTGCGGGCGAGTGACGTGGCGAAATGATGCCGCAGGGTAACCCAGCCACGCCGGGGCCACGGTAGGGACGCCCGACTTACATAAACACTTCGGCGCTGAATTGCACGCTTTTCCCCGGCGGCTCGTCGAACAGCCGCTCTTGAATTGCCGACAACGGGATGAAGAATCCCTTGTTCTCAATCATGCAGGTGATCGACGAGGCAAAACCCTCTGGTACAAACGACCTATTGTCGGGCATCACCGCCATCATTTCATTGTAGTTGTACCAGTTGATCCTGTTGCCTGATTGACGCGCGGTTACCGAGCCGACGTAGAACGCCAGAAAATAAAGGAAGGTTTGGTTGGCATAGTCCTTCATGAATTCGGCATAGTCGGGCTTCAACCGCGTTCTCATCTGATCCAAAAGCTGATCAATTCGCGCAAGACTTTCGCGTGAATAATCCAGATTGCACTGTGTCAACGCCTTGCGAAACGATATGCCGTCAGGGAAGTCTTCGTTCCGTTCGAATGTCTCAAGATACTTCGTGGCGAGTTCGTTAATCGGCATACGATACCGCTATGGTGGCTAACGTTGAAATAAAAATGCTAACAGGAACCAGGCGTCGCGACGTTGCGACCGGGCTCGCATGACGAATTAGGACGCATCCGGCGCAGCCGGAAGTGTTCGAGCCAGCTTGACCATCAGCGTATTGGTGACCTCGTTGTTGCCGCTCTCGATGAT
>JANMNT010000313.1:0-4560 GCA_031368465.1 Burkholderiales bacterium
GCTCGGTCGGCCGCGACACGGAATGCAACGCCTGCATGAGTCGGTCGCGCTGATCCGGGTGCAGGCTGGTGATATTGAAGCAGTCGATCCGGTGAACCATCACACCACGGTTTTTGGTCACAAAGCCGACAATGGGATCACCGGGCAGCGGCTTGCAGCATTTGGCCACCATCGTCTGGATATTGTTCAATCCCAATACCAGCACGCCATCGGAAGCCTTACCTGCCGCTGGCTGAAAGCCGGCAACTGGCGCAAACAGCGGTGTGTCGGCAACCGGCGCAACCGGCGCGGTCAATTCCCGAATCGCGACCTCGATCTGGTGCGGGGTGATTTCATTGCGGCCAATCGCCGCGCAAAACTCATCGACATCACGATGCGCCAGATGCGCGGCAATTTTTTCCAACGCCAGTGCATTCGCGCCGGCGCGCGCAACTTCGCGTTCGAGTGTTTGCCGGCCGTGCGCCTTGTCCACTTCAAAAAATTCCTGGCGAAACCACGCGCGCACCTTCGACTGCCCGCGGTGGCTCATCAAAAAACCAAGCTGGGGATTAAGCCAGTCGCGTGACGGCCCGCCCTGCTTGGCGGCGAGAATATCGACCATTTGCGCGTTGGCCAGCTTGGTCGATAACGGCACGATATGCCCGTCCACCTTGGCGCCACGGCAGCGGTGGCCGAGATCGGTATGCACATGGTAGGCAAAATCGACCGGTGTTGACCCGGCCGGCAGGTCGATCACCCGTCCCTGCGGGGTAAACACATAGACGGTATCGTTAAACAGTCCCTGTTTGACCGCGTCCGAGAAGCCCGAATCGGCGACCAGCTCGCGATTCCACTCCAGCACCTGTCGCAGCCACGCAATCTTGGTTTCGAATTTTTTCTCGGCAGCCGTCTTTGCGCCGTGCGCGCCCTCCTTGTAACGCCAATGCGCCGCGATGCCGTGCTCGGACGCCAGATGCATGGCGTGGGTGCGAATTTGCACCTCGAGGGTTTTGCCATCAGCGCCGATCACCGCGGTATGCAACGACTGGTAATCATTCGCCTTGGGTTGGGCGATGTAATCGTCAAATTCGCCGGCAATGGGCTGCCATTGATCATGAATAAACCCCAGCACCGCATAACAGTCGGCAACACTGTCGACCAACACCCGCACGGCACGCACATCGTAGAGTTTCTCAAACGGCAGGTTTTTTGCCTGCATCTTGCGGTATATCGACCAGATCTGTTTGGGCCGTCCGGCAACCTCACCGGTTATGCCGTGTGCCGCCATGTCGGCTTTTAACTTGCCGACAACCTCACCAATATAGGCCTCGCGCTCGCCGCGTTTGCCATCGAGATAACCGGCAATTTTTTTGTAAAGTTCGGGCTCCAGGAAGCGAAAACTGAGGTCTTCCAATTCCCATTTGATTTGAAAAACGCCCAGCCGGTTTGCCAGCGGGGCAAACAGGTCGCGTGTCATTAATGCCGCCGAACGCCTGACCGCTTCGTCGGCGCGGGTAATCGAGCGCAAATAGACGGTTCGTTCGGCCAACTTGATCAATATGACCCGCACATCATCGGCCATGGCCAACAGCATCTTGCGCAACGACTCGGTGGCGGCAGCGTCGTTGGCGCGTCCCGACAGGACTTCAATCTTGCCGGCGCGGGCCAGGCCGCGCATCAGCCCGATCACATCTTCACCAAAAGCGCCCGTCAGCAGCGCATAGTCGCGGTCCTTTTCAACGATTGACAGCCCCAGCAGTGCGGCAATGACCGTATCGTCGTCAACTTCGATATCCAACAATACCGCAACAACATCGAGCGCGCGCAGCACCGTATTGGGGCGTTCGGCGGCCTTGGATGACGCGGTCACAAAGTGCAGTGCCTTGTGGACCCGCGCGGCAACCTCAGTGGCATAACAAGCGGCCACCCGTTGGGCAAGCGCGCCAGCGGCTGCATCCAACCCTGCAGGAGGGGTAATTGTGCTGTCAGGAGTATTCACGCCATTATTTTACGGTAGCATTCAGGCACGGTGTTTGCTCGCGCAAGCATCGCAAAGAACAAATTCACATAGAAAACAACCAATGGCGCTAAAACCGTTTTTTAACGAGATGTACCAGCAAAACGGCGACGTTCGTGCGCACTATGCTGCGTTCGCCGATTGGTTGAAAAACACTCCGCCGGAAAAAATCGCGCAAAACCGGCATGCGGCCGACCTGATGTTTCACCGGTTGGGTATTACCTTCGCCGTCTACGGCGAAACCACCGGCACCGAGCGTCTGATCCCATTCGATATTGTTCCACACGTGATTCCAGGCGAAACCTGGGAAATGGTGTCGCGCGGCCTCAAACAACGGGTCAGCGCACTCAACGCGTTTTTGCACGACGTCTATCACGACATGGAGATCTTGAAGGCCGGCAAAATTCCGGCCGACAAGGTGCTCGAAAACAGTCAATACCGCAAGGAAATGGTCGGGGTCAATGTGCCCGGCGGCATTTATGCCCACGTCGCCGGCATCGATCTGGTAAAAGACGCGGACGGCGAATACTACGTACTTGAGGAAAATCTGCGCACGCCGTCGGGTGTCTCGTATTTGCTGGAAAACCGCAAAATGATGATGCGCTTGTTTCCGGAGTTGTTCGCGGCACAAAACATCCGCCCGGTTGACCACTATCCCGATCTGTTGCTCGACACCCTGCGTAACGCCGCACCGGTCGGCATCGAAAATCCGACCATCGTGCTGATGACACCCGGCAACTTTAATTCCGCCTACTTCGAACACGCGTTTCTTGCCCAACAAATGGGCGTTGAATTGGTCGAAGGTGTTGATTTGTTTGTGCAGGCCGAAACGGTATTTATGCGCACCACGCAAGGACCAAAACGGGTTGATGTGATTTATCGGCGCATCGACGACGATTTTATTGACCCACTCGCTTTCCGTGCCGACTCGATGCTCGGTGTGCCCGGTTTGATGATGGCGTATCGTGCCGGTCGTGTGACCCTTGCCAACGCGGTCGGCACCGGCGTGGCGGATGACAAATCCATGTACCCGTTTGTGCCGGAGATGATTCGTTTTTATTTGGGCGAAGAGCCTGTATTAAAAAACGTCCACACCTGGATGCTCGGCAACAAGGATGATCTTGACTACGTGCTGGCCAATATGCAGGATTTGGTGATCAAGGAGGCACAAGGCTCGGGTGGCTACGGCATGTTGATCGGACCAACCTCGACCAAGGCCGAACGCGAAAAATATAAACAGCGCGTGCTCGATCAGCCGGAACGATTTATCGCGCAGCCAACGCTATCTTTGTCCGCTGTGCCGACTTTTGTTGACAAAGGGCTGGCACCGCGCCACATTGATTTGCGCCCCTATGTGTTGTCCGGCAAGACGGTCAACTTTGTGCCGGGCGGGTTGACGCGCGTGGCGTTGCGCGAAGGCTCGTTGGTGGTCAATTCGTCGCAGGGTGGCGGCGTTAAAGATACCTGGGTGGTGGATTAATATGCTCTCAAGAACAGCCTCTATGCTTTACTGGATGTCGCGCTACGTCGAACGCGCCGAAAACAACGCGCGCATCCTCGACGTGGCATATCGGATGTCGCTGCTGACCAAGGATGCCGATTTGCAGGATCAGGAATGGTTTGCGCCGCTCAACATCACCGGCACCCTGTTCCCGTTCAGTGGTCGGCACAATCTTGTGTGTGCCAAGGAAGTGCTGCACTTCATGGCGCTCGACCCGGAAAACCCAACGTCGATTTACAATTGTGCCAAACAAGCGCGCGAAAATGCCCGTGCGGTGCGTGGCACCATCACCTCTGAAATGTGGGAAGTGGTGAATTCAACCTGGCTTGAAATGCAGAACATGGATGAGGACCGCATGTACGCCCGCGGTGTGTCTTCGTTTTTCGACTGGGTCAAGGAACGTTCACATTTGTTCCGCGGCGTCACCTTTGGCACCATCCGCCGCGACGATGCGTTCCATTTTCACCGGCTCGGTACCTACATCGAACGTGCCGACAATACCGCCCGCATGATCGACGCCAAATATCATATTTTGTTGCCCTCGGTGACCGATGTCGGCGGCGCGGTCGACTACTACCAATGGTCGGCGGTATTGCGCTCGGTGTCGGCGTTTGAGTCGTATCGCAAGGTTTACCGCGACGTAATCACGCCGTTGCGCATCGCCGAGTTGCTGATCCTGCGCGACGATATTCCACGTTCGTTGCATTTTTGCATGCGTGACGTTTATGAAATATTGTGCAAGGTGCAAAATTTCAATTCCGGCGAAGCCACACGCATGGCCGGCGAGATTTACGCGGCGATGCAGTTTGGTCGCATCCAGGATATTTTTGCGAGCGGTTTGCACGAGTACCTGACCGAGTTGCTGGCGTCGACCAGCCGCCTCAGCGCCGAAATCAACACGGCGTTTTTTGAGCCTGGCCTGCCGGTTGAAATGGGTCATTCACAACGATCAAGCCAGACACAGATCGCGGCAGCATAGCCGCGCACATAAAAAACACAACGCAATCGGACGAGGTAAAACAATGACTTATTGTGTGGCGCTCAGGTTGGATTCGGGGATGAT
>JANMNT010000317.1:0-7592 GCA_031368465.1 Burkholderiales bacterium
TCCGGCATCCAAACCACATGCGCTGGCGACTGCGTTAACCACGTCGGTGCGGTCGCCGGAAAGCATATGTACGTCGAGGCCATCGGCTTCAAGTGCCGCGATTGTGTTGACGGCGTTTGGCCGCACCGCATCGTCAAACACCAGCGTCGCCAGATGTGTCCAGTGACCGGCACGCTTCACCGACAGCAATGCCAGCGTTTTGTTGTCAAGGCCGGCGTCGATCATCGTCGCCTGCTCATCGCCAAGTGCAAAAGTCATGGTGCCAAATCGGTAATATTCGCCACCGATCATTCCCTCGACACCCGCACCGGGCGCATGGCTGAGTGTGGTCGCCACCATTTGCGGCGTGGCGCTATTGGTGCCATCGGCCTGGTTGCAATTAGTGCGGGCAGAGACTTCGCGTTGTACAGCCCGGGCAACCGGGTGGATGGCGCCGGACTCGAGCGCACCACAGATTGCAAGGCAGCTGTCAGGTTCGCCGGTTACGCAGCGAATTTCGACCAACTGCCAGTCGCCCGTGGTGATGGTGCCTGTCTTGTCAAAAACAACATCTGTCGCCGTGGCGAGGGTCTCGAGCACATGGCCGCGAACCACCAGCAACCCACGTTCGGCCATGGCCCCAAGTGCCGCCGCAGACGCTGTCGGTGCGGCGAGCGCAAAGGCGCATGGGCAGGTGATAACGAGGACCGCGACGGCGACATCCAGACTTTTTGCGGGATCGAGTACCAGCCAAACCAGTGCGCCGCACAACGCCAGCAACACGGTCCCCGGGGCCAGATAACGCGCGACTTTTTCAGTCATCCCATGGAATGCCGGACGCGCGAGCAACCCGCTGTCGACCAGCCGTGCCAATTGTGCCAGCACACTTTGTTTCCCGACCGCAGTGACCCGCACCACGATTGAACCGGTCATATTGACGGTACCGCCAACGACGGTGTCGCCGACGTTTTTTGGCACGGGTTTGGATTCGCCGGTCATAAGCGCTTCATCAACTTCGCTGTCACCGCGAAGGATCATACCGTCAGCCGGGATCACCGCACCTTGTTCAATGGCGATGATTTCACCTTTCTCAAGCGCCTTCGAATCCACCCGTTCACTCGCCTCCCTGCGCGGAAAATCAATCAGCCGGGACACGATAACAGGTCGGGGATTTGCCATACGCTCGATCCGGGCAACCGCGCGATCACGGGTGGTCGATTCGATCCAGCGGGCACCGAGCAGCAAGAATACGAACATCGTAATCGCATCAAAATAGAGATGACCCTGCTGTGCCAGAAGCGACCAGCTGCTGGCAAGGAAGGTGAGTAACAGGGCAATGGCAACCGGTAAATCCATTCCGACGTGTGCAACCGACAGCCCACGCCATGCGGCGACGAAGATCGGACGTGCTGAAAACAACAGTGCCGGCAGGGTCATCAGCCATGCAGCCCATCCCATCAAGTGCCGGGCGTCGATCGAGATATCATCGGCGGAGGCGAAATAGAGTGGTACGGTCAGCATCATCACCTGCATCATTGACAGGCCGGCCACACCCAGGTAAATCAGCTGTTTTCGACGACTGCGCAGGCGGCTATCATCCCGCCCGGCGTCATCAGCGCGTTCGGCATGCAGACCGACACGCCGCAGCGCCCCAATACAAATTTCAGTGCCGGCACGATCAGCCCGCAGGCGCACACTGTGGGTGGTGAAGTTCACTTGCACGTCATGCATACCTGCTACCCGTCGCAACGTATTTTCAGCCAGCCAAACACATGCCGCGCAGGTCAGGTTTGTCAGGTACAGGACAACCGGCGCCGCCTGTGCATTGTCTGCAATGACCGGGCCAATACGTGGCGATGAAAGGGCCGGCACCGCATCCATCGGCTTGGTTGAGTAGCCGGTGCGGTGCCGGTAAAAATCATCCAGTCCATTATCGATAATCATCGACGCCACTGCTTCGCAGCCGACGCAACACATGGGCTTATGGCGGCCGTTCCACAATACGCCAAATGTTGTTGACGCATCAACCGGCAAACCGCAATGAAAACACGCCGTATCGGCAGGCGCCATCGTTTCATGCGTGTATGGTGTACCAAGAATTGCAGAGGCCGCGGCGTTCATGAACTTTTACTCATGGTGCTGCGCCGGAAAATATTGTGGCCACTGCGCTGGAACAAAATGCGCCAAGTGCCGCGAAGTCCGCCAGCGTGCCGCTGCGTGACAGGCCAAAAAGACCGAGCGCCACAACGACCGCGCCGGCGGCAATACGGATCGTTTGCTGTTGTGCCAGTTTGCGCAAAGGTGCCGCCGCCGCGCCTGCGGCAAACATCGCCGGCAATGTGCCCAAACCAAATCCAAGCATGATCAGTGCGCCACCCGGCGCACTGCCCGCAGCCATCGCCGTTGCCAGCGTACCGTAAACCATTCCGCATGGAATCCAGCCCCATAAAGCACCCAACAAGAACAAGTCTCCCTGACCGCGCAGTCGATTCTTGAGAAGCCGTGGGGCCACTAAACGTTGCAGAAATTGCCATAACACCCGCCCGATGCGTTCAAACGGCGCCATTGGTTTTGTATAGCCGGCGATATAGAATCCGGTGGCAATAACGAGGCATTGGCCGACAATAAATAATGCCAGTCGAATTGGCATGATGCCTTGCATGATGACCTGCCCGGCAATCGTGCCGGCAATACCGGCAACCAGTGTGCCGGCAATCATGTAGCTGGCGATACGTCCGGCATTGAAGACAAGACTGTTGTGTCCTGCCGCGCTGGCGTTGCTCATCGCCGCCCAATGACCCGCCGCCGCCGATCCGGGCCCGGCCACCGAAAATTGCACCATTGGTATTGGAGAACCTTTGTCAGGTGGTGCCGAAACGGGGACGCGGCTGATGATACTCGCCGCCGTGGTGCCGCACATGCCGACACAGTGCAGGCTACCCAGAAATCCAGTTGCCGTCGCGGCGATGAATGCGCCGGCAACGTCTGGCAATAGCGACGGCGTCAACTCAGATCACCTTGGAAAATCGGGCGCGTTCGCGATCGCTTTGCAGATGACGATCAAAGGTCATGGCGACCGCACGCACCAGCAACCGGCCGCGCGGTGTGACGGTGATCCATTGTGAATCCCATTCAACCAGGCCATCGTCACGCAATGCTTCCAGCGCGGCCATTTCATTGGCGAAATACTGGTCAAATCTGATCAGATGCGCCTCTTCGACGGCCTCAATTGATAGTTCGAACTGGCACATCAGCGACTGGATGACTGACCGCCGCAGCAAATCGTCTTGCGTCAATTGAATGCCGCGCAACGTTGGCAAAACGCCGCGGTCGAGACAATCATAATATTCATCCAGCGTCCGCACATTCTGGCTGTAGGTTGGCCCGACTTTGCTGATCGCAGAAATACCGAGCGCAATCAGATCGCAGTCGGGTTGCGTGGAGTACCCCTGAAAGTTTCGATGCAATCGTCCCTGCCGCGCGGCGACCGCGAGTCCGTCATGCGGTAATGCAAAATGATCCATGCCGATATGGACGTAACCAGCATCGGTCAACCGGCGAATGGCCAGCATCATGATCTGCAGTTTGGCTTCGGTAGTAGGCAGATCGGCGGATAAAATTCGGCGCTGCGGCTTGAACACCGTTGGCAGGTGCGCGTAGCTATAGAGCGCGATCCGATCCGGCTGCAGGGCAATGACGCGATCGAGCGTGTGACTGAAGCCGATCACGTGCTGTTTTGGCAGCCCATAGATCAGATCAATGTTGATTGATGTCATACCGTGTTTTCTGGCGGCATCAATCACGGTAACGGTTTCCGCCTCGGACTGAATCCGGTTGACCGCCTTTTGCACCGCCGGGTCAAAGTCCTGCACACCGATACTGATACGATTAAACCCAAGTGCAGCCAGTGCGGCAATCTTGCCTTCGTCTGCGGTACGTGGATCAATCTCAACCGAGTACTCACCCGAGGCCAGCTCAAAATGGCGGCCGAGACTGCGCATCAATGCGGCTAATTCGTCCGCGGACAAAAACGTCGGTGTGCCGCCGCCGAGATGCACCTGCTCGACACGGCGTGCACCAGACAGGTGTTCGGCTGTCATTGCCGCCTCACGCTCGACGTACCGGAGATATTTGGCGCTGCGGCCGTGATCGCGAGTGGTGATTTTGTTACAGCCGCAATAGAAACATATCGTGTCGCAAAACGGCAGGTGCACGTAAAGCGAAAGCGGCGCCATTTCGTCGCGCACGGTACGCCGTCCCAATGCGGTCGCATGGTCGGGGGCGCCATGTGCCTCTATAAAGCGATCCGCGGTCGGATATGACGTATATCGCGGGCCACTTTGATCGTAGCGGCGAATCAAGTCGATATCCATTTCGAGATTGCCGGTGGGCGCGTGATGGCTGGACGATAATTTCATAATTTGGCTGGTAATCCAGAGTAGTACAGAGTAATCTGCCAATTGAACAAAAAATCTGCCCAAAAATTGCGCGCTGCCGAAATTGAGCCGGCGCGCTTGGCTAGAATAATGGTCTAGTGGGTACGATTCGTTTTGATATAGATCAAATGGGCGGCGGCATTCGCGCTTCCGTATAGCCTGAACTCCTCGACTTGACAGATAGCCATGAAAATTGAATCGCCGCGTCAAAGGCCGGTCGCCGTCGATCCCGGCGCCTTGAAGACGGCCTGCGCAGATTGCAATCTGCGCGAGATTTGCCTGCCTGCCGGTTTATCCCACGATGATATTGACCAACTGGATGAGTTTGTATACACCCGCAGCAAGGTCCGGCGCGGTGATGCGGTTTTCAGGGCGGGCGAGCCGTTCAGCGCGATTTTTGCGGTGCGCAGCGGATTTTTTAAAACGCGGGCGACCACCCAGGACGGGCGTGAGCAGGTGACCGGTTTTTCAATGGCCGGCGAGATATTGGGCATGGACGGTATCGGACATGGTAGTCATAGTTGTGACGCCATTGCCCTTGAGGACAGCGAAATTTGCACGATTCCTTATGCACAGTTCGAGGCGCTTTCGCACCAGGTGCCGTCGTTGCAGCGTCATTTCCACAAGGTCATGAGCCGCGAAATTGTCCGCGAAAACGGTGTGATGATGTTGTTAGGCGTGATGCGCGCCGAAGAGCGTCTGGCGGCGTTTTTACTGAATCTTTCGCAACGCCTCAATGCGCGTGGTTATTCCGCGGTCGAGTTCCACCTGCGCATGACGCGCGAAGAGATTGGCAGCTATCTCGGTATGAAGCTCGAAACCGTCAGCCGCGCGTTCTCAAAATTTCAAATCGACAACATCATCAAAGTCGATCAGAAATATATTCACATTCTTGATCATGATGCGTTGCGCAAGGTTTACGCGCACCACACGTGAAGCGCTAGCGGCAGACTAATACCGGGATTGTCGAGTGGGTCAGTACCTTGGTTGTCTCGCTGCCGAGAAGCAGCGCTGAAAGCCCCCGCCGTCCATGCGACGCCATGACAACCAGATCACATTTGCGTTTTTTGGCGACCTGAATAATCACCTGGTAAGGATGATCGGATGTCATTGCGACAAATTCAAATGCTGTCGCTTTGAGTCGCTTTGTCACCTGCACCTTGATTGCTTCGGCGCGTTTTTTGGTGGCATCTGTCCATTGTTTTGCGGTAACCGGCGTGACCATATAACCTTCGCCGCCGACAATTGCCGCGAAGTCGGGCGATGCCGTGACAATGGTCAGTTTGGCGCCGCTTGATGCGGCCAACTTGGCGGCGACGTCCAGCGCCTTTAGCGATAACTTGCTGCCATCGACCGGAACAAGAATTGAATTAAACATGATCTACCCCTTGGTTGAGCCTGCGATGTATTCATCGTAGGCGTTGCCGTGCGGAACCGGTTTGATGTGGATCAAACCATTGTCGCGTCATTCAACAAAGGCGGCAATGATTTGGCGGGCGGTAAATGTACGTGCCACGCACGGGCCATCAATCCCCGGCCTTGCATGTATCGCACGTCGAATATGGTCACTTTCCTTGATTTCGTTGCTCTTCCATTCGGCGGCGCATGTTCTCGATTTCAACGGCTCTGGCACGCTGCTGAGCGGCCTCATTTTCTTCGCGGCTGAGCTGCTCGACGTATCGTCTTTGCCGGTCGGCAACCTGTTGCGCCTGGCGACGCTGTTTTTCAACCTCGCTCTGTTCGACCAGTTCGCCGTATTGCCGCAGGAAATTCTCCCGGTTGATCTGCGCCTGGGTCTTCGCCGGTGCCGCCTGCGGCAGCGCCACAAATTTCTCCGCCTGCATTTCCTTTTCGCGCGCTTCGCGGACTTCTGCCAGACGGGCTTCTTCCGCGGCCCGACGCTCTGCGGCGTCTCGGCGCTGCTGCTCTTCGAATTTAAGTCGTTCAGATGCCGCCAGTTGTGCGGCGGCCGCTTTTTGATTTTCCAGAATTTGTTCTTGTTCAGCCTGGCGCAATGCGGCGTCGCGTTGTTGTACCCAAAAATAGCCGCCTGCTGCAATCGCCATCACGATTGCGGCGGCGGCCAGACCTGCGCGCATTCCGCCGGAACCGGCACGATCCGATGAGGTAAGGTCGGCGGCTAATTTCCGGTCATATAACTCCCGCGCGGTTGCGCGGGAAAGCACTCGGTTGGCTTCCTCGATGGCGAGAATTTCCTGTTGCCTGTCGGCGTCCGACAATTTCATATTGGTTTGCACCTCAATCAGGCGCAATTGATAGGCGCGGTCGATTGCCGCCTCGGTGGCATTTGCCGGAACTTTCAGAACAGCATAGGCGGTGCGCGACATAACATGGCTCAAAGGTAAAAATCCCCGCCCCAAGGGGCAAGCGCACGTGCATTTCGACACACGGGTTGGCGCAGGTTTGTCAAAAGTATAATGATGTTTCCGCCTATGGCAAGTTTTTGAACCATTTTTGTGAGTCACGCCGTATGAGCAAAGCATTTATCCGCGAGAACGATTCTGACAACGATGATGGTCAGGAGTCCGGAATTGCGCCTATTCCGGCTGGCGCCAAAAATTACATTACGCCCGGCGGTTACCAGCGGTTGAAGGATGAGTTGGGGTATTTGCTCGATAAAGAGCGCCCCGCCGTGACCGTTGCTGTTTCATGGGCGGCAAAAAATGGTGACCGCAGTGAAAACGCCGATTACCAGTATGGCAAAAAGCGCCTGCGCGAAATTGATCGTCGTATCCGTTTTTTGTCGAAACGACTCGATATCGCCGAGGTGGTTGATCCGGCCGCCGCACGTGAAGATGACGCCGCCGAGCGCGTGTTTTTTGGTGCCACTGTTTGTTACGCCAATCAGACCGGTGATCAGAACACCGTGTCGATTGTTGGCATCGATGAACTCGACCTGAAAAAAGGCTACATCACCTGGATATCACCGCTGGCGCGGACGCTGTTGAAAGCCAGAATCGGTGATACGGTGATTCTTGTCGCGCCAGGCGGGCGTGATGAATTGGATGTGCTTGACGTGTGTTACAAAGCGCTGGACATCGACCGATTTGTACCACAGGCACCGATCAGCTTGAATGTGATCAAACCGCCCGACGGGTCGTGACGATATCCGGCATTGCCTAAATGATTCGCTTGCGAATTACCCCGACGACGATC
>JANMNT010000339.1:0-11584 GCA_031368465.1 Burkholderiales bacterium
GTGGTGCCGGCGCGTACCGTCAACACCAATTCACGCGGCTCATAGGCGATGATGCCGCTGTAGGCGCGCATATCAAGCGCACTGCCAATGACTGCGCCGCCGTAAAACACTTTGGTGTTGGCGCCGTGAATCGCCAGCGGCGTACCAGCGTCCGCCGCCGCCCTGACCGTTTCCTGTACAGACCGAATAAACGATTCCATCGCGTCAGAACCGCGGGATATCTGCATGCGGCATTTGTCCGCCGGAAACCCGCATGCGACCGTACTCGGCGCAGCGATTCAGCGAAGGAATGGCTTTGCCGGGATTGAGCAACATCTTCGGATCAAACGCGCGCTTGACCGCAAAAAATGCCTCGCGTTCGGCATCGCTGAACTGGCTGCACATCTGATTTATTTTCTCGATTCCAACCCCGTGTTCACCGGTGATGGTACCGCCGACCTCGATACACAACTCAAGCAACTCTGCGGCAAACGCCTCGGTTCTTTCCAAGTCCCCGGGGATGTTTGCGTCAAACAAGATCAGCGGATGTAAGTTGCCATCACCGGCATGAAACACGTTGGCGCAACGCAGGCCATATTTTGTGGACAGTTCGTCAGTGCGGCGCAACACATGTGCCAGCGACTTGCGCGGGATCGAGCCGTCGATACAATAATAATCTGGTGAAATACGGCCGACCGCCGGAAATGCCGCCTTGCGTCCCGACCAAAACTTCAAGCGCTCGGCTTCATTGTTCGACACGCGGCAGGCGGTGGCACCAGCGGCGGCCATCACCGCTTCCATCTTGGCAATTTCTTCTTCGACTTCTTCCGGCGTTCCATCCGACTCGCATAACAGGATGGCAGCCGCCTCCATATCGTAGCCTGCGCGCACAAAATCCTCGACGGCGTGAATGGCAAGTTTGTCCATCATTTCCAGACCGGCCGGAATGATGCCAGCGCCAATGACGGCGGCCACCGCCTCACCGGCTTTCTCAACGTTGTCGAAGCTTGCCATGACCACGCGCGCCAGCTGCGGTTTTGGCGTGAGTTTGACGGTAACCTCGGTGGTAATGCCGAGCATCCCTTCAGAACCCGTCATGAGCGCAAGTAAATCGTAGCCTGGGCTGTCGAGCGCATCGGAGCCAACCGTCACTGCCTCGCCGTCGATCGTGACCACGCCGATTTTGAGGATGTTGTGGACTGTCAGGCCGTATTTCAGGCAATGCACGCCGCCCGCATTTTCCGCAACGTTGCCGCCAATCGAGCAGGCGATTTGTGATGATGGGTCCGGCGCGTAATACAAACCCAGATGGGCGACGGCCTCTGAGATCATTTGATTTCGCACGCCGGGACCAACCACGGCCGTGCGCGCGAGCGAATCAATTTTTTCAATGCGGCTGAATTTCGCCATGGATAACAGAACGCCGTCGGCAAGCGGCGTTGCGCCGCCGGACAACCCGGTACCGGATCCACGCGCGACCACTTTGACATTTTGCGTGTTGGCGATGGCCATGACCCGCTTGACCTCGTCGAGCGTCGACGGCATTGCCGCCAACATTGGCAATTCCCGGTAAACCGCCAGACCGTCGCACTCAAACGGCCGCAGGTCTTCCTTGGTCGTCAATACCGAAGCGGCGGGCAAAAAATCCCGCAACGCGGCTGCAAGCATATGACGCATCGCATGCCGCTGTTGCCAACTGTCCTCGATCACTGCCGCCATAGTATTCATGTCACGGTTGTAGGGATTCAATAATAGGCTATTCAGCGCGGCTATGGTTCAATTGCCGGCAAAAGCGATTGTTATCCGGCCGTATGCAATATCAGCCATACCCTCGGGGTGTAATGGCGGCAATTGTATTGAACTAATGATTGTCACCCACATCTACGTTGCAACAACAATCAACCTGGAAAAACAATGGACGGTAGCGTTGGCATTTATCTGATGTGGGCGTTGGTCGGCGCGCTGGTCCTGATCGGACTTGCGGGTACCATTTTGCCTGCGCTACCCGGGGTGCCGTTGGTTTTTGCAGGACTGTTGTTGGCGGCATACCTTGGCAACTTTGAGCGCATCGGCTGGCCGACGTTGACCATTTTGGGGATATTGACCGCGCTGGCCATCGCCGCTGATTTTGTCGCGACACTGCTTGGCGCAAAACGGGCCGGTGCGTCAAAGGCGGCGCTGGCGGGCGCGGCAATCGGCAGTCTTGTTGGTATCTTTTCCGGCCTATGGGGGTTGCTGATATTCCCGTTTGTCGGTGCCGTGCTTGGGGAACTCAGCACCCGCCGGCAGCTTGGTCAGGCGGGACGCGTCGGCATCGCCACATGGTTGGGGATGATGATCGGGGTATTGGCGAAACTGGCCATCGCATTGACCATGGTTGGCGTATTTGTTTTTGCGTATTTCATACGCTAGTTGATTTTAATGCACACAACTGGATGGCTCGCATCACAATCGGGTGAAATCGGCGGCGCCTTCAGGTGACCGTCAACCGTTGATTTGCCGTCTCAAGACGTTCGACCAGCGTCTCGAGAAATTTTCGGTCAAATAATGCGCGGCAGGAATCGCTCGCCGCATTCAGATCGGCCGCCGGAATTTTCATCAGCACACTGGGTGACGCCGTGGTGACAGTCGCCGAGCGCGGGCCGGCGCGGATCGCCAAATAGGACATCTCACCGACACAATCACCCGCCGATAACATGTTCAGCATTTTTTGATTGCGCGTCACCTTGACGCTGCCTTCGGCAATGATAAAAAACGAGTCGCCCTCGTCGCCTTCTTTGATCAACGGTGCATTGGCTGGAAATTCACGCCATTTGCTGATGCGCACAACTTCCCAAAGCTCATTTTCCGGAAAGTTCCGGAAAAATGACAGCTGTTTGAGGAAACCGAATCTCTCGGTGTCAGACACCTCGCCCTGCTGTTTCTGCGGCGTGTGTTCGCTGCGCCAGATAGCCGAAAGATCGCGGGCAAACTCACCCCAGTCCTGGTAACGCCTGCCAACGTCCTTTGAGATCGCCTGTTTGACGATATCCTCCATCGGCGCGGAGATACCCTCACGAAAACGTGATGGCGGTTCAGGGTCATGATTGACGATTTGGTAGGCAAGACTGGCGTGGCTTGTCGCTTCGTAGGGCGGGCGACCGGCCAACAACATGTACATCACCATGCCAAGCGCATAAATATCCGACTGCATGCTCGACACACCACCCTGCAATACCTCGGGGGCCATATACAGCGGCGAACCGACAATTGTTGTCGCGGTGCTTGCTGACGACTGGACCGCCGCGCCGAAGTCACCGATCTTGATATCGGTGCCCGATTTGTAAAGAATATTGCCAGGTTTGATATCGCGGTGGATAAGGCCCTGCGAATACGCAAAGTCCAGCGCACGAATCGCCTTAAACACGATTTCGGCGACAATTTGTGGATCGAACAGATTTTCGGGCTGGACGTATTTTTCCAGCGTGCCACCCTCGACGTATTCCATGACGATATAGCTCATATCGTCTGCAACAACCGCGTCATGGATGCCGACAATGTGCGGGTGGTCAATTTTTCCGGCGAGGCCCGCCTCGTTAATAAACATTTGCCGGTAATGCCCGCCGTCGGATGAATCCTTAAGCGCCTCTGGAAACATCAGTTTGATCGCAACCTCGCGGCCGGTGAACGGATCTTTGGCATGATAGACCGCGCTGGTTGCGCCTTCGCCCAGCTTCTTGATGACTTTGTATTTGCCAATCGCATCCATGCGCGTCAGGTATCCTTGGCCGGCCGGTTGCCGACGTTGTACACCATTATTACGGCAAGCGCGTCGCTTCGCAACCAACGCGGTTCCCCTCATCGGGGGACGGCAGTCTGACAACCGCCAAAAGTAATGCGGCGGGGCGGCTCAGCCCCGCATCACATTTAGAATAATCCGATAATTTTGCCGTTGTCGTCGACGTCAATTGAATTGGCGGACGGCACTTTCGGCAAACCCGGCATGGTCATGACGTCACCACAGACCATCACGATAAACTCTGCGCCCGCGGCCAGCCGCACCTCGCGTATCGTCAATACGTGCCCGGAGGGTGCACCGCGAAGCTGCGGATCCGTTGAAAACGAGTATTGGGTTTTTGCCACACAGACAGGATAGTGACCGTAACCTTCGGCCTGCAATTTTTTGATTTGATTGCGGATCTTTGAATCCGCGTTGATATCCGACGCGCCGTAGATCTTGGTCGCAATGGTTTTCATCTTGTCCCAGAGCGGCATGTCGTCGTCATAGACAAATTTGAAGTTACTCTTCTGTTCACACAGATCAACCACAATCCGGGCGACCTCTGTGGCACCCTTGCCCCCTTCCGCCCAATGCTTTGCAATTACAACCTGGCAGCCGAGTTTACCGACACGCTCCATCAACAGCTTCACCTCGGCGTCAGTGTCGTGGGTGCGGTGATTTACGCTGACAACACACGGCAGGCCGTAGTTGTTCATGACATTGTTGACGTGCCGCTCGAGATTGACGATACCCTTTTCCAAGGCCGCAAGATTTTCTGTCGAGACCTCTTTGACATCAACGCCGCCATGAAACTTTAATGCACGGATGGTGGCGACAATCACAACGGCATCGGGACGCAGACCGGACTTCCGACATTTAATATCAATAAATTTTTCCGCCCCCAAATCCGCGCCAAACCCCGCTTCGGTAACGACATAGTCGCCAAGCTTAAGCGCCGTTTGGGTGGCAATCACGGAATTGCAGCCATGCGCGATATTGGCGAACGGGCCGCCGTGAATAAACGCCGGATTGTTTTCCAGTGTCTGCACCAGATTTGGATGCAATGCATCCTTCAATAACGCCGTCATCGCCCCCTGGGCATTGAGATCCTTTGCCAGAATCGGCTTTTGGTCGCTGGTATATCCGACAACGATCTTGCTGATCCGTGCTTTCAGGTCTTTTAGCGAGGTGGCGAGACAAAAAATCGCCATGATCTCGGAGGCAACCACAATATCGAAGCCATCCTGTCGCGGATAGCCATTGCCCGGCCCACCCAATGCGATCGTGATGTCGCGCAACGCGCGGTCATTCATGTCCATCACCCGTTTCCAGGTGATGCGCCTGACGTCAAATCCCAATTCATTGCCATGATTGATATGGTTGTCGATCAGTGCCGCCAGCAGGTTGTTGGCAAGCGCGATGGCGTTAAAGTCACCGGTAAAGTGCAGGTTGATGTCCTCCATCGGCACCACCTGTGCATACCCGCCGCCGGCCGCCCCGCCCTTCATGCCGAATACCGGCCCCAGCGAGGGCTCGCGCAAACAGATGATCGCTTTTTTGCCGATGTGGTTGAGCGCGTCGCCGAGCCCGACAGTTGTGGTTGTCTTTCCTTCTCCTGCCGGCGTCGGTGAAATCGCGGTGACCAGCACCAACTTGCCGTTCTTTTTGCCTTTCAGCGTGTCGACGTAATTCAGCGATATTTTTGCCTTGTAATGCCCATACGGTTCGATTGCGTCATCCGGAATGCCGAGCGTGCCGGCCACTTCATAAATGCGCTTCATCACGGCTTTTTGGGCAATTTCAATATCGCTAAGCATGACCTTCTCCACGTTTTTAGGGGACTAATCCCGGACAGGGTAAAAGTATGAAACGCCACCGCCCGGCCATTCCTTGATAGTGGTCAAGTAGAATGCATCCTTTGATGCAGGTCAACGATCTTGCGCGCAGCCGCGGAAATGGACGAGAACACCAACAATGACAGATTATTTCAACCCCAAAGAGCGCGACATATTGTTTCGTCGCATCGAGGCGCTGGCACCAGATGTACTTTCGCGGGATGGAAAACTGAACGGCCATCAATTGTTGGCGCACTTCAACAATAACCTGCGCGAAATATGCGGGCTGCAGGAAACCATCCGCAGTCACAATGTATTGCTGCATACCGTTGGCAAATGGCTGGTTTTTTACGTGATCCCCTGGCCGGAGAAAGCGCCGCGCAACGAAAAACAAATCGCCGATTTTGTCGGCGTCAAAGGGATGGCGTCGTTTGAGGAGGATCATCGTACGTTTGTCTCGCTCCTGCAGACGTTTGAATCGCAGGCGCAATCAAATACAATCGCCCCGCACCCGGCATTCGGAAAACTGTCGCGAAATGAATGGGGTAAATACATGTTCCTGCATATCGACTATCACCTGACCATGTTCGACATTCATGGGGATTTCCATGCACGCAAATGAAACGCTGATTCGAAATTTCTACACTGCATTTGCGTCGCGAGATGCCGATGCAATGGCGGCGTGTTATCACCCGGAAGTGGTATTTACAGATCCGGCATTTCCCAGCCTCAGGGGTATCGAGGCGGGCGCCATGTGGCGCATGCTGTTATCGCGCGGCAAGGATCTCAAAATCACGTTGATCGACGCCTCAGCCGATGCATCCGGCGGTCGTGCGATTTGGGAGGCGCACTACACCTTTTCGAAAACGGGCCGGCCTGTGGTCAACAGAATCGACGCCCTGTTTGCATTTCGGGACGGTCTGATCGTCCGGCACATCGATCGATTTCCATTTTGGCGCTGGGCAAAACAGGCGCTGGGAATGCCCGGCCTGTTGCTCGGCTGGTCCTGGCCGTTCAAGGCGATGGTGCAAAAACAGGCAGCAGCGGCACTTGCGGGTTTTTTGCAAAACAGATCGGACTAGATCGCGTCGATATGCGGGTGGTGGCAAAAGTGTGTTTTCCACATTGACCTTGCCTCGCGACCCACCTCACTGTTTGTTTCGGCAAGCTGGTTGGACCACTGCAAGGCCGCATCAAGATGAAAGTCCGCTTCACGCTGGCGCCCGGAAAGCAACATTGCGCTTGCAAGCTCCGTATGAAATTTTGGTTGTACCACTTTCAAATCTGCGCGTTTTGCACACTCCAGCCCTTCGCACAACATGCCCAGCGCTTCCGCCTGTTTATTTTCGCCAAGTGCAATACGACCCAGAAATAGCAGTGATTCGGCGATGGTCGCCGGATGGTTGAGTTGCCGGCCAATCGCCAGCGCAAGCTCGAACGTCGCCCGCGCTTGTTCAACGTCCTGCAGGTCAAGGTACAACTCGCCGAGCATGCGGTAATTGTCCGACAAATGAAATTGATCCGCATTGGCACTGGATGATGTCAGTCCCCGCCGCGCGTGGGAAAGTGCCTGCTGGAAATACTGTGCGGCGGCAGAATGCTCGCCGCGGCGCCTGGCGCCGTCGGCCATTTTTTTGTGCAACTTGCATTGGTTGGCGTCGACCTTCGCGATGTGATCCGTCTGGCGCGCGGTATCGAGGTTGCAATGTGCGTCGGCGAGCAATACGACAGCCTCGTCGAAGCGGCCCAGGTCACCAAGCAAGTCAGCCAGTGTATTTTGTGTGCGCGCCAGCAGAAACTTGTCGCCTGCTTGATTGGCGATATTGACGCAGCCACGCAACGCCCGCTCGGCGAGATTGAACGCGCCGACCTCTTTGCACGCTGCTGCAACAGTGGTCAGCGCGTGGCCCATGGCGGCATATTGATTTTCGACCGCAAAGCCCGCATAGGCGTCGATGCCGCAGGCAATAGCCATCAAAAAGTCGTCGCGGGCAAAATAACAAACAGCGGCGGCGTTGAGTGCGCCGGCTTTTGCCAGCGGCAAACGATGTGTATGTGCAAGCTCGATCGCCTCCTTCACGGCGTCAAGGCCGTCGCGCGCCACGCCGGTACGGGCGCATTGGTGGGCGAGTTCGCACAGAATCGCGACACGATCAGCCGGCGAAAGTTGCGGCTCCGCAAGCGATTCACGCAGCGCGTCAATTCCGGCAGTCGTGTCGGACATTGTCATCATGGCGCCACCCAAGCGCCGGTCGGCGCTGCAGAGCCAATCCATACACGTCGGATCGCGCCGCAGGCGCGTGTGGAATTTTTGTTATCGGTCATCGAGAGGCGCAGTAACTATTATTGTTGCGCCCATCGTAACAACCCGCCATTTAAACCACAGTGAAGCATCACACATTGACAAACCGCCTGTCGGTCGAGCCGATACGGCTGACCGGATTGGGGGGTCTGGTTAGTCGGCGTGGGTCGGTTTTGCCGGCGACGCGGGTGACGCCAACATCAGGATGTTACCGGCGACCGACAGCACGACACCGGCCGTGGTCATCCACCCCCATTGAAATTTCTCGAACCAAAAGGAAATGCTCAATGCAACAATCGGCACCATCACGCCCACATACGACGTTCGTGCCGGCCCAATACGTTTTAGCAGGGTCAGGTAACAGGCAAATGTGAAAATCGAGCCAAATACAGACAGATACACCAGTGCGCCAACGTAGGAAAAACTGGTGTCGATGATAAACGTGCGGCCGATCAAGGCGGCATAGGCTAGCGCGAGTACGCCGCCATATAACATTCCCCACGCCATCGACGGCCAGGTCGGCAGGCCACGCTGTTGGGTACGCATGGCCACCATGCTGCCAACACTCGACGCCAATACCGACAAAACTGTCAGCAGCACTCCCAATTCGGCGTTACGACTCGATGACAACTTGCTGAACTCGGTCCAAAAGACACAGACAATGCCGACGACTCCTAGCGATGCCGCGAGCGTGACGCGCGCCGTGACCGGCGTACCAAAAAACAGGCGCGCGCCGAGCATATTGACCATTGGGCTTGCCGAATAGCCGACTGCAACCATGCCAGATACGATGTATAACTCGGCGTGATACACCAGGATGTAACTCACGCAGAACATGGCCGCACCAAACAACAACAGATCGACGTGTTGACGCCACTGAAAGGTAAGTTGATGGCCGCGCCAGCGGCAAAAAACAAACAGGCACGCTGCGGCGATCAGAAAACGATAACCAACCGATAACTCGGGCGCGACACTTCCCAACTGGAATGTGATGGCAAGCCAGGTTGAGCCCCAAATCAGCACACAAACAGCAAACAGTTGCAGATTCGAGAAATGCATTGATTAACTACCCATCCAAACGCGATCGTGCGTTGATATCAAAAGCGAACACCCGCACGCGGGTCTGTCATCACTTACAAGACGAACCGAAGACCGCTGGTACGGCCTATCGGGTAATACCAAATTGCCACAAGACAAACGAGTACGTGGTGGCAATTTCCTTCAGATAATCGTAACGACCGGATGCGCCACCGTGTCCGGCATCGAGGTTCGTTTTCAAAATCAGCGGATTGCCGTCGGTTTTCAGGGTGCGCAGTTTGGCCACGTATTTGGCGGGTTCCCAATACATCACCTGGCTGTCGTTCAATGATGTTTCCACCAGCATGGCGGGATACGCGCCTTTCTTGAGATTTTCGTATGGCGAGTAAGAGCGCATGTACTTGTACGCCTTTTCTTGATTCGGGTTTCCCCACTCAAGATATTCGCCGACGGTTAACGGCAGCGACGCATCGAGCATGGTGTTCATCACGTCGACAAACGGTACCTGCGACACCACGGCCTTGAACAGATCAGGGCGCAGATTGGTTACCGCCCCCATCAACAACCCACCGGCGCTGCCACCCTGTATTGCCAACTGTGATGGCTGCGTGTATTTTTGCGCAACCAGGTGCTCGGCAGAGGCAATGAAGTCGGTAAAGGTGTTCATTTTCTTCATCATCTTGCCGTCGTCGTGCCACTGCTTGCCCATCTCGCCGCCACCACGAATGTGCGCGATCGCATAAATCACACCACGATCCAACAGCGCCAACCGTGACGAACGAAATCCCAGCGGCATCGAGATGCCGTAGGAACCGTAACCGTATAACAGGGTTGGCTGCGCCGCGCCGGATTTGCGCAATGACTTCTTGAATACCAGAGAGACCGGCACCAAGGTTCCGTCTTTGGCTTTGGCGTTGATGCGCTCAACCTGGTACTCGTCCGCTTTATAGTCGCCGAGCACCGGTTGTTGTTTTTTAAGGATGCGTTCGCGTTTGGCGATATCGTAGTCAAACACCGAATTCGGCGTCACCAACGAACCGTAGTTAAAGCGGTAAAGCCTGGTATCAAATTCGGCGTTCTGACCGGGTGAAGCATCATATGCGGCTTCCGGGAACGCCAGTGCATGCGGCTTCATCGTCTTCATGTCGAATACGCGCAACTGCGGCAATCCCGCCTTTTTCTCGATCGCGACAAAAAAATCTTTGAACACATCGACGCCGTCAAGCTTCACATCTTTGCGGTGGGGGATGATCTCGCGCCATGTTTTGACGTCAGCCTTGGTCGATGCCGGCGCCTTGACCAAGCGCGAGTTGCGGCCGGTGTCGTTGGTGACAATCATGAAGCTCTTGTCATGATGATCGACAAAATATTTGATGTTGTCTTTGCGTTTCAGGTATACGGCAAAGTTGCCGTCAGGCTTGGCGGCGTCAAGCAACCGCTGCTCGGTTGTTTCCGACGACTCGCTTGTCAGAATGATGTAGGCGTCGTCACGGGTGCCATCAACCCCGACGTTGTACAACTCGTCCTTTTCTTCATACAGCATGACATCATCCTTCACGCCGAGGCGATGACGGAATAATTTGTCCGAGCGTTTGGTGGTAGCGTCTTCCGTGACGTAAAACACGGTCTTGTTGTCATTTGCCCAGGCGAGTGAGGTAACGCGCTCAATTTTGTCCTTGAGTACTTCGCCGGTTTCCAGATTCTTGAAGTAGAGCGTGTATTGCCGAAAACCGGTGAAATCGACCGAGTAGGCGAGCAGCTTGCCATCCGGACTAACCGTCATCGCCCCGATTGCCATGAATTTTTGATCCTTGGCGAGTTCGTTACCGTCGATGATGATTTCCTCTTTGGCCTCGAGCGAGCCCTTGCGGCGCGTGAAGATCGGGTATTGCTTGCCCATTTCGGTGCGCGAGTTGTACCAATAACCACGCTTTACATATGGCACATTGTCGTCAGTTTCCTTGATGCGCGACAGCATGTCCTTGTACAGCGTCTCCTGGAATCCCTTCAGATGTCCCATCACGGCGTCCATATGCGCGTTTTCGGCCTTCAGGTAATCAACAACCGCGGGATTGTCTTTTTCCCGCAGCCATGCGTAGTCGTCGACGCGTGTGTCGCCGTAATTGACAAACGTCTTCGGGATTTTTTTGGCGGTCGGGGGCATGGTGGATGTGTTTGCGGTGGGCGATGAGGTGGTCGGGCCAGGTTTGGCGGTCGGTGCTTGAGCCTGGACGGGTGACGTCGCACCGATCAACAGGGCGGCGGCGATGATTTGGGCGGCAATATTTCGGGACATTGTGACAACCTCGTTCGAAATGGAGTTGGTTATTATAATTCCCGCTCCTAAACAAAGCGACTTACAGATTGATACAAATCAGCGTCCCGATACCGTAAACCGTCATTTCGTCGCGGCGTTATTTGCGCAGGATCTGACGAACGCTGCAATAAGTTACAAACGTGATGCATGGGTAACCCGCTTTTCAACTGTTGTTACAACCCGCGACTCATCCTTTACCACCCCCTTTTCTGATGGAGAAAATCATGAACACCAAACTGATGATTGCAGGACTAGCAACCGCCCTGACCACCGTATTTGCCACACAGGCGTTTGCACAGCCGGCACCGACGACGCCAACCACACCACGTATCGATAAACGTGAAGCCAATCAA
>JANMNT010000348.1:0-2478 GCA_031368465.1 Burkholderiales bacterium
GTTGCAACTCCGCCAACCATGGATTGGAACGGGTTTCGTCGCCGCCCCCCTCGTACTCGACCAAGCGACCGGAGGTTAGGATCAGCGGGAATTCCTTGCTGATATCCTTGTTCTTTTCCTGCACTGATTTGTACAGTGTCGGCAGGCGCCAGAAGGCTTTCCTGTCGTCGTGGGTCGGATATTTTGCGACCATATCCGGACGCGGTGAATACAACGGCTCGCGGTGCATCGGTACGGGATCCGGGAAGTTCCAGACCACAGCACGCGCCTTGGCATTGCCAAATGGATGGCAGCCGTGGTTTTGCATCACCACCCGCTGAATACCGCCGGATAAATCGGTTTTCCAGTTTTTACCTTCGGCGGCGGCCTGTTCGTCTGCCGTCAATTCCGCCCACCAGCCGAGTTTTTTCAACAGGACGTGGTCAAACTCAGGGTAACCGGTGGTGATATCAGCGCCCTTCGAGTGTGACCCATCTTCAGCCAGCAATGAAATACCATCACGCTCAACACCGAAGTTGGCGCGGAAATTACCACCACCCTCCATGACGTGTTTTGAGGTGTCATACAAATTTGGTGAGCCCGGGTGCTTCAACGAAGCAGTCCCATAACAAGGCCAAGGCAGGCCGAAATAGTCACCGTTCATGTTGTAACCGGTTTCTTTGTCGATCACGTCCGTGGTGCAACGCAACGTCTTGACGTCAAACGCCGCCATGTTGCGCATATGCGCCTTCAAGCGCTCTGGCGATTGGCCGGTGTAGCCGATGGTCCATACGCCGCGGTTGATTTCCCGCAGGATATCTTCAACAACTGGCTCTTGATAGCCGGCTGCCGCTTTGACCAACGCGATGTTTTGTTTTCCGTCGCGTTTACCGAGCAATTGATCGCCAAAACCCATGCGCGTGGCAAAGTCGAACATGATCGCGTGGTCCGAACGAGACTCAAACAATGGCTCGATGACCTTCTCGCGCCACTGTAGTGACCGATTGGACGCTGTCGCCGATCCGGTACATTCAAACTGGGTACACGCCGGCAACAGATAGACACCGTCTTTGCGATCCGGCATGGCTGCCGATGCAGTTGGATACGGGTCGATGATAACCATCAACTCAACCGCTTCCATCGCCTTTTTCATTTCAAGGCCACGGGTCTGGGAATTCGGTGCGTGACCCCAATAAACAATTGCCTTGAGGTTGGAGTCCTGATCGATCAGCTCATTTTTTTCCAGCACGCCGTCAATCCATCGCGACAACGTCATGCCGGGCTTTTCCATCATCGCCTTGGAGGCATACCGACCCTTGATGTATTCGTAGTCGACGTTCCAGACCTTTGCCCAATGTTTCCACGATCCTTCGGCGAGGCCGTAGTAGCCAGGCAACGAGTCCGGATTTGGCCCTACGTCTGTGGCGCCCTGCACGTTGTCGTGACCGCGGAAAATGTTGGTGCCGCCGCCGGATACACCGACGTTACCAAGCGCCAATTGCAGGATGCACGATGCACGCACCATCGCGTTGCCGATGGTGTGCTGGGTTTGACCCATACACCACACCACTGTTGATGGACGGTTCATCGCCATCGTCTCGGCCACTTTGTAGACTTCCGCCTCGGGTACACCGCATGCTTCTTCAACCGCCTTCGGATTCCATTTTTTCATCACTTCGTCACGGATCTTGTCCATGCCGAACACACGGTCGTTCAGATACATCTTGTGTTCCCAGCCAATGGCGAAAATGTGATATAGCATACCAAACAGGAAGGGGATATCGGTGCCGGAGCGGATGCGCACAAACTGGTCCGCTTTGGCCGCGGTGCGGGTGAAGCGCGGGTCAACCACGATCATCTTTGCGCCGGTTTCCTTGGCGTGCAGCATATGCAACATCGACACCGGATGCGCCTCGGCGGCATTTGAGCCGATATACATCGCGCACTTGGCGTTTTGCATATCGTTATACGAGTTGGTCATTGCGCCGTAACCCCAGGTGTTGGCCACACCCGCCACCGTGGTGGAGTGACAAATACGTGCCTGATGGTCGGTATTGTTGGTGCCGAACAACGACACAAACTTGCGCATCAAATACGCCTGTTCGTTATTGTGTTTGGAGGAGCCAATCCAATAAACAGAGTCCGGGCCGTTGTCCTTGCGTAGCTTCACCATCTTTTCAGACAACTCGCTCATCGCCTGATCCCAGCTAATACGCTGATATTTGCCGTTCACCAGTTTCATCGGGTATTTCAGACGATGCTCACCGTGACCATGCTCGTGCACCGATGCACCCTTGGCGCAGTACGAGCCAAGATTGAGCGGTGAATCAAACACCGGCTCCTGGCGAACCCAAACGCCATTTTGCACAATCGCATCGACTGCACAGCCAACCGAGCAATGGGTACAAACAGTACGCTTGACTTCCATCTTGCCGTCGGCGGCGACACTCGGCCCACCGGCCGACGCGGCCTCGGCCTTTTGCATCATCGAGAACGGCA
>JANMNT010000384.1:0-9917 GCA_031368465.1 Burkholderiales bacterium
ATTGACGCGGCGATGCGCCAGCTGTTCCAAACCAGTTTTCCGGAAGCGACCACCATTGTTGATCCCGCTTTGCAAATGTCACGCAACCTTGCCCGCCTCAAATCGGAACGCGGTCTGGCGACCGATCCGGTGCGTGATGCCCTCGCCTCGGCGGCGACGATCACCAAGGCGCTGCCGCCGGAAGTGACCGCGGCCATCAGCACGGTTTCTGCCGATGCCAATCTGCTCAGCGTTGCATTTTCATCGTTATCCGTGCAGCAACAAACCCAACTGCAGGATGTTGTTGCACGCGCGGCCAACCCGCAAGCGGCACGCGCCGCGGCAACACTTGATGGTGACCGGATAAAAATCCCGGTCGCTGGTCGCCCATGAATATGACCGCAGGCAAAAAATTCGGCGCAACGTTGGCGACGGCATTAAGTCGTTGGCAAACCCGCTGGCAAACATTTTCGCCAAGCAGCCGGCGCGTGATTTTGATGGCAACGGCGGTTTTGTCGATCGGCTTGTTATGGGCGTTCATTTATGCACCCCTGCAATCGAGTCGCGCTGCCGACGTCAAGCGTATTGCAGCACTACAGGCACAGCTGCAAACCATGCAACGTCACGCTGCGGAAATTACCGCGTTGAAATCGGTTGCACCGGCCGCAGCCGCGCGTGTCCAAACGCTGGCTGATAAAAATGGTCTCGACAGCATTTTTGGTGCCGCCGGTAAAGTCGAAATGACCGCCAATGCGACCCTTCGTGTCACCTCGCCACGGATTCGTTACGCCGATTGGCTCGACGGTGTTGATCAGGCACTGGCACGTTTTCGTCTGCGCATTGTCAGCGTGGATATAAAACGCCTGGCGGCGCCGACCGGCCAAGCGGTGGGCGGGACCGACGTGATCGCCGAGATCACGTTTGCCGACGCGGCACGTGGTGCGGGCAATTGAAGCTAAAACTATTGATTGTGGTTGGTTTACTGTCGGCCTTGATTGCCGCGGTGGCCATGATGCCGGCATCGGTGATGGAAAATCGCATTAATCACCACTTACAGGCAAATGGATTGAACCTGGGCCAGTTTCGTGTGAACGGCGGGACCATCTGGTCGGGCAGCGGTGCGCTCACCATTGGTGCCACGAACAATGTCAACAACACGTCCGGTAGCCGCGCCAGCCCGCTCACGGTCGGATTGCAATGGTCGTTTGTCCCAACCGAACTGCTCGGTTTGCGCATGGCTTTTGATGTCATTGCCGACGGCAAGGCGCTGCGGGGCAACATTCGTGTCGGCGGCGGATTTGGCAGCGTTGCCATCAGCCGGGTTGATGTTGCGAGTTCGTTGGAAGTGATTGCCCGGTTTAACAGCAACCTCGCGCTGCTGCGGGCGGCCGGCGATATTGTTCTGCGCTCCAACGACGACACACTCGTGATCAGTTATGCCACATCCGTCAATGCCAGCGGACGACTGCGTGTCATCACCAGGGACGTGCGTTTGCGCAGCATTGGTAACGAGCCGTTCGGCAGTTATGAAGCGTCGCTGGTTTTTGACAAACAGACGATTCGTTATCAAATCGACAAGGCAAGCGGCATGCTGACGCTCAAAGGCGATGGTGCGGTGGTCTGGTCGTCGCCGCGGCAGTTTCGCTACACCGGTGCGGCGGCGGCTTCACGCGCGGCCCCGTACTGGTTGCCCGCCACTTTGTTACTGGTTGGTCGGCCGACGCTCGACGGACGCTTTAACATCGATTACAAGACAGGCTTCTAGGTGAGTGCACAACCGTCCGCTGAAGGCACCATCAACATTCCCGGCCTTGCCGCATCGTCCGACTATGTCGCGCCTTGGTGGTTGGCGCGCGGGACTCTCGGCGCCCATTTGCAGACGGTCTATCCGGCGCTGTTTGGTTCCCGTCCAATAATTCGCTACACGCGTGAGCGCTGGGACACAACACCTGGCGGCAAAGCCGACGGCGATTTTATCGACGTTGACCGACTTGCCTCGACCGCAAACGCAACAGACCAGCCGGTGCTGGTGGTGTTTCACGGCCTCGAGGGCGATTCTCAACGGCCCTATGTTGTGAACCTGATGTATGAAGCCGAGCAACGCGGCTGGCGCGGACTCGCACCACACTTTCGTGGCTGCAGCGGCGAAATCAACCGGCTGCCACGCGCCTATCATTCCGGTGACGCCACCGAGATCGACTGGATACTGCGGCGTGTAAAGGCTGAATCGCCCGATGCGCCGGTTTATGTTGCCGCCATCTCGCTCGGCGGTAACGCCACCATGAAATGGCTCGGCGAACTGGGCGCGGACGCGGCCGGCATCGTCCGCGCGGTTGCCGCAATTTCCGCACCGCTCGATTTGATGGCCGCCGGCGAGGCGCTTGAGCGCGGCTTTTGCAAGGTGTACACACACAATTTTTTGCAAACCATGAAACGTAAATCGCTTGCCAAGCTGGCCATCCACCCCGGCATTTTCCGGCGTGAGGCGGCAACCGACGCACGCACGCTGCGCGAATTCGACAATGAAATCACCGCGCCGCTGCACGGCTATCGCGACACCGATGATTACTGGACGCGCGGCTCGGCCAAGCCGGGGCTGATCGATGTGCGGGTGCCGGCATTGGTGCTGAACGCAAAAAATGACCCGTTCCTGCCGGCCGCCGCGCTGCCATCAGCGCGAGAGGTTTCATCGTTTGTGCGGCGTGATTTTCCCGAACAGGGCGGGCACGTCGGTTTTTTAAGCGGCCGCTTTCCGGGTCATGGTCGCTGGATGTCGACACGGGTTTTTCGTTTTTTTGAACACGGCGTTTGACGTTTTTTCTTCAACCTCAATACATATTCATCATGACGACAATTGCCACCGACATTTTTAAAGCTTACGACATCCGCGGCATCGTCGATAAATCCCTGACCGTTGCCGGCGTCGAATTGATCGGCAAGGCGCTCGGCACCGAAGCCGTCAAGCGCGGCGGCAGCGAAATTGTGATTGGTCGTGACGGCCGCCTTTCCGGGCCGTCACTCTCGAAGGCGCTGGCACGCGGCATTCAATCGACCGGCATTGATGTGATCGATATCGGCCTGGTTGCCACACCGATGGTCTATTACGCGGCGATTGAACTGGGCGCACGGTCCGGCGTAATGGTGACCGGCTCACACAACCCGCCGGACTACAACGGCATCAAGATGGTGATCGAGAGTGAGACGCTGGCGCTCGACGCAATTCAGGTATTGTTACGCCGCATTCAGGCGGATGATTTTGTGGTCGCCGCAACGCCGGGCGCATATCGCACACACAACATCAACGACGCCTATGTGGCGCGTATCATCGGCGACGTAAAGCTCAAACGCAAAATGAAGATTGTCATGGATTGCGGCAACGGCGCACCGGCGGCCATCGCAGTGCGCTTGTTCGAGGCGCTGGGTTGCGAAGTGGTGCCGCTGTTTTGTGACGTCGATGGCACCTTTCCCAATCATCACCCGGATCCATCGCGCCCTGAAAATCTCGAAGACGTGATGCGCGCCCTCAGAGAGACAGACGCCGAAATTGGCATTGCCTTCGACGGCGACGGCGACCGGCTGGGCGTGGTGACCAAAGACGGTGGCATTATTTTCCCGGACCGGCAGTTGATGTTGTTTGCCGCCGATGTGTTGTCGCGTGCGCCGGGTGGCACGGTGATATTTGATGTCAAGTGTTCACGCAATGTCGCGCCGTGGATCAAGCAGCACGGCGGTGTGCCGCTGATGTGGAAGACCGGTCATTCACTGATCAAAATAAAAATGAAAGAAGTCGACTCGCCGATTTCCGGTGAAATGAGCGGGCATATTTTTATCAAGGAACGCTGGTACGGCTTTGACGACGCGCTGTATTGCGGTGCACGCCTGCTCGAAATTGTCAGCGCCTATGTAGACGTCAGCGCACCACTGAATGCCCTGCCCGACGCGCTGTCGACACCGGAATTAAATTGGAAGCTGGCTGAAGGCGAGCCGCATGCGTTGATTGAACGACTCACCAAGACCGCCACATTCACCGGCGCGGATGAAGTCATCACCATTGACGGGTTGCGTGTTGAATATCCCGATGGATTCGGTCTGGCCCGCGCCTCGAATACCACACCGGTGATTGTGTTCCGGTTTGAAGCGGATTCACAGGCCGCACTCGATCGGATCAAGGAAGATTTTCGGCGTGTGTTGCAATCGTCCAAACCTGATATCCCGCTGCCCTTCTAACCAGGCACACTCTCAACGGCAAACGGCCCGGTTTCCCGGGCCGTTTGCTTATTTTTCGCCTCATTTTCGCCGCATTTTCGCGACGGTGTACGGCAACTCGCGCCACGCTGTTAGCAACCGGTCACGAAGAGACGCCGCGCAGCAGGCGGGAGGTAACGGCAGCCGGTTCCGCCGAGTTGCACCCGGTCAGAACTGGTCGGTGAATTGGTTAGGAGGGTCAGTACGCCCGCGCGGACACCAAGGTCGCGCGGCGAAAAACTCAGTGTAAAGGTACAACTCGCCTGCACTGCTACCGTGGCCGGCAGGATCCCGCAGGTGTTGGTCTGACTGAAGTCGGCATGGCCGCTCATCTCGATACCGGTGATGGACAGCGGCACTTGTCCCGTATTGGTTAATGTGACACTTTGCAGCGGTACCGAACCACCAATAAACACATTGCCAAAACCAACAGTGGTGGCGGTGAGCCGCACCAATGGCGTCGGCGCGGGTATGCCATTGCCGGACAGCGCAATACTGTTGACGGTAGCTGCATTCTGGGCGTTGCTGGTCAGATTGATCTGAGCCGCTTTGGCACCAACAGTGGTCGGTGTGAACGTCAACGACAATGTGCAACTACCCGACGGCGCGATGGTGCTGCAACCAGCCGGCACGGTCATGCTGTACGCAGAGGCATCGACCCCGCCAAGCGTGATCGCACTGATGACAAGCAGCGACGCGCCACTGTTGGAGATGGTCACCGATTGCGCGGCACTGATGGTGTTGACGATTTGGTCACCGAAGGCAATCGGGCCACTGACGCTGATCACGGATACCGGACGTGGTGTGCCGGTACCGGTAAGGGCAACACTGGTCGTGGCCGTGCCCGTGCCGGATGGGGTGGCGTTGTGGATAATATTGACATTTGCGCTGACAGCGCCGGTCTGTTCGGGGCTGAATACGACGCCGATCTGGCAACTACCGCCCGGCGCAACCACAGTGGGGCAATCAGGCGGCGTGGCGGTGGCGCTTAGCGGCACACGACTGAATGGCGCAGCGACAGTGACACCACTGAGGATAAGATTGGCAAAGCCGGTATTGGTGACGGTTACGTTCTGCGATGCGCTGGTCGAGCCGACGGTTCGCGCGGCAAACGCAAGTGCGCCCGGCGAGACCGCGATGTTGGCGCGCGGCACATTAACGCCGGTGCCGTAAAGAAGAACCGCGTTACCACCAAGCAGTGCGTTGGAAATGACCGTAACGTTGCCGGTTTGCAGATTTGCGGTCAACGGATTAAAACCGATGTTGATCCGGCAACTGCCGCCGGCTGCCAATGTGAGCGGCTGAAGCGGGCAATCGCTGGTGAAGCTGAAATCGCCGCTACTGGTCAACCGGTCAATCATCATTGGCAACGTGCCGGTATTACTGAGCGTAACCGGTATGGTCGGGCTGCTCGTACCAACGGTGCGTGCGCCAAAATCGATGCTGCCCAGACTCAGGTTGATGACCGCTGACAACGGCGCGGTGATACTGATGGCGGTGGATTGGGTGGCTTGTCCGACGCCGTTACTCGCACGTAACGTAAAGGTAAACGTACCAATACTCGATGGTGTGCCGGCGATATTGCCGCTAGCAGCGGTCAATGACAATCCGGGCGGCAGACTGCCACCAACAACCGACCACGTAATCGGCCCGGTACCAGTGGCGGTCGGGGTATATGAATAGCCTGTACCGGTCAAACCTGAAGGTGGCGCGGCGCTGGTAATGGCGGGTGCAGTGCCGGACGGTGCGGTAACGGTGAGACTGAACGGCGTGCTATTGGTACTGCCGCCGTTGGTGACGATCAGCCCTGCCGAAATGTTTCCTGAATAGACGGCTGCTGTGGCGCTGGTGATGGTGACGCTGAAGGTGCACGAACCGCTTGCCGGAATGGTGAAGCCGGTGGATGTCGCCGATAGCGCAGCGCCCGGTGTGGCCGTTGGTGTCGCACCCGCACAGGTGGAGCTGGCGTTTGGTGTTGGTGCATTCACCAAACCCGGCAGGTAGTTGAAGGTGAAGGCATTGGCGGTTAACGCCGTGGCGTTCGGGTTGGTAACGGTCAACGTACCCACCGAGGTGCCGCCGGTCGTAATCGACGCAGGCGAAGTGGCGAACGTGATGGTCGGCGCGCTAAGCGAAGTGACCGTGACGTTAAACGTGACCGGTGCCGGGTTGCTATAGGCAAACGGTGATGCGAATGTCATCGACCCCGGCGGGAGCGTAAAGGTGTAGATGCCGGGCGTCACCGGTGCGGTGACCCTCACGAATAACAAGGGGCACGACGACGATGATGCTGGTGGCGAGACGCCGGTGTTTTGACCACCACTCGCCGATGCACTGTTGCCGCCATTGGTGTAGCTGCCGAGCGTGCCTCCGCACCCGGCTTGCGGGAGGATCCCCTGCGGTTGGTTGGTAAAGCCTGTTGGATAAGTCACGGCAATCGATGCCCCATTGACGCCCTGCTGCCCAAAGACACGAAGATGGAATACAAGATCGAGAGTTCCGCCCGGTGCGACCGACGTACCGCCGACGTAGGTGATGGTCGGCGCGGAGACTCCTGTGCCGGCCAGTGAAATCACGTTCGGACTACTGGTCGCGTTGCTGATGACATCCGCTTGCGCGACACGCGACCCCAATCCCAGCGCCGTGAAGCCCAGGGTGATGGTGCAGGTGCCCATCGGCGGAATCGAATTGCCGATACAGGTATCAGATATCGAGAAATCGTTTTGCGACGCGCCCGAGAGCGGAATGCTGGTGATGACCAGCGGGTTGGCGCCAGTGTTGGTCACGGTGATGGTCTGATTCGATCCCGTCAGCCCTTGAATAACACCGCCAAAATTCAGCGTATTTGACGACAGACTCAAAGTCGTTGGCGCCGCCGCGGCGACGAACGGCAGAATAGCGGTCGCACGTTTGAATTCTGAAGTTGGCGCAAAGCCGAGAGACCCCTCAGAGTTATAGCCCCAGCAGGTGACACCGCCACCGATGATTGCGCAACCACGCAGCCCGACGTTTACGCTCGTAACGCCGCTTCCCATCGGGATCGTGTCAATCGGCACAAGACTTTGAGTGAACGAGTTATTGCCCAGCTGACCAAGCCCATTCGCGCCCCAACACTTGACGCCGCCGTTTTGCACGACACAGACTTGATAGGCGTCGTAATTGGCTGACAGTGCGGTCACCCCGCTTCCCGCAGGAATCGTTTGCACGGGCACAAGCGACGATGTGGTGGTGCCATTCCCGAGCTGTCCAGACGTGTTTACACCCCAACACTGGACTCCTCCATTGGCCAGTGCACAGGTTGCGGCTCCCGAAGCCACCACTGCGGACACGCCACTGCCGGCAGGGATCGCCACAACCGGTGCATTGCGCTGGGTAGTGGTGCCGTCGCCTAGCTGGCCATAGTTGTTGGTTCCCCAACACTGCACCCCACCATTGACTACCGCACAAGCAAAGTATCCACCGACCGAAACATCCGTCGCGCCGCTTGCGCTAGCAATAGTATCGACAGGCGTCAACCGCTGCGTCACGGACCCATCCCCCAGATTGCCGTAGTAATTGGCGCCCCAACACTTCACGCCGCCGTCGACCACCGCACAAGTAAACACCTCCGCGGTTGAGACGCGAGTGGCACCAATGCCCGCCGCAATGGTCGGCATCGGACTACTTTGGTTGACCACGTCGCCAAGGCCTAACTGCCCGTAAACGCCCTGCCCCCAACATTGCACGCCGCCCGCGACGACCGCACACGTGTGACGCCGACCGCCGGTCACGGCCGTTGCACCGCTACCCGCCGGGATGGCCTGAACGGGAAATAGCGATTCGGTATAGCCGCCGCTGAGGCCGATGCCGAGCTGTCCTTCGTAGCCGTAGCCCCAACACTGCACACCACTGGCGACGACCGCGCAAGTATGGATTTGACCTGACGCGACAGCGGTCGCGCCCGCACCCACCGGCAACACCACTTTCGGCGTCAGCGAAAATACATTACCGGTCCCGCTGGTGCCGTCGCCGTGCGCCCCATAATAATTGTCACCCCAACAGTTCACCGCCCCGGCAACAACTGCGCAGGTGTGGTCAATACCAGTCGAAACATTGGTCACGCCGCTACCGGAAGGGATCGCGCTCACCGGCGTTAGTCGCGGAATTGCGGTGCCGTCGCCAAGCTGACGGTTGTAATTCTCACCCCAGCACTTCGCCCCTCCGTTGACCACCGCGCAACTGATGCCGTCGCCGGCCGAAGCCTGCGTCACACCACTTCCGGGGGCCAGCGTTTGCACCGGCGAGAGCGCGTAGACGGTCGTTCCATTGCCAATCTGTCCGGCCCAATTCGCACCCCAGCATTGGAGCCCCGTCGCCACTGTCGCGCAGGCGTGCGTTGAACCAACTGTCAGGGCCGTGACGCCAGCGCCATTAGAAATCGTTTGTATCGGTATGAGACTATCTACAATCGTTCCCACACCAAGCTGTCCATCGTCGTTCCGGCCCCAACATTTGACACCGGTTCCCACCAAGGCACAGGTATGAGACACACCCGTTCCGAGCTGCGTCGCACCGCTGCCCGCAGCCAGCGCAACGACTGGAACACTACTCGGTGTGGCAGTTCCATCGCCGAGCTGCCCGTAGGGATTCGCGCCCCAGCAAGACACCCCGGTATTCACAACCGCGCAGGCGTGATCCCAAAAACCAGCGATTGCCGTCGCACCGCTACCGGCCGGAATCGTTTGTACCGGCACGAGGCTAGCAACATTGGTGGCGTTCCCTAGTTGGCCGCTGACGTTCGTACCCCAACATTTCACCCCTCCTGCGACGACGGCGCAGCTAAACCTATTACCGGCCGCGACTGCCGTCGCGCCGCTGCCCGCCGCAATCGTCGCAACAGGCAAAGAGCTGTCATTGGTGGTTCCATTCCCAAGCTGGCCATTGTTGTTTCGGCCCCAGCAATAAACGCCACCGTTTGCTACGGCACACGAATGGTAATTTCCGGCGCTCACTTGGGTCGCTGTTGCTGAATTTGCGGCTACGGTCAGGCTCAGCGCGAGGTTGCTAGTTCCGGTGCTGTTGGTTGCCGCCACCGCGAGCGGGAACGTGCCCGATACGGTCGGGGTACCCGATACCAACACGCGGCCATTACCCAAATCGGTCGCCGTCATGCCGGCCGGTAGCCCGGTTAGCGTAACAGCACTCGGTGCAGGCGAGCCGCCAAAGAGGAGCTCTTCTTTATATGGCGCACCTTGGGTGGCATCAGTGAGTTGTGGTGTCACCAGCGTTGGCAGCACAGCCGCGGCACTGATCACAATGGTCGGCGTGACGATTGCATTCGGTGACGTACCATTGGCAGCTTGCACTGTGAAGCCATAAATACCCGCCATGGTTGGCGTGCCGGATAAAACGCCAGTAGTGCTGTTCAATAAGAGACCAGGCGGCAAGGTGCCACCGGTAATGCTCCATGTAATCGGCGCGGTGCCCGAGGCCGTAAAGGTGTGTGTATATGTCACGCCGACAGTACTGCCGCTTGGTGCGGCCGACGTGATGGTTGGGCCGACCGCTGCAATACCGGTGCCGTTGGTGTTAATGCTGGTGGTGAAGGTCTGTGTCCCGGCCAGATAACTGAAGGTATAGGTGGCACCCGTGCCATTTGCTGTCAGTGGGGTGAAGGTCGAGGTGTAGGTACAGCTCGACCCCGCCGCCATCAC
>JANMNT010000363.1:0-11835 GCA_031368465.1 Burkholderiales bacterium
CCACGGCCAGACTGTCCGCCACCGACCTGAACTTGGTTTCACAACGCAACTCAACAATCCGGCACTTCTCGCAGAGCTGACCGGGATCGACGTTGTTTCAGATTTTCGTTCACGTGATGTCGCCGCGGGTGGTCAGGGCGCACCGTTGACACCGGCGTTTCACGACGGGGTATTTCGTTCGCCAACCGAGGCCCGGGTTGTTGTCAATATCGGCGGGATTGCCAACATCAGCATCATTGCGCCCGACCACGCTGTCTGGGGTTTCGATTGCGGCCCTGGAAACTGTTTGATGGATTTTTGGGTGATGCAGCACCAGAAAAGCCCATTTGACAGAAATGGCGAATGGGCGTCGCAAGGACGATTGTCCGAAAGACTTTTTGACCGACTGAAACAAGCTGCTTATTTTTCAGCGGCACCACCGAAAAGTACCGGACGTGATTTGTTTAATGCTGATTGGCTCGCACAATTTCTCGCCGGCGAATCGCCGATAGACGTGCAGACGACGTTGCTTGAACTGACGGCATGGGGCATTTCGTCCCATGTGTTGCGGTACGCACCATCGACAAAAGCAGTAATAGTTTGTGGTGGCGGCGCCTATAATTCGGCGATCCTGGCGCGGCTGGCATCTTTACTCCCTAACGTGCGCATTGAAACAACGGATCAATACCAGATTCCCGCACAGCAGGTCGAAGCACTTGCTTTTGCGTGGCTTGCGAAACAGTGTGTTCAGGGTCTTGCGCTTGATCTGACGCGCACCACGGGTGCGCGTCAGCCCAACATTCTTGGCAACATCACCCAAGCATGACCCGGAAAGTCAACGAGCCGCTGCCAGCGCTTGTTCAATATCCCAAATAATATCGTCGATGGTCTCGAGTCCGATCGACAAACGAACCATATCCGGCGGAACACCGGCCTTGATTTGATCGTCTTCGCTCAGCTGCCGGTGTGTTGTTGAGGCGGGATGAATGACCAATGACTTTGCATCGCCAATATTGGCCAAATGCGAAACAAATTGCAGCGCTTCAATAAACTTGACCCCGGCAGCGAAGCCGCCCTTGATGCCAAACGACAACAATGCGCCCGCGCCTTTTGGCATGTACCGTTTCACCAACTCGTGATAACGGTTCGACGGCAGCCCCGGATAATTCACCCATGCGACTTGCGGATGTTCATTCAGAAACTCGGCCACCCGCATTGCATTTGCACAATGTCGCTCCATTCTCACCGGTAGGGTTTCCAGACCCTGCATCAACTGCCACGCATTAAACGGCGCAAGTGTCGGGCCATAAACACGCATCACCTCCATGCGCGCTTTCATGGTGTACGCAAAATCACCAAACGTTTCAAAAAAACGCACCCCGTGATAACCAGCCGACGGCTCATGAATGCCGGGAAATTTAGCGGCAATTCGCGGCTCGCCCCACGGAAATTTTCCGCTTTCCACCACCACACCACCCATTGTCGTGCCGTGACCGCCCATGAATTTGGTTGCACTATGAAGAACAATATCCGCACCGTGTTTGAGCGGTTGACATAGGTATGGCGACGCTGCCGTGTTATCAACCACAAATGGCACCCCCGCCTCCCTCGCGATCTTACCAATGGCTTCGAGGTCGATCATGTTGATTGCAGGATTGCCCAAGGTCTCTGAAAAGACCACCTTTGTATTTGGTCTTAGTGCCCGACGGAAATTTTCAGGGTCGTCAGGGTCCACCAATGTGGCGTCGATGCCCAGCTTCTTGAAATTGACGCTGAACATCGTATGTGTGCCGCCGTAGAGCTTTGACGACGAAACAATATGATCGCCTGTTTCCAAAATATTCAGCAAGGCGACCATTTCGGCGGCCTGTCCGGATGCGGTGGCAACCGCCGCCCTGCCGCCCTCGAGCGCCGCGCAGCGCTCCTCAAACGCCGCCGTGGTTGGGTTGGACAGCCGCGTGTAGACATTGCCAAACGTCTGCAAATTGAACAAAGACGCCGCGTGTTCAGCGCTGTCGAAAACATAGGAAGTCGTTTGATAAATCGGCAGCGCACGCGAACCGGTGGCGGCATCCGGAATTTGTCCGGCATGCAGCGCAAGCGTTTCAAACCCGAATTGACGATCAGCCATGTGTAACTCTCGACGATAGGTGATGGCGCATTTTATCGGCTGATGCAAATCGTGCCCAATACGCATTGGACATGACTTATGCGCCTGATGGATATGACGCCGCAGAAAATAAAAATCGTTATCCGGCGCGGTGTTTGAGGCATTTATGGCTGAAAGTGCCGGCGCAATGGCGGGTTTGGCAATCCTCTACTACAAGACTTTTCCAGGATTCATGATGTTATGTGGGTCCAGCGCGCGCTTGATTTGACGCATCATGTCGAGCGCAATCAGTGATTTATGTTTGGTGATTTCAATGCGTTTGAGTTGTCCCAAACCATGTTCGGCGGAAATGGATCCGCCAAACTCATCGACGTGGGCGTACACGATGTCATTTATCGGAACGGCGTTCATCAAACCCTGTGCCGGCAATCCGCAGTTGTAATGCAAATTTCCGTCACCCAGATGTCCAAAACAGACGATTGAAATATCGGGGAATGCCTGGGTTAATGCGGCATCACATTTTTCAATGAAGGCCGGAATACGTGAAATTGGCACCGAAATATCGTGTTTGACGTTTTTTCCCTCAATACGCTGTGCCTCGGAAATTTCCTCGCGCAATCGCCATAGCGCTTTGATTTGGGCTTCTGATGCCGCGATCACGGCGTCCAAGACTTCACCTGTTTCAAATGCCTGTGCCAATTCGACTTCCAGCCATTCACCGATAGGCGCGTCAGCGCGCGAATCGTTTGCTTCAATCAACACATGCCACAAATATTTTTGGGAAAATGGCTCCTGGATATTCGGAATATGACGCAGCACAAGCTCCAGGCAAATCCGCGAGACCAGCTCAAAACCGACCAGCCGATCTGCAAAGGCGCGCTTGATGCGATTGAGCAATAAAACGGCGTGTTCCGGGGAGGCAACCGCGACAAACGCAACCGCCCTCGTCTTTGGCATCGGGAATAGTTTCAACGTGGCGGCGGTAATCACGCCCAGCGTGCCTTCCGCACCGATCAACAGGTTTCGCAAATCATACCCGGTGTTGTCCTTGCGCAATCCGGACAGCCCGTGCCAAATGTCGCCGGCAGGCGTGACGGCCTCCAACCCCAACACCAGATCACGCGCATTGCCGTAGCGCAATACGTTGGTGCCGCCCGCGTTGGTCGACAAATTTCCACCAATCGTGCAACTGCCCTCTGCCGCAAGCGAAAGCGGAAACAATCGATCTGCCGCGTGTGCCGCCGCCTGTACATTTTGCAAAATCACCCCGGCATCCACCGTAATGGTGTCGTTGTCAGTATCTATGGCGCGGATGCGATTCATCCGATTGAGCGACAAAACAATTGCTGCGCCGGAGGTGTCAGGCACACTTCCGCCAACCTGACCGGTGTTGCCACCTTGCGGCACAATCGGTGTTTGATGCGCCGCGCAAATCTTGACCACTGCCGAAACCTCGGCTGTGTTTGCCGGACGGATCACGGCCAACGCTTTGCCTGTGTAAGTGCGACGCCAATCAGTCAAGTAGGGAGCCATATCGGTTGCACTCGTCAAGCAGGCGGCTTCGCCGACAACAGCACGCAGTTCCGCACCGATTTTTTCTGCGCTCATTTGGATGGCAGCAAACCACGAATTTTGGCGAGCATAGCCGTTGTCGAACGCTCATGTTGAAAGGCGATGGCATGCACTTCCCCGCCCCACGACCGCACCTCGTTTGCACCGACAATCCGATCAACTGCCCAATCACCGCCCTTGACCAGCACATGCGGTCTGGCGTCCAGAATGCGGGCAATCGGCGTGTCCTCGTCAAACCAGGTCACCAGCGATACACATTCCAGTGCGGCAATGACGGCCATTCGATCTTCGAGGAAGTTGATTGGTCGGTCGTCACCTTTGCCAAGTCGTCGCACGGATGCATCGGAATTCAGCGCGACAACCAGTGAAGCGCCAAGCGCTGCGGCTTCCGCCAAATAGGTCACATGCCCCCTATGCAATACATCAAATACGCCGTTGGTAAAGACCACTGGCTTTGGCAGGCTGCTCACCCGCGCGATGAGATCGGCAGGGTCGGTGATTTTTTTTTCGAAGTCAGGTTGCATTGCTGCATTCTAGCTGCCGACCTCACCCACAGGCGGGTGGATGATCAATATTTACTTTTTAGCGCGTTATTGGCGACGCTGCAATTGCGGGCTGTACGGCAGCGGCGGCCGCCATGATGGCAATCAGCTCTTTGCGAAACCGGTTCAGATCGCTTGTCGTTTCAAAGGTCCGATCAAACAGCACCGAGAGTTGCTTCAGGATGCCATTGATGACCCGCCCTTCCCACACGTTGTCAAACTGGATTTGTGTGTCGAGCCAGCGTTCCAGCCATGTCGGATCGGGCAGCCGCGATTGAACCGTGTCGTTTGGAAAAAGTGATTGATTTACGTGCAAATTGGTCGGATGCAGTGGTTTACCCGCCTTGCCCGCGCTCGCCATGAGAAGTCCGATCTTTGAATAGGCGAGTTTGGCGTCGTTGCCGACTCTTTCCATTGCGCGCCGCATATATCGCATGTATGCCCCTGCATGGCGCGCCTCGTCTTTCGAAATCGTATCGTAAATTTTCTTGATCACCGGTTCGGTATGCCACTCGGCCGCACGGCGATACCATTGGGTCAGGCGAATTTCGCCGCAAAAATGCAACATCAAGGTTTCGAGTGCGGGCGCTGGATCAAACGGGAATCGTACCGCATGCAGTTCGGCTTCAGTCGGCACCATTTCCGGGCGAAACCGTTTCAGATATTCCATCAGTACCAGCGAGTGCTTTTGTTCTTCATAAAACCAAATCGACATAAACGCGGAAAAGTCACTGTCGTGCTGGTTGTCGCGCAAGAACATCTCGGTGGCCGGCAACGCCGACCATTCAGTGATCGCGTTCATCTTGATGGTCATCGCCTGCTCATCCGTCAGCTTGGCGCGGTCGAATGAATCCCATGGAATGTCCTGAGCCATGTTCCAGCGCGACTTCTCGAGATCGGTAAATAAGTCGGGATATAACATCTGTGTCTGCTCCAGCTTGGGATTCGGTGTGTTATTCATTTTGTTCTACGACGGCAAATGCATTTTGGATGGGGGCGGCCGCAAAAAATTTCGTCCGGTAAACGACAAACCATTAGAGCGCGATCAAGCGACAGTTTTATGAAGAATCCGACCCAGGCGATCACTTTGGTTGCTTGTCTATTGCTGCGGCTCTTTCGCCGCCGAACAGGCCGCCGAATGTTGTTTTCACCATCGCTTCGACAATTTGTGCATCAGTTAGTTTTCCCGCGCGTTGCAAGAACTCCAAGGTCGGGTCACAAGATCTTGCATAAAGCGTGAACACGACAACTTCATCGCTTATGTCATGGTTAATTTCGCCATTCTTGCGCGCTTCGGCTGCCAGCGCGTAGAAGCGCTTGTTGACCTTCCAGGCAAGCGCCAGATACTCCAAATTCATCAGCAGCGCACGTTGTAACGCGCCTCGTGTTGAAGGCAGGTGCGGCACGCCACCGCGCAGCCGGTGTTGCAATGTCCATCGCAGAATTTCCTCCAGACGTTTGCCTGCAGACCAATCCGCAGGAAACCCATCCAGCACGTCCAGCGTTTCCGTCAACAACCGCGACATCACCGCAGCAGCCAATTTTTCCTTTGAGGAAAAATGTTTGTAGAGGCTTCCCTTCGCAACGCCAACTTCGTCGGCGACGTCGTCCATGGTCATCAAATCAAAACCCTTTTCAGACAACAGCCTGTTTACAACGTCGAGGATTGCCTCCTCTCGCGCTTCAAACTGTTGTTTTTTAAAGGGTATTTTTATTGCTAGCATGAGATCTGGGATATTTAGACCTAATCAGTCAATCTGTGACCGATTAGTCACAAATTGACTGTTTGGGTGTATATTGCATTGTGCCACGACATTTGTGCGCTGCCAAGCCTAAACCAATCCAGTTGCCCAAAACAATCGTAATGGCGCCATGTATGAATCAAATCGTCCCAATGCCGCACCACGGGAACCAGGAGACAGGGTCGTGATCGACATTGTTCTGAGCCAACAATCGTTCACAGTGGGTCATGCGCAATGAAGATCGCGATTATCGGCTCTGGCATCGCAGGACTCTCTTGCGCGTGGCTATTGGCAAAACACGCCGGCGACGTTCATCAGGTCACGCTGTTTGAAAAAGACTCGAGGCTGGGCGGTCACACGAACACCGTCGACGTGACGTTTGAGGGCATCACTTACCCGGTTGATACCGGCTTTCTTGTGTTCAACGAATGGACCTATCCCAATTTCATCCCGATGCTCGCGCATTTGGGTGTCGAAACGGCCCAGTCGGACATGTCTTTTGGCATAAAGCTGACCGACGTCGCAGGAAACAGCCGCTTGGAATGGTGCGGGTCAGACAGTCTTTTGTCGGTGTTTGCACAACCGGGCAACTTGTTCAGGCCAAAATTTCTGGGCATGCTGCGCGACATGTTGCGCTTCAACAAAGAAGCCGGCGCATTCGCAGGCAACTATTCGACGCTTACGGGAACATTGGGCGAATATCTCAATCACCGGGGTTATGGCCAGGCATTTCGCGATTGGTATCTGGTGCCAATGGCAGCTTGTATATGGTCCACGCCAACCAAGCGAATTGATGATTTTCCGCTCGCAACGTTCATTTCGTTTTGCGTCAATCACGGTTTGATCTCAGTAAACAACCGTCCGCGGTGGCACACGGTCAAAGGCGGCGCACGCAACTATGTGCAAAAAATCGCCGCCCAGTTGAATGATGTGCGCTTGAACGCAGACATTTTGGGCGTCGGACGCAGCCCCGGGAAGGTCGAGATATTGACCGCCGGCGGCACCGAAATGTTTGACCATGTTGTACTCGCTTGCCACACCGATCAATCGCTCAGTCTGCTTGTTGACGCCGATCAGGCGGAACAAAACATTCTCGGCAGCATTACATATCAGCCAAATACCGCTGTATTGCACACTGATAGCAGCCTATTGCCAATCCGCAGGCGTGCCTGGGCGGCTTGGAACTATCATGCGGAATACCGTCCAAAATCTGACCAAAATGACACACCCGTTTCACTGACCTATTTGTTAAACAAGCTGCAACCCACTCCGTTCCGGGCGCCCGTGATGGTAACGATGAACCCAGAGCAGCCGATTGACCCGGCCAAGATAATCCAGACGATCGAGTACGATCATCCGCTATTCTTGGCAGAGTCGTTATCAGCAAAAAGAGCGTTGCGTGTGCAACAGGGAAAACGCAACAGTTGGTATGCCGGCGCTTGGACACGATATGGTTTCCACGAAGACGGACTCATGTCGGGGATTGCCGTCGCGCGCGCCCTCGGTGCAAAAACGCCATGGCAGACCAATACACCTGCGGCAAATGATTTGACCGCCGTCTACCCCGGCATTGATACACCATGATTACCGGCGCGATTCCATCGTTGTGTTTCGGTCGCGTCATGCATAAACGGCTGCGACCCGCGGTGCACCAATTCTCTTACGGCGTATTCTTCCTGCGTTTGCCATTGTCATCCTTGCCGGCGCTTGGCAACCTTTGGTTCTCGATCAATCGCTTTAATCTGCTCTCGCTCCATGCCAAAGACCATGGGCCGCGCGATGGCAGTGACTTGACGACTTGGGTGCGCGCCCTATTGCAGCGCGAAGGCATTAACAATGCCAATGGCGAAATTGTCCTGCAAACATTTCCGCGTCTGTTGGGATATGTGTTCAACCCAATCACAATTTGGTATTGCCACGACCTGACCGGCGTATTGCGCGCGGCCATCTGCGAAGTTTCAAATACATTCGGCGAGTCACACAACTATATCGTTTCCCAACCGGACGGAAGCGCAATAACCGATCACGACTGGCTGATTGCGCGAAAGGTCTTTCATGTTTCGCCGTTTTGTGAAGTTCGCGGCTTCTATCGTTTTCGATTTCAACAAACCGGCGATCGTGCGTTTGCACAGATTGATTTTTTTGATGGCGCGGACGACGCCGACAAATTGATTGTCACAACGCTCGACGGCAAACCACAGCCATTGACGACTGCCAACGCGTTGAGAGCATTTGTTTCCTATCCGCTCATGACCTTTGCGGTGGTGGCACGAATCCACTGGCAGGCGCTGAAGCTTTGGAAAAAAGACATTCCGTTTTTCGCCAAGCCCGCGCCACCGCTGCAAAAGACAACCAAGTCAATATCACCCACGCTGCTGACACGACCATGACCACACACGAATTCACGTCACCAACAGACATTCCAAATGTCGATTCACTTCCTGCATCTGCCAGATTGCTTTACAGCGTGCTGCGCAATATTGATGCCGGCATTCTGACCTTTACTTCACCCGAGGGTCACACAACCAACTTCAAAGGCCGCCATGACGGCCCGCACGCGGATCTGCGATTCGCTGACTGGGGCGTCGCCGGCGAGGTACTCAAAACCGCCGAAATCGGGCTGGCTGAATGCTACCGTGACGGGCGGATATTCACCTCAAATCTCACCAGCTTTCTGGAGTTGTGCGCCCTAAACGACCAGGCCTTGGCAAAAGTGTTTTATGGCAAGCCGCTGGTTGCACTTTTTTTTAGACTAAAACATTTTTTCCGGACCAATACTCGGCGTGGCTCCAAAAAAAATATCTCTGCCCACTACGACCTGTCCAACGAATTTTACAAACTCTGGTTGGACGAAACGATGACCTACTCGTCGGCCGTGTTTGATGGCAATCACGCGCTTTCGCTTGAAATGGCGCAGACGGCCAAGTACGAGCGCATCCTGCAAGTGCTGAACCCCAAACCCGGGGCGACCATTCTGGAGATCGGCTGCGGTTGGGGTGGCTTTGCCGAACATGCCGTCAGGACCCGCGGGGTGAAGGTTCACGGGATTACATTGTCAAATCAGCAGCTCGGATTTGCCCGAGAGCGAATTGCCAATGCAGGATTTACAGATGACGCCACATTTGAATTCATTGACTACCGTGACGTCACCGGACAATACGACTATATCGTCTCAATCGAAATGTTCGAGGCGGTCGGCGAGCGCTACTGGCCGACCTATTTCAACGCGGTAAAGCGTGGCCTTAAACCCGGCGGCCGCGCCGTGGTCCAGGCAATCACCATTGACGAGAACGCATTCGGCCGCTACCGCGCGACCAGCGATTTCATTCGTGAATTTATTTTCCCGGGCGGCATGCTGGCGCCGGTCAACCGCTTCATCAAGGATGCGACCAATGCAGGCTTGGCAGCCGGCGAGCCATATCGATTCGGCCTTGATTATGCGGAAACGCTGCGTCGCTGGCATGACCGCTTGAATGTGGTTGTCGCCGATATTAGACCGCTGGGTTTTGATGACGACTTCCTGCATATCTGGCGCTTTTATCTCAGTTATTGCGAAGCGGGCTTTCGTGCAAAACGCACCGACGTCATACAAATTGAACTGACGAAACCAAATTAGCACGGTTGACGACTGCAAGGAAGCATTCATGAGAAAGACTACCTACTGCAGCATCCTGATGTTAGCCATGATGATTTCTGCGACAGCAGCGCTTGCATTGCCGGCCAGCGTCGCCGGCGACATCGCCGAAGCAAAAACGCTGACACGACGCGGTGAGGCCGTGATGCGATTTTTTGGACTGAAGGTCTACGACATCCGCCTATGGACCGCCGCAAAGCCGCACGACCATGGCGATGTTTTTGCGCTCGAGCTTGTATACGACCTGGGCTTGAAGGGTCGTGAAATCGCAAAGCGCAGTATCGATGAAATGCGCAAGCAGGGTTTTCAGGATGAGGCCAAGCTGAACGAGTGGAACCAGGCAATGGTCGGCGCATTTCCCGACGTCAAGCAGGGCGATACACTGGTCGGCGTCTCGATGCCCGGCAAGGGCGCACGCTTTTACGCGAAGGACAAATTTATTGCGGAGATCCCGGACCCGGCATTCGCCAAGGCGTTTTTCGACATTTGGCTGTCACCCAAAACCAGTGAGCCGGCGCTTCGGGCCCGCTTGATCGGCAGCAAGTGAATACGTCAGGCCGGCCATCAACATGGCGGCTGATCGCCTACTCACTTGCGTCGATCCCGCTGGCGATGGCGGCGTTGCCGATTTACGTCAACGTCCCGAAGTTCTATTCAGACGTGATTGGTGTCAGCCTTGCTGCCATCGGTGGGCTGCTGCTCGCAGCAAGAATATTTGACGCGGTGCAAGACCCGCTGCTTGGCTACTGGAGTGATCGAACCCGTCACACAAAATGGGGGCGTTTTGTTTGGGTGGTTGCAGGCGCGCCGTTGCTTGCGGCGTCAATGCTCGGCTTGTTTAATCCCCCCGCGCTGTCGGCCAATCTGATGATGTGGTGGTTGGTCGCGATGCTATTGGTGGTCTACACGGCCTTTTCGATGCTGCAGATCAGTTATCAGGCCTATGGTGCGGAAATCTCTGACGACCCGGTCGAGCGCACAAGGGTTGTGTCGTTTCGCGAAGGTTTTGGTTTGATTGGTGTGTTTCTTGCGGCAGCGTTACCGCAAGTCTTGTCGAGCCAGTATGGGCCGCGCGAAGGTTACGCGATATTCGCCATGATTTTTGTTCCGTTTGTGTTGGTCATGGTGGCGTTGACGGTATGGTTGTCGCCGGCGCCACATGTACGTATTGCCACGGCGAGCAAGAGCGCGTTCTCAAACATGTTGCTGCCGCTGAAGAACCTGCGCTTCAAGAGTCTGTTGCTGGTGTTCGTGTTTAACGGTATCGCGGCATCGATCCCCGCGACCCTGGTGCTTTTTTTCATCGAGGACGTGATCAAGGCGCCAGCGCAGGCTGCGGCGTTTCTCATTGCTTACTTCGCCGCCGGCGCGGCTGGAATGCCACTGTGGGTTTGGTTGTCGGCGCGTATCGGTAAGGGCCGCGCGTGGCTGGTCGGCATGCTGGTCTCGATTGTCGCCTTTGTCTGGGCCTTTATGTTGGGTGCGGGCGACGTGGTGGCGTTCGGCATCATCTGCGTGTTGTCCGGGCTGGGCTTGGGCGCAGACTTGGCGTTGCCGCCGTCGATCTTGGCTGATGTGATCGATGACGACGAGCGCGCAGGTCACGGCAGAAACGAGGGCGCGTATTTTGGGCTGTGGAATTTGGTGACCAAGTTGAATCTGGCGCTGGCAGCGGGCATTGCCCTACCCGCACTCGCGATGCTGGGATATGTGCCGCAGGGAAAAAACGCCGGCGCCTCCCTCACTTACCTGGCCGCAATTTACGCATTACTGCCGTGTGTGCTGAAAGCAATCGCGGCGGCGGCGTTGTTGTATTCACCTTTTGTCCAGCATGCCGCCCGCAGCGGCGGCGGTCCACGGCGCCGGCAGAAGGCAAATCCATGAACTCAAAGGATGAGATGATGAAACGATTATTGAAATGGCAAATGTGGCTCGGTATTGCGTTGGTGGCGTTGGTGACCGGCTGTGCGTCGGCACCAAAACCAGTCGATTACGCGCAGGAGAAACCAACACTGGATCTGCGCCAGTACTTCAGCGGCACGGTGGATGGCTGGGGTTATGTCCAGGATCGTTCGGGCAAAGTTGTACGGCGCATGTACGTCGAGATCATCTGCACTTGGAATGGCAACGAAGGCACACTCGACGAATCCTTCAAGTGGTCGGACGGCAAGACCGAAAAACGCATCTGGAAAATTCGCAAAGACGGTGATCGCTACATCGGCACCGCCGGTGATGTGGTAGGTGAAGCCGCTGGTG
>JANMNT010000390.1:0-1707 GCA_031368465.1 Burkholderiales bacterium
CGGGCCTACACACTATTCACCAACGACGGTGTGCTCCTGCCCGTCACCTTCAACAAGCGCGAATCCGAGGTTATCGGCAAGCAAGTGCTGTCGACGGCAACGGCCAAAACCATGGCAGCGATGCTTGAGACCGTCACACAAACCGGTGGAACGGCGACCAAAGGCCAGGTGCCGGGGTATCGCGTTGCCGGCAAAACAGGCACCGCACGCAAGCTGGTGAACGGACAATATTCTCAGGCCTTGTATCTGTCGTCGTTTGTGGGTTATGGACCGGCGTCCAATCCAAGATTCATCATGGCCGTCACTATCGACGAGCCTTCTGCGGGCAAGATTTATGGCGGCGACGTGTCAGCGCCGGTGTTCTCGAATGTCATGGCGCAGGCATTACGCATGGCAGGCGTGCAGCCGGATGCACCTGCACTGGCCGATGCGGGACGCATTCCTGCAAAGCCGGCGAGTGTCGCCAACGTGGTGGTGTCGCCGCAACAGCCAGCAGCGCCGGAGGTGATGCCAGCAACGGCTACCCAAGTCGCTTTAGTCCCGAAGGATCGCGGATGATGGCCACTGATATCCAGCCAACCGTCCTCACCAATCTGCGTGATGTCATTCAGGCAATCGATCAATTGCCGACACGTGTGGAGCATGCCACCGCCTCTTCGCGCGACGCTCGTGCTGGCAGCATCTTCTTGGCCTACCCCGGGGCGGCTCGTGACGGACGTGCATTTATCAACGACGCCGTAACACGCGGTGTATCTGCGGTGATGTATGAATCTGCCGGCGACTTTCAATGGAACGACGCGTGGCGCGTACCGCACCTAGCGGTGCAAGACCTCAAACAATTTGCCAGTGCCATCGGCGCGCACGTGTACGGACAGCCGTCAAACCAGCTCTGGATGGTGGGTGTGACCGGAACGAACGGCAAGACTTCGGTTTCACAATGGATTGCACAATCGTTGGAGATGGCGGGTCGGCGCAGCGCGGTGCTGGGCACCATCGGCAACGGTCTGGTGGGCGCGCTGACAACCTCGGATAACACCACGCCAGACGCGATCTTGTTACAGCGCTATTTGCGTGAGTTTGTCACTTCAGGGGCGGCGACTTGTGCGATGGAAGTTTCCAGCCACGGACTCGATCAGGGGCGCGTCGCAGATGTGAAATACGATGTTGCCGTCTTCACCAATCTCACCCGCGATCACCTCGACTATCACGGCACGATGGAAGCCTACGGCGAAGCCAAGGCGAAGTTGTTTGCGCTGCGAGGACTAAAGGCGGCAGTGGTGAATGTGGATGACGCGTTCGGCCGTGAACTCGCCAGCCGAGCCGAGCGGCGCGGCGTTGACGTCATTCGTTATGCAACCAAAGCCGGCATCAAGTTCGCCAATTTGATTGCGCACAATATTGCCGTTACTTCGGCGGGGCTTAGTTTCACAGTGCAGAGTCTCGATGTAAATGGTCTCACGACTGATGAGGCACACGTTGAGTCAGACATTCTTGGCGCGTTTAACGCGAGCAATCTGCTGGCGGTGATTGGCTGCCTTAAAGCGAGTGCTGTTTCTATCTCCACCGCAGCGTCTATTGTGGGTCGGTTAGCGCCGGTGACTGGCCGGATGCAAAAAGTCCGGGCGGCGGTAAACCCGGCAAACAAACCGCTGGTTGTTGTTGATTACGCCCACACGCCGGATGCGCTGGAAAAAGTTCTTTCCACCA
>JANMNT010000404.1:0-26871 GCA_031368465.1 Burkholderiales bacterium
GTATAGCCGAAATGCCACGCCAGTCCAACCCAGCTAAAAAACCCCGACCATCCGGCACCGATTACCCGGTCGACAATGTCCCGATTGCCGCAATGGCGGCACCCGGCCCCCGCGTCAGCGTTGAGCAGGTCACCATCGACGAAGGGCACGAGGGTCAACGCATCGACAATTTTTTATTGGGCAAACTGAAGGGGATTCCCAAGAGCCATATTTATCGCATCCTGCGATCAGGCGAAGTGCGCGTCAACAAGGGACGCATTGACCAGACCTACCGCCTGGTCTTGGGCGACGTTGTTCGCATCCCGCCGCTGCGAATGGATGAAAAACAAAAGCCCAATACAGCAAACGGGTTTCAGGCAAAAGTGCCCAAGAACGCCCGTCCTGATTGGGCTTTCATTTTTGAAGATGACGCACTGCTGGCCATCGATAAGCCGGCGGGTATGGCGGTGCACGGTGGTAGCGGCATCAGTCTAGGGGTGATAGAGGCGTTGCGCCTGCAGCGTCCCGAGGCGAAGTTTCTGGAACTGGTTCACCGCCTCGATCGCGAGACCTCCGGCGTGCTGCTGTTGGCGAAAAAGCGCAGCGCACTAACGGCCATGCACGCCATGTTGCGCGGCGAAACCCAGACCCGCATTGAAAAACACTATTACGCGCTGGTGCAGGGCGCCTGGCCGGATCAAAAGAAAAGTGTGCGTATCAAGCTGAGCAAATACGTCACCAAATCGGGCGAGCGGCGGGTCGCGGTTGACGAGGAAGACGGTCAGGAGTCGCACACCATTTTTACCTGGGTCGAACAGTTCCCCGGCTGCACACTGCTCGATTGTGACATCCGCACCGGGCGCACCCACCAAATCCGGGTGCATTTGGCGAGTCTCGGTTTCCCGATTATCGGCGACGACAAGTACGGCGACTTTGCGTTGAACAAACACGTTGCCGCGGTGAAAAACGGCGGCCTGAAGCGTATGTTCTTGCATGCGCATTCCATGACGTTCGATCACCCGCTAACGGCTGAAAAAATCATTATCAAGGCACCGTTATCGAAAGACCTCAGCCATTACCTTGAGTTTCGCAAGGGCACGCAAGAATGAAATATCGCCTCGTTGTGTTTGACTGGGACGGCACCATCATGGATTCGACCGGACTGATTGCCGAGTGTATTCAGCTTGCCGCCGTCGATTGCGGGCTGCCGCCGCCGTCAATGGAGAATGCAAAACACATCATCGGGCTGGGGATTGTTGATTCGACACGCGCACTTTTTCCGGGACTCGATGATGCCGGGCTCGACGCGTTTGCGGCGCGCTACCGGGCGCATTATGTGCCGCGTGACGGCGAGGTGGTTTTGTACGACGGTATCGAGTCGGTATTGACCGGCCTGGCGCATGACACGCGCTTTCTGGCGGTGGCGACTGGCAAGCCGCGCCGCGGCCTCGATCGTGCATTTGCCCACTGCGGATTGCAGCATCATTTTCACTATACACGCTGCGCCGACGAGGGGTTTGCCAAACCACACCCGGACATGCTCGAAAAATTGATGTCATTCACCGGCGTCGGGCCGGCCGAAACGCTGATGATTGGCGACACCACGCACGACCTCGATATGGCGGCGGCGGCCGGTTGCGACGGGCTTGGCGTCAGCTACGGCGCGCATCATCCGGAAAAATTGCAGACATCGACGCATCGCGCCATCCTGCCGACCGTCGACGCGTTGGCGGACTGGCTTCGGCGACACGCCTGATTCATTGCCCTGACGGCCCATGCCACAGTTAAATTCACAGATGATTTGCCGGCGGGATGTGCTTGCCGACGGTGGTCGTGCGGCCCGATTTGCGTTTGAATTTGACGGCAGGATCATGCACGGCTTTGTCGTCCAATTCGACGGGGAGGTTTACGCCTATGCAAATTCCTGCCCACACCGCGGCACCGAACTCGACTGGCAACCGGGGGAGGTGTTTGATGAATCAGGGTTATACTTGGTTTGCGCTACGCACGGTGCGTTGTTTGAGGCAGATTCTGGCAAATGTGTTGGTGGGCCATGCCAAGGCGCGTCACTGGTGAAAATCGCGGTCGATGTCATCGGCGGCGACATCAATTTGCGTGTCGGCAGACTCATTTCGGCCCATCGCCCCGCCATACCAACAACCGCACCAGGCGACTCTTGATGCGTTGTCGAGCGTCCTGCGGACGATAATCTCATACCGAAAAGAACCAAGACATGGAACAGTTTCCCGGCCAGCCAGGCCCGACCAATCCCAACGCAACAAATGCCCGCATTGAGCCGGTTTTTGCGCCGGCCACCGGTCAGGGCGACGCCCCGGCGGGTGACCGCGGCAACAACCGCTGGGAACAAAGCGTGCTGGAAAAACTCGCGTTTGAGACGCTGGCCGAGCAAAAGCGTGCGCGTCACTGGCGTGTTTTTACCAGTTTGTCGTGGCTCGGTTTTTTCCTGCTGGTACTGTTGTTTGCGGTTGGCGTTTCCGGCGGCAAACGCGATGTGGTTTCTACCGAGCGGCATACGGCGCTGGTGGAATTAAAGGGCGTCATCGCCGCCGATTCAAAGGCCTCTGCTGACAAGATCATCAGCGCCTTGCAGGCGGCATTCAAGGACAAAAATACCCAGGGCGTGGTGCTGCGCATCAATAGCCCGGGGGGCAGTCCGGTACAGGCGGGTTATATCAACGATGAAATTGTCCGGTTGCGCGCCAAACACAAGGACATCCCGCTGTACGTGGTGGTGCAGGATGTTTGTGCATCGGGCGGCTATTACATTGCCGCCGCAGCCGACAAGATTTTTGTCGACAAGGCATCGATCATCGGTTCCATCGGTGTATTGATGGATGGTTTTGGTTTCACCGGTGCCATGGAAAAATTGGGTGTCGAACGCCGTCTGGTCACTGCAGGCTCGAACAAGGGATTTCTGGACCCGTTCTCGCCCAATAATGCCGATCAGCAAAAATATGCGCAGCAGATGGTGGCCGAAATTCACGAGCAGTTCATCAAGGTGGTGCGTGATGGACGCGGCAAGCGATTGAAGGAAACGCCGGACATGTTTTCCGGTCTGGTCTGGTCCGGCGAAAAGAGTATCGCGCTGGGTCTTGCCGACGGACTCGGCAGCCTTGACTACGTGGCACGCGACATTCTCAAGGCGGAGCAAATCGTCGACTACACGCAGGAGGACTCGTTATCGGATCAGCTTGCGCGTCGTTTTGGCGCATCCGTATCAGAGGCGTTCTGGCAATCAATTTCGACGCGTATCGTCGGTGAGCGCGCGACCCTGCGCTAGCGGCATCGAAACGAAGGCGGCATCGTGCAGATTGGAAGCCCCGTTCAGGCGCCTGCAAGCGGCGTTATCATTTGCGGCAATGACAACCTGAAATCGATCATATGGCGTTAGACAAAAACAAGCCCAAAAACGGCGAACAGGTGCACGCGCCACCGAGGCTGCAGATGCGCATCGGCGTGAGTTTCGCCGCGGTGATGCTGGCGCTGACGCTGTTGCTGGGCATTCTGGCGACGCGTGTCGCCGGTATTGACGGTCTGCCCGACGACATTGCCAAGAAAGTTCATACGCTGGTGCTTTGGTGGGGGCTCGGCGCGGTGATTTTGGCGGGATTGTTGGGGGCGGCGATTGCAGGTCAGGTGACGGCGCCGATCAATAAGCTCACCCAGCAACTGCGTTCGACCAACACCGGCGGGCAGCGCTGGTCGGTTGAAGGCGATCACGGTTATGCGGAAATAGCAGATTTGGCGGACGCCATGCGTTCATTGGGCGGCGAAGTTCAGCACCGGGAAAATGCGTTGAAGGCGGGTGAACGGAAGTTTCGTGAAGCATTTGACCTGGTTGGCATCGGGCTGGCGCAAGTCGACACAAGCGGCAGGTTGTTACTGGTCAACCGGCGCTATTGTGAAATGCTTGGCTACTCTGTTGGCGAATTGATTGGCAAAAACCTTCTTGATGTCACACATCCGGACGATCGCCAGGCAGATATTGAAATGATTCGTGATCATGCCGGCATGGCGGACCGCGAAATCAGCCGGGCAAAACGCTATATCCGCAAGGATGGTTCGGTGTTTTGGGCGCAGCGGTCCGGCGTAATCGTCCGCGACAGCGATGGCAAGCCGCTTTATGGTTTGGCGTCGATCGAGGATATATCCGAATCGCGTGCATCGCAGGAAACATTGCGCGCCCTTAATGCCAGTTTAAAAACCATCGTTGAATCGTCGCCGCTGGCCATTTACTCGATCACACCCGCCGGTATTGTCACCCTGTGGAATCCCGCGGCCGAAAAAATATTTGGTTTGTCCGAATTAGAGGTGCTGGGCAAGCCATCCCAGCTGGAGCACGGCTATCCCGGTGAACGCGCCATGGAAAAGCGCCGACGGGCTCTGGCGGGTGAAACATTGCACGGATTTGAAATGCGCATTAACCGTCCGGGCCAAAACGGCGCTTTGGAGCAGATCGATATCAGCGTTGCCGCCGCCCCGTTGCGCGACAGCAATGGCGCGATCGTCGGCATCCTGGTCACCTGTGCCGACGTTTCCGAAATCAAGAAGACCTCGCGCAAGCTTGATGAGCAATTGCGCTTTACCCAGGATCTGCTGGAAGTTATTCCAAACCCGATTTTTTACAAGGGCCGTGACGGCCGTTACCTGGGATTCAACCGTGCCTGGGAGCAATTCTACGGACTCACCCGCGATCAATGGCTTGGAAAATCCTTTGCGGAGGTATTCCCGGATGATGATGTCGCCGCCATTCAGGCCGAAGATGCCCTTGTCATGCAAGGCGAAGAAGTTGTTCGCGAAGTGCGGGTGCGCGACGGCAACGGGCAACTGCACGATGTGGTCCGCCATATCAGCCGCTTTACCAGCCCCGACGGAACGCCGGCCGGCATGATCGGTGTGTTGACCGATATAACCGATTTCAAACAGGCGGCGATGGCGCTCGAAGAAACCGAGGGACGGTTTCGTGCGATGACCGAAAGCGCCATGGATATCGTCAGTGTGTTGAGTCGTGACGCGGTGATTCTTTACCAGAGCCCCTCGGTCAAACACCTGCTCGGTTATGCGCCGGAGGAGATGATAGGCAAATGTCAATTTGATCTGGTCCATCGCGAGGATGTGGCGCGACTGCGAACCGCTTTTGATGAGTTGCTTGAATCCGGTCAAATGGCGCGTCCGGTCGAATTCAGGGTGCGTTCGCGCGACGGTGGCTGGCGTATGCTTGAATCAATCGGCAAGGATTGCTTGAAGGATCCGGCCGTGCAGGGCGTGATTGTCAATACGCGCGATGTCAGTGAGCGCCGCGCCATCCAGGAGCACATCCAGCACCTTGCGTTTCACGATGCGCTAACCGGACTGCCGAACCGTTCGCTGATTCAGGATCGGATTTCACAGGCGGTGACGCGTGCCGAGCGCGGCCAACACAAACTCGCCGTGATGTTTATCGACATCGATAATTTCAAGAATATCAACGACACACTTGGACATGACGCCGGTGACGATTTGTTGCGCGAGGTGGCGCGGCGCCTGCATGATTCGGTTCGCGGACACGACACCATTGCGCGGCAGGGTGGTGACGAGTTCATTGTGTTGCTCGATCAACTTGAGGGGCATCAGGGCGCGACGCGCGTTGCGCAGAAAATACTCGATGCAATGCGGTTGGCATTTTTCGTCGGCGGAACAGATCAGCATGTGTCGGGGTCCATAGGCATCTCGATATATCCGGAGGACGGCACGGACGCCTCCACGCTCCTCAAGAATGCAGATACCGCCATGTTCCACGGCAAGGCGCTGGGAAAAAACACCTATCAGTTTTTCACCGGGCAGATGAATATCGCCGTCAAGCGTCGTGCGGTAATGGAATCAAACCTGCGCGCCGCGGTTCGCGATGAAAACTTCTCGCTTGTCTATCAGCCGCAGATCGATCTTGTGTCGGGTGAAATCGTTGCGCTTGAGGCGCTGGTGCGCTGGCAATCCGAAGACAGCGGAACCATGATGCCGGGTGAATTTATTCCACTTGCCGAAGAAACCGGTTTGATCAACGAGTTGGGCGAATGGGTGTTGCGCGAAGCATGCCGGCAAAATCGCGCATGGCAGGAGGCGGGACTGTTGCCACGGCGTATTGCTGTGAACCTGTCGGCAAAACAATTAAACGACAAGGGGTTTGTCAAAATGTTGGTCGGCATCCTCCGTGAAACACAGATGGATCCGACCCAGCTCGAACTTGAAATAACCGAAAGCCAGGTGATGCGGCAGGGCGAGGGCAGCGTGATGTTGCTCAATGAGCTTGCCGAAATGGGAATACATCTTTCCGTCGACGATTTTGGCACCGGTTATTCAAGTCTGTCATATCTAAAGCGACTGCCGATCGGCAAGCTGAAAATTGATCAGAGCTTTATTCGCGATATCACTGTCGATCCAAACGACACCGCCATCGTGGTGGCCATAATCAGCATGGCAAAGTCACTTGATCTTGATGTGATTGCCGAGGGTATTGAAACCGCCGGGCAACTGACCTTGTTGCGGGCAAAAGGCTGCGGGGTCGGGCAGGGCTATTATTTCAGCGTGCCGTTGTCTGCGGAAGAAGTCACGCCGTTGTTGAGGAGGTCGTCTATTTTTGAATCGGTGGCGGCAGCCCCGTCGGTTGTCTAGCTGCAGCGCCGGCTCACGCCAGAAACAAAAAAATCGCCGGAAGCTTGTTCATCTCTGCGGCGCAGTTGCGCCATTGTGCAATCGGCCGGGTGATGATATTTTCTTGCGCGCCGGTCAGGTCGGTTGCAATACACAGGGTTGTTGACGGCGACAGTGTCGCGACAAGATCCTGCATCATCGCCGTATTGCGATACGGCGTTTCGATAAAAATCTGCGTCATGTGTTTTTGCCGTGACTCACGTTCGAGGGTCTGGATTGCCTGACCGCGTTCACGTTTGTCCTGCGGCAAATAACCGTGAAACGCAAACGACTGGCCATTGAGTCCCGATGCCATCAGTGCCAGCAAGATCGAAGACGGGCCGACCAGCGGCGTGACGACGATGCCCGCACGGTGTGCGGCGGCGACAATCATGGCGCCGGGATCGGCGACCGCCGGCGCGCCCGCTTCCGAGACCAATCCAACATCGTGTCCGGCAAGCAGCGGTGCGAGCAAACGGTCGGCATCAACTGTCTTGGAATGTTTATCGAGTTCGACGATCGAGACTTGGGCGAGGGGTCGTGTGATACCGATTGCCTTCAGAAATGCCCGCGCGGTTTTGGCATTTTCGGCGATGAAGTGGTCCATGCGGCAAGCCAGGGCGGTCACATCAGGTGGCAAAATTGCCGAAGTGGAAAACGGCTCGCTCAAGTTGGTGGGAATCAAGAAAAGAGTGCCGCGCTTTTGTATCACCCCGGTTGGCGCGGCGGCCGGTTTGGATTGCGTCATGCCAACACCTCAATGCCCTCGTTTTGCAGCATCGTCGTTAATGCAATCAAAGGCAGCCCGATCAACGCGGTCGGATCGTCGCTGGACATAACGGCAATCAGGGCGGCGCCGAGGCCTTCTGATTTGGCGCTGCCTGCGCAGTCGAGAGCGTATTCATGATCGAGATAAAAGTTGATCTGCGCGTCGGTGTAGCGTCGCATGCTGACTTTTGTGGTGACCAGTTGTGATTGCACACGCGCCGACGCAATATCAACCAGTGCCACCGCCGTGTGAAAGAGTACGCTCTGTCCGCGCATCGATTGCAATTGCAAAATTGCACGCTCGCGGGTACCGGGTTTGCCGAGCGGGACGCCATTCAGGTCGGCAACCTGATCTGAGCCGATCACCACGCCGCTGGTCCAGCCCATGGCGTTGGTGGCAATTGCGGCGCCTGCTCGCGCTTTGGTGATGGCGAGCCGTGTTGCCGTAGCCTGACACGCCTCGCCCGACAGCGCGGCCTCATCGCTGGCGGGGGCGGCGGTCTCAAATGGCAGTTTTAGTCGCCGGAGCAGCTCGGCGCGGTAGCGTGACGTTGAGGCAAGTAACAAGGGCTTTTGCACTGCCATTATCATGTCTTCGAAATTTTATTGTTCAAAATCAGTGAGTTGTTGATTTTTGGGACATAAAATCATATCATGTACGGATGTCTCGAGACCAACCGAATCCGCAAAAGAACAGCATGCCAACAGTACCGATCGACCGGCTGATGCGCGCAAAATCGCCGGTCGAGGGCTCATTTACCCCGGCGCAACTGCCTGATCTGCGGGACTATTTGGTGTCGGATGCCGGGGAAATTTCTTATCAATTTCTTGGAAATCTCCTGACAGATCAATCAGGTACAAAAAAACGGCAGGTAAAGTGTATAATTTCGGGTTGGTTTGAGATCGCTGATGCGGTGACGTTACAGCCAACGCGCTTTGTGCTGGATATCAACAGTAATCTGGTGCTGGTGTCGACGGAAGAAGATTTGCCGGCATTGGAGGCAGAATCAGACGACGAAGACTATGTTGTTTGCGGCAACGAGTTCAACGTGCTCGATCGCGTGCAAGAGGAAATCTTGCTGGCAATTCCGGGCACCACGCCTCGGCAATCGGCGCCTTCGGTCAATGATCGGACCATGTCCGGATTGTCGAAGCGGCCGACCGGTACGTCGTCCGCGGTGGCAACGGCTGATACGGCCGGTGAAAAACGGGAATCGCCATTTGCAAAGCTGGCGGTCTTGAAGAAATCAGGTTGATTGCAGGCAGGTTGATGCAGTCGGCAACATGAAAAGCAGTCAATTGAAATCAGGAGAATTACCATGGCAGTCCAACAGAACAAGAAGTCCCCATCAAAGCGTGGCATGCATCGCGCCCACGACTTTCTGGTAAGTCCGCCGACGGCGATCGAGCCAACCACCGGTGAGACCCATTTGCGTCACCATATTTCACCGTCCGGTTTTTACCGCGGGAAAAAAGTCGTCAAGACCAAAGCTGACGAATAAATCGCCAGACGGCGATTGCGTCACAATTATTAGGCACACTGCCGGGTATCCTGCGTAAACCGCCGGGTATCCAATCTAATGCAGACAACTATTGCCATTGATGCGATGGGCGGCGATTTCGGCCCATCCGTCACTATTCCCGCAGCCCTGACTTTTCTCGGTCAATCGCCAGATTGCCGCGTGCTGCTGGTCGGCCGCAAAGCCGAGATCGAAACGCAACTCAAAAAATCCAAAGCCGGCGATATCGTTTCGGCGGGTTCTTCGCGACTGCAAATTGTTGATGCAGCCGACGTGGTCGGCATGGACGAGGATATCCGCTCGGCCATTCGCAACAAGAAAAATTCATCAATGCGCATCGCCGTTGATCTGGTGAAATCCGGGGAGGCCCACGCCTGTGTGTCGGCTGGTAACACCGGTGCGTTGATGGGAACCGCAAAATTTGTCCTGAAGACCCTGCCGGGTATTGATCGCCCCGCCATCTGTGCGGCGCTTCCGTCGCGAAAGGGGGTGGTCTACGTGCTCGACCTCGGTGCGAATGCCGAATCCAGCGCCGAACATCTATTGCAATTTGCCATCATGGGTGCGATGTTGTGTGCCGCGGTCGAAGGCAAATCAAATCCATCCGTAGGGTTGCTCAATATCGGTTCGGAAGACCTCAAGGGCAATGAAAAGACCAAATTAGCCGGCGAATTGCTCAAGTCCAGCCATCTCAATTTTTACGGCAACGTCGAGGGCACCGACATCTATAAGGGCACCACCGATGTGGTGGTGTGTGACGGCTTCGTCGGCAACGTCATGTTAAAAGCTTCCGAGGGGATCTCCAAAATGATGGGAGACTTTTTGAAGGAAGAATACAAAAAGAACATATTCCGCAAGCTGATGGCCCTGGTCTCATTGCCGGCGTTGAACGGTTTCAAACAACGCCTCGACCCGCGTCAATACAATGGCGCTGCGCTATTGGGATTGAAGGGCATCGTGGTCAAAAGCCATGGTTCAGCCGACGCATTTTCGTTTGGTCACGCAATTCAGCGTGCGAAAACGGAAGCCGAACACGGTTTGTTGGCGAGCATCAGCACACAGATTGAGCGCCTGCACAACGAAGGCCTGTTGAACCCGGGCAAACCCGCTGTCGAATAGACCATGCGACCAATTATTTTATGAGCACATTTGCACGCATCGCCGGTACCGGTAGTTATTTGCCGGACAAATTGGTCACCAATGACGACCTTGCGAAAATCGTTGATACCAACGATGAGTGGATTTATTCGCGTACCGGTATTCGTGAACGCCACTATGCGGCGGAGGACCAGAATGCAAGTGATCTGGCGTTGATCGCATCACAGCGTGCCATGAAGGCGGCGCGTGTACACGCCGACGACATTGACCTGATTATTGTTGCGACCTCGACGCCCGATATGGTGTTTCCCTCGACGGCGTGCATCCTGCAGGACAAACTCGGCGTCAAGGAAGCCATTGCATTTGATGTGCAGGCGGTCTGCGCCGGCTTTGTCTACGCTTTGTCGACTGCGGAAAAATTTATCGCCACCGGTGGTGCAAAGTGTGCGTTGGTGGTGGGTACCGAAGTGTTTTCGCGAATTCTGAATTGGCAGGATCGTTCCACCTGTGTGTTGTTTGGTGACGGTGCCGGCGCGGTGATATTAAAGGCGTCAACCGAACCCGGCGTATTGTCGACCCATCTTCATGCCGACGGCAGTTACCGCGACGCGTTGTGTGCTCCGGGTACCGTTCAAAATGGCCAGATTCGCGGCAGTCCGGTGCTGACCATGGATGGCGGTGCGGTTTACAAGTTTGCCGTGAAAGCATTTGAAGATGTGGCGTGGGAAGCCCTGCACGCCAACGGGTTGCAGCCGGACGCGATTGACTGGTTTGTCTGTCATCAGGCCAATCAACGCATCATCATGCACGCCGCGCGAAAATTAAAAATGCCGGAAGAAAAAGTCATTTTGACCGTCGACAAACACGGCAACACGTCGGCCGCCTCGATCCCGTTGGCGCTTGATGTGGCCGTGCGTGAGGGAAAGATCAAACCGGGTCAGAAGGTATTGATGGCGGCGCTTGGCGGTGGTTTTGCCTGGGGCGCCGCGCTGGTCAAATGGTAGCGGGCGCACAATGACAAAATTTACAATCACATTCGCCGGACAGGGTTCACAGTCGCCGGGCATGATGGCCGATCTCATCGAGCTGCCGGTGGTCAAACACACCTTTGAAGAAGCGTCTGCCATTCTCAGCGTCGACCTCTTGCAAATGGTGGTCGATGGCCCCGCGGAATTACAAAACCAGACCGTTAATACGCAACCGCTGATGTTGGTTGCCGGTGTTGCTACCTACCGTGCATGGCAGCAGCAGGGCGGTGCGATGCCAACTTATTTTGCAGGCCACAGCCTCGGCGAATACACCGCACTGGTGGCATCGGGTGCGCTGGCATTTGCCGATGCCGTACCGTTGGTGCGTTTCAGGGCCGGTGCGATGCAGGCGGCCGTTCCGGAGGGAACCGGCGGCATAGCCGCGATTTTGGGGCTTGATGTCGACGTGGTTCGCCAGGTGTGTTTGGATGCGGCGGGCCCGGACGTGTTGGAAGCCGTGAACCTGAATTCGCCGGGCCAAATTGTGATCGCCGGCCATCGCGGCGCAGTCGAACGCGGCATGCTGCTGGCAAAAGAGCGTGGCGCAAAACGCGCGCTGATGTTGCCGATGAGCGTGCCGTCGCATTGCGCCCTGATGCAACCGGCCGCCGACAAGTTGCGCGAATATTTGACGACAATCAACGTCATCGCACCCGCCATTCCGGTGGTGCAGAATGCCGACGTCAAAACGTTTACCAGCGGTGATGATGTCAAACGTGCATTGGTCGATCAACTCTACCGGCCGGTGCGTTGGATTGAAACCGTGCAAATGCTTGCCGCCGGGGGCGTAACCACGGTTGTTGAATGTGTACCCGGAAAAATTTTGACCGGCTTAAACAAACGAATTGTGGCTGAGTTGGGCTGCCTCGCGGTCACGGATTTGGCGACGCTCGATGCAGCCGTCGCGGCCGCCAAATAAGAGCGATGTCATGACAAAACTATTGGATGGAAAAATTGCGTTGGTGACCGGTGCGACGCGCGGTATCGGCGCGGCAATCCTGGAGGCGCTGGCCGCCTCGGGTGCCACTGTGATTGGCACAGCGACCACCGAAGGCGGTGCGGCGTTGATTCAACAGTCGATCGAGCGCGCTGGTGCGACTGGCGCGGGCATGGTGCTCGACGTCAAGGACGCGGCGCAATGCGAGGCACTGATCAAATCCGTCGAGGAAAAATTTGGCACCATCGCCATCCTGATCAACAACGCCGGCATCACCCGCGACAACCTGATGATGCGCATGAAGGATGATGACTGGTCGGATGTGATCGAAACCAATTTGTCCGCAGTGTTCCGTCTGAGCCGGGGTGTGATCAAGGGCATGATGAAGGCGCGCAGTGGCCGCATCATCAATATCGCGTCGGTGGTTGGATTTATGGGCAACCCCGGTCAGGTCAATTATGTTGCCGCCAAGGCGGGTATGGTCGGATTCACCAAAGCACTCGCGCGAGAAGTCGGCAGCCGTAACATCACCGTCAATTGTGTTGCGCCCGGTTTTATCGAGACCGACATGACCAAGGGGCTGTCGGCAGAGCAGACGGCAAAGTTGGTCGCCAACGTGCCGTTGGGGCGGTTGGGTCAGGCAAAAGACGTGGCGGAAGCGGTTTTGTTTCTCGCCACCTCAAATGCAGACTATATTACCGGCAACACCATTCACGTCAATGGCGGCATGCACATGGAATAGTGGCACGGTGGCACAAAAAGGGAATATTTGACCTTCCACGCGCAATTTTGTGGTTTTGGTAAAATAGCGTTGTTTATTTTTTTAAGGATGTAACACATGGATAACATCGAAGCACGCGTCAAAAAGATCGTCGCAGAACAACTCGGCGTGGCTGAAGCCGACATCAAAAATGATTCGTCATTTGTCGAAGATCTGGGCGCGGACTCGCTCGATAACGTCGAACTCGTGATGGCGCTGGAAGAAGAGTTCGAAACCGAAATTCCGGATGAGGCGGCCGAAAAAATCACCAATGTGCAGCAAGCCATTGATTTCGTTACTGCAAACCTCAAAAAGTAATCATCCTTGCACACCATGAAGGCTGTCGGTCAGCATTGATCGGCAGCCTTTTTGCATTGTGCCCGCCGGTCGACGGCGGGATGCGGTAGATTTTCAGTATTCACAAAACAGGGTTTCAACATGGGCAAGCGTCGTGTCGTTATTACAGGTCTGGGCATTGTTTCGCCGGTGGGCAATACCGTCGCCACCGCATGGGACAACATTGTCAACGGACGCGGTGGAATCGCGCCGATTACGCGTTTTGACGCAAGCGTGCTGCCGACGCGGATTGCCGGCGAGGTAAAGGGCTTTAATGCCGCCGACTGGATGTCGGCCAAAGAGGTGCGCCGTATGGATACCTTTATCCACTACGGCCTGGCGGCAACCAAAATGGCGTTGGATGATTCGGGTCTGCAAATCACCGAGCAAAACGCCGAACACATTGGTGTGAATGTCGGTTCCGGTATCGGCGGTCTGCCGATGATCGAGGAAAACATCCGCGAAATGATCGCCAAGGGGCCGCGCCGATTGTCGCCGTTTTTTGTGCCGGGCTCGATCATCAATATGGTTGCCGGCATGATTTCGATCCAATTCGGCGTGAAGGGGCCAAACGTTTCGATGGTCTCGGCGTGTACCACCGCCTCGCACTGCATCGGTGACGCCGGCCGTATGATCGAATACGGCGATGCCGACGTGATGATCGCCGGTGGTGCCGAAGCGACGATTTGTATGGCGGGTATGGGTGGCTTTTGTTCGGTCAAGGCGCTGTCGGAGCGTAATGACTCACCTGAAACCGCCAGTCGCCCGTTCGACCGCGATCGTGATGGTTTTGTGCTCGGCGAAGGCGCCGGTATCCTCATCCTCGAAGAACTCGAACACGCCAAAGCGCGCGGCGCACGCATTTATGGCGAACTGCTGGCGATGGGCATGAGTGCCGATGCCAAACATATCACCGCACCGGACATGGATGGTCCGCGCCGCGCCATGCTGGCGGCGCTGCGCAACGCCGCGGTCAATCCTGCCGACGTGCAGTATTTGAATGCGCATGGCACATCGACGCCGCTCGGCGACAAAAATGAAACGCAGGCCGTGAAGGCGGCGTTTGGCGGGCACGCAAAACAACTGGTGGTCAATTCCACCAAATCCATGACCGGCCACTTGCTCGGCGCGGCAGGGGGCATTGAAGCGGTGTTCACCTCGCTGGCGGTGCACAACCAAATTTCACCACCAACCATCAATATATTTGACCAGGATCCGGAATGTGATCTGGACTACTGTGCCAACACCGCGCGTGACATGAAAATTGATATCGCGCTTTCCAATTCGTTTGGCTTTGGCGGGACCAACGGTACCATCGTCGTCAAGCGCTTCCAGTAGCGCATGAATCGTTTATTGGCGGTCGTCGTTCTGGTGGGGCTCGCCGCCGCCGCTGGCGTGGCATTTCTGGCGTGGCAATTTGCCCACACGCCGATGACGTTGCCGGTGCCGTCACCTGCGGCCGCCACAACGCCTGCCGCCGTGCCCGCCGCGTCGCTACCGTTTGAATTCACCGTCGAAAAAGGCACCTCGCTCAAAGCGCTGTCGAAAAAGCTGGCGGACGCAGGTTTGCTCGCCAACCCGGATTGGCTTTGGATGCTTGGCCGGGTGACCGGTATGGCCACCGGCATTCAGGCCGGTACCTATCGTCTTGACGGGCCGATTTCGCCGCTCGCGTTACTGCAGAAAATGCTCGATGGTGATGTGGTGGTGGTCGGCATCACGTTCGTCGAGGGAATTACCTTCAAGCAAATGCGTGAGGTGCTCGAAGCAAATGCGAATCTGAAGATTTTGCTGAAGGGACTTTCCGACCGCGATGTCTTGACGCGGGTCGGTGCCAGCGAAAAATTTGCCGAAGGCTTGTTTTTTCCCGACACCTATCGTTTTTCAGCCGGCGCAACCGACCTTGATATTTTGAAAAACAGTTACCAGATGATGCAAAAGCGGCTCGCCGAGGCGTGGGCACAGCGCGAGGAGGGCCTGCCGTACAAGTCCCCGTATGAAGCGCTGATCATGGCGTCGATCATCGAAAAGGAAACCGGCCGCGCCGATGAACGCCCGCTGATCGGTTCGGTGTTTATCAACCGGTTGCGTATTCCGATGCGCCTGCAAACGGACCCGACCGTCATTTACGGCATGGGCCAGTCGTTTGACGGCAATATCCGTAAACGCGATCTGACCGCAGATACGCCCTACAACACCTACACCCGCGACGGTCTGCCGCCGACGCCGATCGCCATGCCAGGCTGGGGATCGTTGCTGGCGGCGGTGAAGCCGGACAAGAGCGACAAGTTATACTTTGTGGCGACCAAAAAAGGTGATGGGTCACACTATTTTTCAAAATCGCTTGAGGAGCACAACCGTGCCGTGGCGAAGTATCAGTTGGGTCGGTAAAAATGACTGTGCACGCAAAATTCATCACGTTTGAAGGCATCGACGGCGCCGGAAAGTCGTCACATCTTGCATTTGTGGCCGACTACTTGCGCGCCAGACAAATTGAAGTTGTCACCACGCGTGAGCCGGGCGGTACGCCATTGGGTGAAACCATCCGCGACATGGTGCTTAATCAAAAAATGCACGCTGAAACCGAGGCGTTGATGGTGTTTGCCGCACGCCGCGAACATCTGGCGGTGGTCATCGAGCCGGCGTTGGCGCGTGGTGCGTGGGTGGTGTGTGATCGTTTCACCGATTCCTCATATGCCTATCAATGCGGCGGCCGCGGCCTCGGCGGCGACAAGGTCGCGGTGCTTGAACAATTTGTGCATGCGAACCGGCAGCCTGACCTAACCCTGCTGTTTGATGCGCCGGTTGCCATCGCACGCGAGCGGCTCGACAAAAATACCGCCAGCCAGGACAAGTTCGAACGCGAGCAGGGGGAATTTTTTACGCGGGTGCGCGAGGCCTACCTTGCGCGTGCGGGCCAATATCCGGCGCGTATCAAGCTGCTTGATTCATCACGATCACTCGACGACATCCGCGCGGATTTACGCGTCCATATCGAACGGTTGCTGGCGACATGATCGATATCCTGCCGTGGCACCGCGAAACGCTCGATGGACTGGTTGCGCGGGGCAGTCGTATTCCGCATGCGTTACTGGTGCATGGTCGCAGCGGCATCGGCAAGGTCCGGTTCGCCCGCACGCTTGCGCAATCACTGCTGTGTGAGTCGCCCGAACACGGCATGGCGTGCGGCCAATGCCATGCCTGCGGCTGGTTCAGCAACGGCAATCATCCGGATTTCCGCGAGTTGCTGCCCGAGGCGCTGACCGAGGACGAGGCGGCTGATGAAACAACCGCCGACGCCGATGCCAAGGACAAGAAAAAAAGCAAAGAAATAAAGATCGACCAGATCCGTGGCATTGCCGATTTTATGACCCTGTCGACACATCGCGACGGTTACCGCGTGTTGTTGGTCCATCCCGCCGAGGCCATGAATCCGGCCGCCGCCAACGCATTGTTAAAAACACTCGAGGAACCCGCCGCACGCACCGTGATTTTGCTCGTCAGTGACAAAGTGGGCCGTTTGATGGCCACTGTTCGCAGCCGTTGCCAGCGGGTGCTGGTGCCGACACCGGACGTGGCGACGGCGGCGGCGTGGCTGGCGACGCAGGGGGTTGCGAATGCCGGTGAGGCGCTGGCGGCGGCGGGTGGCGCACCGCTTGATGTGATTGAATTTGCCAATACCGATTACCAGTCCAGCCGCCATGAATTTGTCGCCGCACTGTCCGACGCCGGGATGGATTACGCGCTGACCGCGCAGAATTTTGAGAAGACCGAATTGGCGAATTTGTTCATGTGGTTGCAAACATGGGTCAACGATGTCATCACCGAGCGCATGACCGGGGTGGTCAACCATCACCGCGACCAAGCCAGGGCGATTACGCGCATCGCCCGGCAGGTCGAACTGGCACGGGTATTTCGCTTTGAAAGCGAGCTGCGGCAAACACGACGGTTGATTAATCACCCGCTCAATGCGAGACTATTGCTGGAGCAACTTTTGATTGGTTATAAACAGGCCATCAAGCCTGTCGCCTGATTCCGGAAGATCATTGACCATGCCAACCGCTGAAGCCACCGCCGCGACCATCAAAAAACCCAGCGTCATCTCGCTCAACCTGAAGGGCAAGAGCGCGCTATATGCCGCGTGGATGCCGATGCTCAAAGGGGGCGGGTTGTTTATGCATTCTTCGCGCACACATCAACTTGGCGACGACGTGTTGCTGGTGTTGCAGTTTCTGGATGAACCGATAAAGTTGCCGATTACCGGCAAGGTGGCGTGGATCAACCCGCAGCACGCGGCCGGCAACCGCCCGCAGGGCGTCGGTATTCAATTGCCGGACAACGACGTCGGAAAGCAGCTCAAAAAACGTATCGAAGGCATTCTGGCGCCGGTTGCAAAGTCCGACCGCACCACCTATACGGTATAGCGGTTCACAATTCTAGCGCGCGACGTCGAACTTAGCCCGATCGAGCCACTTGCCGGTGTCCGGCGCCACGGCGTGGCGAAGCTTCTCAATCAACGTCATCAAGTCAACGTCGGTCTGCAATGATTCGCGGTGCAAGTCGCGCAAAAATCGTTCGTCGCGTGCATGGTCCAAAAATTGGATCAACCCGTCAAAAAAACCGCCCACGTTGAGCAGTCCGATCGGCTTGGTGTGGTACGCCAGTTGTTGCCAGGTGAGGGACTCAAACAATTCGTCGAGCGTGCCATAACCACCCGGCAGGGCGATAAAGCCATCGGAGATATTGGTCATCAACGCCTTGCGCTCGTGCATGGTCTCGACCACATGCATCTCGGTCACCCCGCTGTGGCCGACCTCTTTTTCCATCAACATGCGCGGAATGACGCCGATGACCTCGCCGCCGTTTGCCAGGCAGGCGTCGGCCGCAACACCCATTAAGCCGACGCTGCCGCCGCCGTAAACCAAACGGATTTTTTGCTTCGCGAGGGTTGCGCCGAAATCGGCTGCGGCGTCTTTGTAGGCGGGATTGGCGCCGGGGGAGGCACCACAAAACAGGCAAATCGATTCGAGTTTATTCATCCACCGATTATAAATCGGCGGATGCACGTTTCGATGATGCGCGTCCGATCACCACATACCGGTGGGCGCATAACCGGCCGCGACCAAGGCGTTGGCCAGCGTCGCCTTGTCTGCCGTCGATTCGATACGCACTTTTTTGGTTGGAATATCAACTTCGACTGTGGCCTTGGCATCAATCGACTTGACGGCTTTTTGCACCACACCAACACAGTGGCCGCAGGAAACATCCGGAAGGGTGAATTCGATCATGTGCTGCTCCTTGATTTCGCCCATTGCGGGCTAACATTACATATAGATAGTGTTTCGATGCGTTAATACTAGCCCCCATGCCGACAATTCCCCGCCCCGACCAACAAATAGTCACCTTTCAACTGCCCGTTGGCGGCATGACCTGCGCGTCGTGCTCGAGCCGGGTCGAAAAAGCACTGATGAAAGTTGACGGGGTTAAGTCGGCAACGGTGAATCTGACGACTGAAATGGCAAACGTTGAAGCCGGTATTACGGTGTCACGTGACATGTTGGCCGACGCGATCATCAATACCGGATATACGGTGCCCACTGCAAAACCCCTTATTCAGAGCGCGGTTTCGGCCAAAAATGCTTCGCAAAGCCCGTCAATGCTGGTGTTTTCCGAGGGGGGTAAAGTTGCCATCGCCGCATTGTTGTCACTGCCGCTGGTGATACCGATGCTCGCGTCGCCGTTTGGCGTTGAATGGATGTTGCCGGCTTGGCTGCAGCTGGCGCTGGCCACACCTGTTCAGTTTTGGCTGGGTGCGCGCTTCTACCGTGCCGGCTGGCGCGCTGTCAAAGCTTACACTGGCAACATGGATTTACTGGTCGCACTCGGCACCTCCGCCGCGTACGGCCTGTCAGTGTTTTTAATGTTGCGCGCCGCGCCGGGCGACATGCCGCACGGCATGCCGCACCTGTACTTCGAAAGCGCGGCGGTGGTGATTACGTTGGTGATGTTTGGCAAATGGCTGGAGGGCCGTGCCAAACGCGAAACAACCGCGGCGATTCGTGCATTGCAGGTATTGATGCCCGCCACGGCGCGCATTGTTGAGGCCAATATCGAACGTGAAGTTGCCATCGGCGACATCAAGGTTGGTGATTTGATGCGGGTACGGCCGGGCGAACGATTCGCCGCCGACGGCGTGTTGGTCAACGGCCATACCCACGCAGATGAATCATTAATCACCGGTGAAAGCCTGCCGGTCAACAAAACCTTTGGTGACACCATCACCGGCGGCTCGGTCAATGGCGATGCCTTGGTTGACGTACGGGTCACCGTCATTGGTGCCGAATCTACCGTGCAACGCATTGTGCGCATGGTCGAAGATGCACAGGCCAAAAAAGCGCCGATCCAGCGGCTGGTTGATCACGTCAGCGCGGTGTTTGTGCCGGTGGTGTTGGTCATCGCGCTGGCGACGCTGTTGGGCTGGGGATTGACCAACGGCGATTGGTCGCACGCGGTGATCAATGCGGTGGCAGTGCTGGTGATCGCCTGTCCATGCGCACTCGGGCTCGCCACGCCGGCGGCAATCATGGTCGGCACCGGTATGGCCGCCAAACAGGGCATATTGATCAAGGATGCACCGGCACTCGAAGCCGCGCATAACATCAGCATTGTCGCGTTTGACAAAACCGGCACTCTGACCGAGGGCAAGCCGGTATTGATTGCGGTCAAGTCATTTCATTCGTCGCGCGCCGAAATGTTGGCGCTGGCGGCGGCGATTCAATCGGGCAGCGAACACCCGCTGGCAAAAGCGGTGTTGCGCGCGGCGGGCGATGAACAGGTGCCATTCACACCGGCCGAAAATATTCGTGCGCTGCCGGGGCGGGGCGCAAGTGGCACGGTCGACGGCGCAATGGTGCTGCTCGGTAGCGCCCGGTTGATGCATGATGAAGCTGTGCAAATGCAACCGTTGGACGAACGCGCGCTGGCGTATGAACACGCCGGGCGCACCATTACCTGGCTGGCACGCGCCGGCACCATCGTCGGATTTTTTGCCTTTGGCGACAATGTCAAACCAACCGCGCGAGCGGCCATCGATGCACTGAAGGCGATGGGCATCCGCACGGTGCTGATCAGCGGTGACAATCAATCGGCCGCCGACAAGATTGCCCAGGAACTCGGCATCGAAGAGGTGCACGCCGGTGTGATGCCACAAAAAAAAGCCGAGGTGGTGCAACAGCTCAAGATCAACGGCAATGTGGTGGCGATGGTTGGTGACGGCATCAATGACGCGCCGGCGCTGGCAATTGCCGATGTCGGCATCGCCATGTCAGGCGGCACCGATGTGGCCAAAGAAACCGCCGGCATCACCCTTATGCGCAGTGATCCGGCGTTGGTGGCGGGGGCGATCGACATTTCGAAACGTACCACCGCCAAGATCCGCCAAAACCTGTTTTGGGCGTTTTGTTACAACGTCATCGGTATTCCGTTGGCGGTGGCCGGATTATTGAGCCCGGTGATCGCCGGCGCAGCGATGGCGTTGTCGAGCGTGAGCGTCATTACCAACGCGTTGTTGTTGCGCCGCAAATAGCGCCACCAACGGCGGCAGGAAAGTAGCTTTTACCTGCCTAAGCCGCCCCCCCGGCCGTGGCTGCGTGGGATAATGCCGCATGTTTATCGACTCCCATTGCCACCTCGATTTTGCCGAACTGCAGGCCGACGCCGACAATATTTTTGCGCTGATGCGGGCCAACGACGTCACCCATGCGTTGACCATTTCGACCACGCTCAAGACGTTTCCCGATGTGTTGCGTGTTGCCGAATCAAAGCCGAACCTCTGGTGCAGCGCCGGTGTGCATCCGGATGAGCAGGTTGACGACCATGAACCCACCGTCGACGAATTGTTGCGGCTGGCCGATCACCCCAAGGTGGTTGCCATCGGTGAAACCGGGTTGGACTACTACCGGTTGCAGGAACCACTCGATTGGCAACGCGAACGCTTTCGCACGCACATTCGTGCCGCGAGAATTTGTAAAAAGCCGCTGGTCATCCACACCCGCAATTCATCGGCCGACACACTTAAATTGATGGCCGAAGAAAATGCGCATGAAGCCGGCGGTGTGATGCATTGTTTTACCGAAAATCAAATGGTCGCCGACGCTGCATTGGCAATGGGTTTTTACATTTCGTTGTCCGGCATCGTCACCTTCAAGAGCGCCAAAGAACTGCAGGACGTCGCGCGCAATATTCCGCTTGATCGCATGCTGATTGAAACCGATTCGCCGTATCTGGCACCGACACCGCATCGCGGCAAAATGAATCAGCCGGGGTATGTGAAACATGTCGCGGAGTTTGTCGCGCAGTTACGTGGTGTGTCGGTTGCGGAAATCGCCGAGGCAACGACCGCGAATTTTTATCGGCTGTTTGCACAGGCAAGGTCTGCCTAGACGGTCGTAGTCCTCCCCTTGATTGACGCAACCGCGCCACGCACGCGGCCAACAAAAATCCGCTGCCTTTTCGTTTTTTGAATGATCAACCATGACAGACGCCATCACCAGCAGTGCACTCTCAATCAAAGGTTTGTTTAAGCAGTTCGAAGGCAAATACGCCGTCGATAACCTCGATCTTGATGTTCAGGTTGGCGAGTTCCACGCACTTCTCGGGCCGAATGGCGCGGGCAAAACCACCACACTGCGTGTTGTCGCCGGGTTGCTGAACGCCGATGCGGGGCAGGTCTCGGTGCTGGGCCACAACGTCTTACGTGAGCCACAGGCGGCCAAAAGAGAGATGGCATTTCTGCCTGACGACCCTTTGTTATACGGCAAGCTGAGCGCGCTGGAGTACTTGGAGTTTGTCGCCGGCCTATGGGAAATCGACGCAAACACGGCGGCCAATCGCGCGACCGATCTGCTCAAGTGGCTTGAGTTGTGGGATAAGGCGGACCAACAAACCGAAGCCTACTCGCGCGGTATGCGACAGAAACTCGCGTTGGCGGGTGCATTGATCCACCAGCCGAAACTGATGATTCTTGATGAGCCGTTGACCGGTCTCGATGCACACGCAGCGCGGTCCGTCAAAGACATGCTTGTTGATTACGTGAAGCAGGGCAACACGATTGTGCTCACGACCCATATTCTGGAAATTGCCGAACGGCTGTCCGGGCGCATCTCAATCATTCAACATGGCAAGATTGCCGCGCAGGGCACGCTGGAAGAGCTGCGTGAGCAGGCAGGCCAGCAGGGCGCGACGTTGGAAGACGTGTTCCTGAATCTGACTGACAGCCAGGCCTCAATCCCGGTCGCTGAACAGTGAAAACCCCGGTGCGTTCAGTCAAGCGTTACTTCAACCAGCCGGGTACACCACAATGGTTGTTGATGCATGAGTTGACACTCATGTGGCGCAGTCTTGGCATCAAGCGGCTTAAATGGCTGATTGGCTTGTTGTTGCTGTTGTGGGTGGCGATCCACGCAATCGCGGGATTATCGATTCTCGGATTGCTCAAAGCCGCCGAGGGCGGGATGGTGATCCCGCCGGTCATCACGCAGTTGGTCGGTGCGTTGTTTTGGCTATTGTTTACCGTGGTGCTGTCACAAACCATCGCGATGTCGGTGAATGTGTTTTTCACGCGCGGTGACCTCGACTTGTTGCTGTCCTCGCCGATTAGTCCGCGCACCGTGTTGTTGGTTCGTTCACTTGGTATCGGCTTTGGTGCGATCTTTCTGCCGATTCTGTTGGTGCTGCCGTTTGCACACGCCGGATTGTTTCTGGGCAAACCGTCGTTGATGACCATCTACCCGGCGCTGGTGGCGATGGCCTTGTTGGCCGCCGCGGTTGGGGTGTGGCTGACGATGCTGCTGGTGAAATTCATCGGGGCACGCCGCGCCAAGACCGCTGCGCAGGTGTTGGGGGCGCTGATCGGTGCGGCTGCGTTTCTCGCCTCGCAGTTTCACAATCTGCTGAGCCGCGAGACACGAGCACAACTCGCCGAATGGATCAAACGCGAGGCTGCCCCGGGCGGCATGTTTGAAGTCGAGAGTGTGTTGTGGTGGCCGGCGCGCGCATTTTTAGGTGATGTGGTGCCGACGCTGGTATTTTTGCTGTTCTCGATTGTTGTGTTCCTACTGGTGGTGCACTTTACACACCACCGATTTGTGACCGGTACACAAGAGTCGTCCAGTGCCGGCGGCTCTGCCGGCGCACAGCCGGGTGTGCGCCGAAAACGTATGACGTTTGCCAATGGACTGGCATGGGTGGTCTTACGCAAAGAATGGAAGCTCATTCTGCGTGATCCAAAACTTATTTCCGAGACATTGTTGCAGGTGCTTTATATGACGCCGTTGTTGTTCGCAGGCTTTAGCAGTTCGGGACGTACCGCCATGTTTCTCGTCCCCGGGTGTGTGATGATTGTTGCCATGCTTGTGGGTAATCTGGCGTGGATTACCGTTGCCGCCGAGGATGCGCCGGACTTAATCGGCACCTCGCCGGTCTCGCTTGGTCGTATTCGTCTTCTAAAAGGTGTCGCCGCGGCCGTCCCCCCATTGCTGATGATCCTGCCACTCGTCGTCTATTGGCTGGTCACCAGTCCCTGGCAGGGGTTCGTGCTCGCCGTCTGCGCCATGTGTGCGGCGGCAAGTAGTGCAGCTTGCCACGTACTGAACCCGCGCAAAGCAAACAGGCGTGAAATGAACCGTCGGGGACAGGCGCATCCATTGGCCGGCATCGTTGAGATGATCAGCGCGTTTGGCTGGGCCGGTACCGCCTACGGCATGATGGGGGGGCCGTGGTGGGTCTTTATCATTGCCCTGCCTTTTGCCGCCGCGGGCCCGCTGTTTTCATTTGGTGCAGGCTATCCCGCCAGGCGTGATGGTGTGCTCGCCTAGTCGGGCGAGGGCGTGCTTGCATAGTCCGGTAAACTCGCACCATCAAAAATAACAAGGAGCAGGGGCCATGTCCGAGGTAACCCGTAGTTTGTTTGGCGTCGCGTTGCTGATTTTGATCGGCTGGTTGTTTTCGATCAACCGCAAGAGCGTCAATTGGCGCATTGTGTTGTCGGCGCTGGTCTTGCAAATGGGTATTGGCGCGCTGGTGTTGTTATCAGACGCCGGCAGTGCGGCACTCAAGGCGATTGCCGATACCATGACCAACATCCTCAAATTCGGCGGCAAGGGCACCGAATTTTTGTTCGGCGGCCTGGTCAGCGACAAGATGTTCGAGGTGTTCGGCGGCATGGGCTTCATTTTTGCCTTCCGTGTGTTGCCGGCGATCATTTATGTCACCGCCTTGATTGCGGTGTTGTATCACCTCGGTGTGATGCGCTGGATCATCACCATTCTCGGCACGGCGTTGCAAAAATTGCTGGGCGTGTCAAAGATCGAATCGTTTTGTGCGGTCACCACCATTTTCCTCGGTCAGAATGAAATGGGCGCGGCGGTGAAACCGTTTGTCGGGCAACTCAAAGGCCCGACCATTTTTGTCATCATGACGTCCGGCATGGCGAGTGTGGCGGGTGCCGCGCTGGCTGGCTACGCAGGACTCGGCGTAAAAATGGAGTACCTGATTGCGGCATCGTTCATGGCCATTCCCGGCGGGTTGTTGTTCGGCAAACTATTGTGCCCATCCAACGAGCCGGAGAATATCCGTTTCGACAACATCCAGTTTGAAGAGAAGAAACCGGCAAACGTGATCGAAGCTGCCGCCAGTGGTGCAGCACTCGGTTTGCAAATCGCGCTCGCGGTCGGTGCCATGTTGATTGCGTTTATCGGCTTGATTGCGTTGCTCAACGGTGCCGTCGGTGGTGTCGCCAACTGGATGGGGTATCCCGGCACCAACATGGAAACGCTGATTGGCAAAGCGTTTGCGCCACTCGCCTACATGCTCGGGGTGTCGTGGGAAAACGCCGCCTTTGCCGGCAATCTGATCGGCCAGAAATTAATCCTCAATGAATTTGTGGCGTATGTCGGCCTGGCGCCGTATTTGCAGGAACCGGCAAAAGTCGCTGCGGCCGGCCTGACGGTGATTGATCCGCGCACCCTGGCAATCCTCTCGTTTGCGTTGTGCGGCTTTGCCAACATCGCCTCCATCGCCATTCTCGCCGGTGCGTTTGGCGGCGTTGCGCCGCATTTACGTGGCATGGTGGCGCAATACGGTTTGCGTGTGGTCGTGGCGGCGACGTTATCGAATTTAATGAGCGCCACCATCGCCGGAATTTTCCTGTCGGCGAAGTATTGATCGGTCATGCTGGCGCAGGAGATCATCCGCAAGAAACGTGACGGCCTCGCGCTGAGTGCGGCGGAGATCGCCAGCTTTGTGCACGGCGTTGCCGCTGATACGGTCAGCGAGGCACAGATTGCCGCCTTCACCATGGCGACGTATTTAAACGGCATGTCGCGCGCTGAGGCCGTCGCCCTGACCATGGCGATGCGTGATTCCGGGCGGGTGCTCGATTGGCAATCGTTCAACCTGAACGGGCCGGTGGTGGACAAACATTCCACCGGTGGCGTGGGTGACGTGGTGTCACTCATGCTGGGACCAATGGTGGCGGCGTGCGGCGGTTATGTGCCGATGATTTCCGGTCGCGGGCTGGGCCATACCGGTGGCACACTCGACAAGCTCGATAGTATTCCGGGCTATCAAACCAACGTCACGATTGAAAAATTCCAGCGGGTGGTGGCGGACGTCGGCGTGGCCATTATCGGCCAGACCGACGAATTGGCACCGGCTGACAAACGTATCTACGCCACGCGCGATGTGACCGCGACGGTGGAATCGATTGCGTTGATCACCGCATCCATCCTGTCCAAAAAATTATCGGCGGGTCTCGACACACTGGTGATGGACGTCAAGGTCGGCTCGGGGGCATTCATGCCGAGCCTCGACAAATCACGCGAGCTCGCCAGGAGCATCGTTGACGTCGGTAACGGCGCGGGGCTGCGAACCACCGCCTTGCTCACCGACATGAATTCACTGCTGGCACCGTGTGCCGGCAATGCGATTGAGGTGCAATGCGCGGTCGATTACCTCACCGGTGGCCATGCACACGCCGATCTTGCGCGGCTGCACCGCGTCACCATGGCGCTGTCGGCCGAATTGCTGGTGTCGGGCGGTGTCTTTGCGAACACGACGCTGGCGGAGCAGGCGTTGCTGACGAGCCTGACCTCCGGTCGTGCTGCAGCAATTTTTTCGGCAATGGTGACGGCACTCGGCGGGCCGCAGGATTTTGTCGAACGTGCCGCACACTATCTGCCAGGGGCCGCCGTAATCACGCCGGTGTATGCATCACACGCCGGGTGCGTTGCCGCCATCGATACCCGTGGCATTGGCATGGCGGTGGTGGCATTGGGTGGCGGACGTTTGCGTTCGACCGACCATATTGACCCTGCGGTGGGACTGCGCCGCTTTGTGGCGTTGGGGGCCGCGGTCAAGCCGGGCGATGTGATTGCGGAAGTGTGCGCGCGGACTGATGCCGATGCCGCCGCAGCTGCCACGGCGATTCAAGCGGCGGTGGACATTAAAGCTGATATTGGTCATTCCAATGACCATCGGCCGGCTGATATTGTTGAACGCGTGACCTGATCGTCACGACCCGGCCCGGACACGTTCATGCGTCATACTGGCGGGCATCCGATTAATCCCAAACGCGCCCCTCGATGAACGCACCGATTGACCAACTTGAAGATCTCGCCTCGCGCCTCGGCCTGGCGTTGCATAAACACCAGCTGATGTTGGCAACCGCCGAATCGTGTACCGGCGGCGGCATCGCCGAAG
>JANMNT010000137.1:0-3974 GCA_031368465.1 Burkholderiales bacterium
ATGCTGTATCCCACGTTGACAGGAGTGGATTGGCGGGCGCGGCGGAAGGGTGATCCATGTTCGACTTTCGGCAGGTAAAAAGTTTCTCATTTTAGCCTGCATATTTCATGGGTCGCCCGTGATTTCTCAGGGAGTGCACTATCGAGAACATTAAATCCAATTTGGATTGTCATTTCTTCGAAAAAAAACGGGCTGCACGCTCGATAGCAGGCGACTGGACGGCGCTTTTTCGCCTTCCTCCCGTGAGATAGCCAGCTATCCCGTGGTCGGTCAGGCAAAAAATCACTCGCCCGTTCGCCCACTTTCGAACGTGCCCCCATGAGATGTGCAGGCTAGTAAATCGCGCTCATCGGGCTGCCATCCGGCGGGTGGCGGCTTCACTTTGTCGGCTAAGGGGTCAAATCCTTGCGCAAAGCCGCGGCTGACAAGGGTGGCACGGGTATCATTCGGGGCATGCAAATATCTCGTTTCAAACCGTCATGCTGAGCCAATTCAAAGCCGCTGTTGAATTTTCACCACAAGGTGAATCCGTCGGTAACCTCACGATTGGACGCGGCGTGGTCGATGGCAAACCTGCCTATGTCGCGATCATTGAAAACAAGCTCGCTTCCGGCGCGATTGGTGTCGGCGAATGCGACAAGCTCGCCAGCCTGTTCAAGGTGATTGAAACTACCCGTGCGCCGCTGGTTTTTTATATTGATTCAGCCGGCGCACGGGTTTCCGAAGGGCTGCCGGCGCTTGGTGCATTCCGACGCATGTTTGCCGCCGCGCTGAAAGTAAGTATGTCTGGCGCGCCGATGGCGTGTGTGCTCGGCACCCATTGTTTTGGCGGGGCCAGCATGTTGGCGTCGTTGTGCGGCGTGCGCTACTTCAATCAACACACCCGCCTGGCCATGTCCGGGCCGTCGATTCTTGCCGCGGCGGCGGGCGCGTCCGCAATTGATGACACCTTTCGGGCGGTGGCCGAGGTCAGTATTGGCACCGGCGGGCGGATCAAGATCGACAACACAAACCGGGAATTTGCCGGCAGCGTGTCGTTTTTGGCGGCGCAAACTAGCGAGGCACGGCATCAACAATTGGGTGAACGGCTGGCTGCGGCCAAGCTGTATAAAAAAGGCCAAAGCGGCAAGGTGGAACGCAAAGATTTTGCGGCGCTATATCCGGGCGGCTATGACATCAAAGAGGTCGATGGTATCTTGCAGGGTAGCGCGGGCGAAATTGTCGTCATTGGCAGTATCGACCGCCAGCCGATGTCGGCGGCGCGGGCGCACGGGATGTCGGCGCTGGTTTGGCAAATGTTGGCGGGTGGGGCGGCAGTGCCGGTTCGATTGCACGTATTGGTTGATTGCGAAGCACATTCCGCGTCGCTCGACGATGAAAAGGTCATGCTGTCGGTCTATTTGGTTGACCTCGCCCACGCCTTGCTGGCATTGGCCCGTCGCGGCACCAAAATTGAAACCATCGTGCTCGGCAAACTGGGCGGCGGCAGCTATGTTGCGTTGGCCGCACCATCGAGCGAAGTCAACCTGATCTACGGGATGGAGATACAATTGCTCCCCGGCAAGGCAATTGCCGCGATTTTGGGGGATGCTGCCGGTACGGTGCCTGAATTTGCCGACTACCTGAAGGCTGGCGTCGCCGAGCGTGAGCTCAAAATAGGCGTGCTCTAGAACAACGATAAAAAGAATCATAAAACCACCACCATGAATCTGTTTGCCCTTTTTCAGTCGCGTTTTCCAACCGACAGCAGCCGGCCGTTTCTCGAAACCGAATCCGGCCGCTCGTTGACCTTTGACGAGCTTGATCAAATCACGGCGCGTTACGCCGGCTTGATCCAGTCGCTGGGCGCGGTTCCCGGTGACAGGGTGGCCGTGCAAGTGGAAAAATCGGTCGAATCGATGCTGCTGTATCTGGCGTGTTTGCGTGCCGGTGTGGTCTATCTGCCGCTCAACAGCGCCTATCGCGAAAGTGAGATTGCCTATTTTCTTGGCGATGCCACGCCAACGATATTTGTCCATGCGCCCAAAGACACTGATTGGATCGCGCCGATTTGCCAATCGCTCAACATTGCGCATCGCTTCACCATGGATGCCGAAAGAAAAGTGCAAGCTGGGAGCGGCGATTGGGACAAAAATGCCGCAAACTGCCCGCCAATGGTAGGGTTTGTCCCGCGCGACGACGACGATCTGGCGGCGATTTTGTACACCTCTGGCACCACCGGCCGCAGCAAGGGTGCGATGCTGACGCATTTGAATTTGTCGTCGAATGCCTTAACGCTGCATCGTGCGTGGGGCTTTCAGCCGGACGATGTGTTGTTGCACACGCTGCCCCTATTCCATGTGCACGGCCTGTTTGTGGCGCTGAATACAATTTTGCTTAATGGCGGCAGGATGATTTTCCACACCCGGTTTGATGCGCCTGCGGCCATCGCCGCGATGCAACGCGCCACTGTGTTTATGGGTGTGCCGACTTATTACACGCGGTTGCTCGCCGAGTCATCGTTTGATGCGGCGTGTTGCGCGCATATGCGTCTATTCGTATCCGGCTCGGCGCCGATGCTGGCCGAGACCTTCAGTGAATTTGCGGCGCGCACCGGTCACCATATTCTCGAGCGCTACGGCATGACCGAAACCGGCATGATCACGTCCAACCCGTATCGTAAATCCGATGGTGAACGACGCGGCGGCACTGTCGGCTTTGCCCTGCCGGACGTCGAGGTACGAATTGCGCTCGACGACGGCACCATTGCAAAAACCAACGAGATCGGCCATATCCAGGTCAAGGGGCCAAACGTATTGTCGGGTTATTGGCAGATGCCCGACAAGACTGCCGAAGAATTTACCAATGACGGATTTTTCAAGACCGGCGACATGGGCGTGGTCAGTGCCGATGGCTACATCTCGATTGTCGGACGCTCAAAGGATCTGGTCATTTCGGGTGGCTATAACGTCTATCCAAAAGAAATCGAGATGTTGCTCGACGGGCTCGACGGCATCGCCGAAAGTGCCGTGATCGGCCTGCCGCACCCTGATTTTGGTGAAGCGGTTGCCGCGGTGGTGGTGAAAAAGAACGGCGCCGGCCTTGAAGAACCTGCCATCATCGCCACCTTAAAGTCTCAACTCGCCAACTTCAAAGTCCCCAAACGGGTATTTGTGGTTGACGATTTGCCGCGCAATGCGATGGGCAAAGTGCAAAAGAAGCTGTTGCGCGAACAATATGCCGCAACATTTGCATCGAAATGATGTTGTCCAATACGCCGCTGCCGCGTTGAAATTAACAGGCTCTCCACACAAGTCAAAGCTGAAATGATTGTTTTTAACCTTTCTTGTCCGCAACACCATTATTTCGACGGCTGGTTTCGCTCCGCCGATGATTTTGAACGCCAATCGGACAGCAGTATGGTTGCGTGCCCGATTTGCGGCGATAGGGACGTCATCAAGCAGCTTTCGGCACCGCGGCTCAATATGGGTGCCACCGATGTTGCCGTGAGTGATGCGAGCCCGACGCCGCCTGCGGCGGACGTCGTCCAGGATGTGCTGCCCGTGTCAATGGTGCCCGGCTTGCAGGCGCACATGCTCACCCAGTTCAAACAATTTGTGTTGGCCAACACCGAAAACGTTGGTCACAACTTTGCCGAGACAGCGCGCAAGATGCATTACGGCGAAGAGGCACATCGCAATATTCGTGGCCGCGTGTCGGGCGAAGAGTCCCAGGCGTTGCGCGAAGAAGGCATTGAAACCGTCGGGCTGCCGCCGGGAATATTCATGGACGAAGGCGTGCAGTAGCCATACCGCGACGTCGCACGCGGGGATCCAGCCCTTTGGTGATCCAACTAGCCGCGATGCGGTTTTGCCGTCAAGAATAACGCCAGCGTTGCCGCCACCAGCAACACCACACTGCCGGCGACAAACGGCGCCTTGACAAAGTAGATCTCCGACAGCGCGCCACCGATCGCCATCCCGGCACCCAATCCC
>JANMNT010000033.1:0-11467 GCA_031368465.1 Burkholderiales bacterium
TTTATGGCGTTGTCGATCAAGTTGGTAATGACGCGTTTGATCGCAAGCGGCCGCAGCGCGACCGGCATCGGTGTTGCCAAATCCAGCTTGATCTGTTGGTGCGGGTAGGCTCTGCGGGCGCGTTCCGCCGCAGTCTGCGCAATCTGATTGATGTCGTGAACTTCCACCTGTTCGCGACTCTCGTCGCGGGCGAAGTCCATAAACTGATCGATCACACCATTGATGTCCTCGATATCCTTTTCGATATCGCTGCGCGTTTCCTTGTCCGCAGGCAGCATTTCGATACCCAACCGCAGCCGCGATAACGGCGTGCGAAGATCGTGTGACACACCAGCCAGAAACGTGGCACGTTCGCGGTCGAGGCGATTCAGGTCGTCTCTCATTTGGTTAAACGCCACAGCCACCGATCGGACTTCCGACGGCCCCATCTCGGTCACCGGCTCGGGATTTTTCCCACGACCGAGATCGTGCGCGGCATTCACCAGCGCCTTTAATGGACGGTTTACCCGCCACATCAAAAACAATGCACCAGCCAACGCCAGCACGCCGCCAAAGGTCGCCCAGCCGACCCACGCCCAGGTGTAGTCCTGCTCGACGATGCGGTTGCGTGGAAACACCACAAAAAAGATTCCGTCCTTGACCGGCAGGCGGGTAATGAGCAACGGCGGCGCGTCCGGTTTTTGTGGCCGGGTACGCGTAAAAATTTCTGCTTCCGGCCCGAGTTCTTCGCGCATGCGTTCGCGGATCACCCGCAGGGCGGGAATGTCGGGGGCCACTTCCATCGGCTCGTCATCGCGCCCGCGAAACACGCGCATGCCACGGTCTTCGCGCATCCGTTGGAGGAACTCACGCTGTTGTTCGGGAGGGATGATTTCAAGTGCCGCACGAATCGTTTTAAGCTGGCCGACAAAACCAATCGCCGCCAGCTGCACCCGCGGTTCGCGCGCGTAGTAGCGAAACAACGCCACCGACACCAGCTGGCTGGCCACCAACGCGGAAACAATGACAGTGGCGGTTCGCGCCAGCAAAGACTGGGGGATTAGGTTCATACCGCGTCAGACCCGCTAGGCCTGTTTGGCTCCATCCGGGATAAACACATAGCCGCGGCCCCATACGGTCTGGATGTAGCGCGGATTGGCCGGGTCTTCGCCCAGCAGTTTCCTGAGGCGCGATACCTGCACATCAATTGCGCGGTCAAAGGTATCGTGTTCACGGCCGCGCGCAAGTTCGGTCAATTTGTCGCGCGACATCGGCACGCGTGGATGCCCCACCATGACTTTGAGCAGACCAAACTCGCCGGTGGTCATCGGTACGGCAACGGCATCGCGCAGCAGTTCGCGTGTACCGAGATTCAGGGTAAACGGGCCAAATTGCACAATTTCGTCGGTGGTCGACGGCGCGCCCGGAGTCGGCAGCGGTGCCTGACGGCGCAATACCGCATTGATGCGCGCGACCAGTTCGCGCGGGTTGAATGGCTTGGCCAGATAGTCGTCCGCACCCATTTCCAAGCCGAGGATGCGATCAACATCATCGCCCTTTGCGGTCAGCATGATGATTGGAATATTCGCTTCGACAGATTCACCGAGAGCGGTATTCGCCGCACCGCGGATGCGACGGCAAATCGCAAAACCATCTTCGTTGGGCAACATCACGTCGAGCACCACCAAATCGTAACGGTTACGGGTGAATGCGCGGTCGAGTGCCTGCCCGTCTGAGACAGTATCGGCGGCAAACCCCTGCTCGGTCAGATATCGCTTCAAAAGGTCACGCAACCGCAGGTCGTCATCGACCACCAATATGCGATGGCGCGGCGGTGTTGTTTGTGTAAGTTGGCTCATATGTGCATCATAGTGGTCGGGTGCCAAAATTAAGTCAGGGCTGACCGTACATTTGTAATCAATTGTAAGCGTTGTTTACCCGGTGCGGATCCGGCTCACAGTCGGATGGGTATGCCGCTCGGGCTGGTAAATCCACCGACGTTACACCGCGTTACGTTTTGTCGTCGTCTTGAAAAGACTTTGCCCGTTGGTACGAGTATGTTTCGTGTCATTGAAACAATCAATCTCTCCAATCACACCCCCGAAAGGAAACACCATGAAATCCAAATTATTTACCGCAGCGATTGGCGCACTGATGATCGTTGCCGCCGGCGCGGTCACGGCGGCACCGGGCCAAGGCGAAATGAAAGGCAAGTTGCAGGCGCTCGACACCAATGGTGACGGCAAAATCTCGCGCGAAGAAGCGGCCCAATCCAAGGGGCTGGCCAAACACTTTGACCAAATCGATACCAACAAAGACGGCTTTTTGACGCGCGAAGAGTTTGCCGCACAACGCGCCAAAATGGCGGCGGCCAGCCTAAAGGCGGTTGACAAGGATGGTGACGGCCGCATCAGTCGCGCCGAAGCCGACGCCAAAGCGCCGCGTCTGGCAAAGAACTTTGACCAGATCGACACGAATAGGGACGGTTACCTGAGCAAGGAAGAAATAGCGGCGGCGTGGAAACAGGCGCACGCCAAACGCTGACCAGTGTCCAGGCATGCTGCCAGTGAATTGCAAAATTGACGGAGAACGATCATGACCATCCGCAAAGCAATACCGCTATTGTGGAAGTACCTGATGGTGGTTGCAACATCATGCATTTTGGCGTTTGTCATTTCACGGGAAAGCCGTGCCGCCGAACAACCTGTGTCATCGCCGCCTGCCATAAAAGCAGACAACACCAGCCCGTATGAGAAGTCCGGTCCGCACGCAATTGAAACGGTCGACCAGGCTTGGCGGGACAACAGTCGTGCCCGCACCGTGCCGGTGCGCATTGTGCTGCCGGTGACGGTGGCAGCGGATAATAATGGTCCCACCCGATTCCCGGTGATCATTTTTTCGCACGGACTTGGCGGCAACAAGGCGGGCGGCAAATACTGGGGGGAACATTGGGCAAGCCACGGCTACATCGTGGTGCATTTGCAGCATCCCGGCAGTGACGAATCAATCTGGCAGGGCAAAGCGCCCGCCGACATTGTCACCGGCATGAAGGGTGCAATGACCATGAACAACCTCGGGCTGCGGGTCGGCGATGTGCATTTTGCGCTGGACGAAATTGTCCGACGCGCCCGCGCCGGTGAGGGGCTCTTCAAATTTGCCGACCCCGATAAGATCGGCATGTCCGGTCATTCGTTTGGTGCGCAAACAACGCTGTCGGTTGCGGGGCAATCGAGTCCGGCAGTGCGCGGCCAGTCCGGGTTCGATAAACGCATTACCGCGGCGATTGCATTCAGTCCCAATGCACGCAACAAGACCAATCTGACGAAGCAATTTGGTGATATCAGGTTGCCGTTTTTTTCAATCACCGGCACCAAAGACGGTGCGGTATTGGACGATGGCACCGAGGTCGCGCACCGCATTTTGCCGTTTCAAAACATGCCTACCGGCGACAAATATCTGACCGTGTATGACGACGGCGATCACATGGTGTTCGGCGGTCACAAGTTGGCGGGACGTCGGCCGCAAACCGCGCGCGATAGCGAAATTCAAAATGACGTGAAGGCGTCGACGCTCGCCTTTTGGAACGCCTATTTGAAGAACGATGCCGATGCAAAAAAATGGCTGCGCAATACGCGTGACGGCTTCGCAATCACACTCGCGGCAAACGATAAATTTGAAACAAAATAACAGGCTCGCCATGAACCCCGACAATTCATCAAATCAGCTCACGCACTGGTCTGCACGCTTTGTGCTGATACTCGGCGTGGTCTTGCTGCCAGGTTTTATGTTGCTACCGATGACCGGCATTGCCAAGCCGACGGATAAACTGACGGCTGATGATGCGCGGCACCTGTTGAATCGCAGCGGGTTCGCAGCAAGCCAGCAGGACATTGCAACGTTTGTCGGGATGACCCGCCAGCAGGCGGCGGACAAATTGGTTGGCGAAAGCCGCACGGTTGCGGTCACGCCGCCACCGAAATGGATCAACGAGCCGATTTTGTCAGCGAGTAAATACCGCGACATGAGCCCCGAAGACCGCGAAGCCGAGCGCAAATTGAATGTTGAACGCGCGTTTGATTTGCGCGAATGGTGGTTTCGCGAAATGCTGACGACCCCATCGCCCTTGACGGAAAAGATGACTTTGTTTTGGCATAACCACTTTGCCACCAGTCAGCAAAAGGTCCGTCACACCAGTTTGATGTATCACCAGCACGTGTTGCTGCGCAAATACGCACTGGGTAACTTTGGCGCGTTGCTGCATCAAATCGCGCGTGACCCGGCAATGCTGATTTATCTCGACAACGCCAACAGCCGCAAAGAACAACCGAACGAAAACTTTGCACGTGAAGTAATGGAGTTGTTCACGTTGGGCGAGGGCAACTACACCGAGCAGGACATCAAACAAATGGCGCGGGCTTTTACCGGTTGGTCGATTGACCGTGAGACCGGTGAATTCATGTTCCGCCGCGGCATGCACGACGCTGGTGAAAAAGTCATCTTTGGCAAAAAAGGATTTTTCGAAGGCAGCCAGGCGCTCGACCTGCTGTTGCGGCGGCCGGAATCGGCGCAGTTCATCACGCGTAAATTGTGGCGTGAGTTTGTCTCACCGACGCCCGACGAGAAAGAGGTTGCGCGGCTGGCCGATGTCTATCGTGACTCCGGCTACAACACCGCCAAATTGATGCTGGCGATGCTCGCCTCGGATGCGTTTTACGCCGCCGACAATCGTGCCAGTTTGATCAAGTCGCCGGTTGAGTTTGTGCTCGGCACACTCAAGCAGTTTGACATTGACACACCGAATCTGCGCCCGTTTGTGCTGGCGTCTGCGCTGCTCGGTCAGAACGTGTTTTCCCCGCCAAACGTAAAGGGCTGGCCGGGCGGTGAAAATTGGATTAATTCGGCGACCCTGCTGGGACGCAAACAATTTATTGATCGCTTGTTCAAGAACGAAGACCGGATGGAGGCGACCATGAATGCGCTTGATGAAATGGCCGCGCGTAGCGGCACGCCACCGCCACCCGGTCAGGCACAACGCCAACAACGTAATGTTGAGCGCGCGATGGCAGCACTCAAGTGGAATCTGGACAACTGGTCGAAGCCGTTTGCTGAGACAGGCAGCAGCAGCGACGCAAAAACTGGTGCGCTGGGTATGTCCAAACTGGTGCTGGCGGTCGCCCCGCGTGATTTGCCCGCGGGCAACAACGCTGCCGATTGGGCGCGGGGTTTGGTTGCAGACCCGGCCTATCAATTGAAGTAAGGAAAATAAAATGAACAGACGTGATTTTTTGCAATCTGCCGGCTTGGCCGGTGTTGCGGGTGCGGCTTCAGTGCTGCCGCTACTTGGCGAAACCAATGGCGTTGGATGGGCGCAGCCGGCTGCCGCTCCGCTAAAGTCGGGCGCGTCCGGGATTGATTCGCCATACAAGAATCTGCTGATATTGATCGAGCTCAAGGGTGCCAACGACGGTTTGAACACCGTTGTGCCTTATGCCGACCCCGCCTACGCCAAGCTCAGGCCGCGCCTGGCGCTTGAGCCCGCAAGCCTCATTACGCTGACCGAGCGAGAAGCGTTGCATCCATCGCTCAAGCCGCTTCACGCGCTGTGGGAAAACAAACAACTCGCGATTGTGCAGGGTCTCGGTTATCCCAGCCCGAACTTGTCCCATTTTCGCTCGATCGAAATCTGGGAGACGGCCTCCAAGAGTGAGGAGTATCTCGACGCGGGCTGGCTGGCGCGCACCTTTGCCCAAATGCCACCGCCGCGTGCGTTTGCCGCCGATGGCGTGGTGGTCGGCTCGAATGACATGGGGCCGCTCTCAGGGCTGGGCACACGCACCATTGCGCTGGCCGATACCGCACAGTTTTTACGCACCGCCCGGCTCGCCCAGGCCGGTCGTGATGAACGCAACAACGCACTCAAACATATTCTTGCCGTCGAGAGCGAGATTGTGCACGCCGCCGGCAAACTCAACACCAACTATGCATTCAAGACCGAGTTTCCGAAAAACGCGTTTGCCGGGCAGATCCGTACCGCCGCGCAATTGGTTGCAAGCAACGCCGGCATTGCCACCATCCGCCTCACCCTCGGCAGCTTTGATACCCATGCAAACCAGTTGAGCACGCACGCCAATTTGCTGCGTGATCTGGCCGAGGGCATTGCGGCGTTGAAGTCCGCATTGACCGAGCTGAACCGTTGGGATTCGACCCTCATCATGACCTATGCCGAATTTGGACGCCGCCCGAAAGAAAATCAAAGCAACGGCACCGATCACGGTACCGCGAACGCGCACTTCGTGACCGGCGGCAGAGTCAACGGCGGCTTGTATGGTCAGGCGCCAGCATTGACGCGTTTGGATGGCAACGGCAATTTGCCGTTTGCGGTGGATTTTCGTTCGATGTACAGCACCATCATCAGCCAGTGGTGGGGGCAGGATGCGTCGCGGGTGCTGAACGGCAAATTCGCGCCACTCGACCTGATCAAATCCTAAAAATAAAAGTGTCCGTCCGGCGGGCGTTTTGCGGCAAAAATGCCTGAAAACGTCCGTGGATATTGGGGTTTTGCTTTTAGTTTGGCCGCCAAAATTCAAGCCCGCTATAATGCCGGCATGAACCTTGTTGCATTTGAAACCTCCTCAGACACGCTGTCGGTTGCCGTCACGCGCGGCGAGACCACCGCGGCCGAAGAAGTCGCCGATGCCGGTCAAAAAAATTCCGAGTTGACCCTGCCGCTGATGCATAAATTGCTGGCGGCGGCATCATTGACGCTCGCTGAAATCGATCTGGTTGTATTTGGTCAGGGCCCCGGGTCGTTCACCGGTGTGCGTATCGCCTGTGGGTTGGCACCGGGCTTGGCGTTTGGTCTTGGCAAGCCGGTAATCGGATTGCCATCGACGCAGGTGCTGGCCGCGCAGGCCGCGCATGAAAATGCCGATGATCAACATGCCCTTGTGATCGTGGCAATTGATGCCCGTATGGGCGAAGTTTATTTTGCAGCGTACCAGCGTGACGAATCAACCGACACTGGTTTTGTCGAAATTGTTGCGCCGCGATTGGTTAAACCCGACCAACTGCCCGACCTCTCCACCTGCTGGTCGGCAAACGGCACCGCTATCGGGACCGGCAGTGCGTTTGCCATTCCGGCTTTGCGTGATGCGCTGATCACAAACATTTTGAGCATGCTGCCGGGGTTTGTGGTTCCAACAGCACCAACATTGCAGCCACAGGCGTTTTATTTGTCGGCATTGGCCAACCGGCTTTATGACCGGCAAGGCGTGGCCGCAACGCTGCATCCGCGTGATGCGGCGCCGATTTATTTGCGCAACAACGTGGCCATGACCATTGATGAACGCCGCCAATTTCACGCAGCCAAACAGACGGTGGTGGCGTGAGTGCGGTCATGAAAGATGATGCATCAACCGGTGCGGCGTTGGCCGCACGGCTGGTGTTCCGGCCGTTAAACGAGGCGCAACTTGCCGCCGTGGTCAATATCGAAACAGGCGTGTACGCCTTCCCCTGGACCTTCGGCAATTTCCGCGACTCGCTTTACTCCGGTTATCTCTGCAACGGCGTGTGGCTGGATACAGAATTGATTGGCTATACGATTGTGATGCCGGCGATGGAAGAAGCGCATTTGCTCAACCTCGCTGTTGCGAGCCATTGGCATGGACACGGTTTTGGCACCCGCATTGTTCAACACTTGATCGATGAAGCGCGTTTGACCACATGTGAAGTGATTTACCTCGAAGTACGGCCATCGAATGTTGCGGCGCTGCGATTGTATGACCGTTTTGGTTTTCGTCAGCTCGGTTTGCGGCGCGATTATTATCCGGCGGTGACCGGCCGCGAAGATGCGTTATTTCTGGGGCTCAACATTAAAGATCAGGCGATCAATGCGGCTGGATAAAGACTACCTGATGGAAATGGAACTGTTGCCGCATTTTGAAATGCGCCGACTGGTTGGCGGCACTGTGCCGCCATCGCCATCTCCAATGCCGGCTGCGCAAGTTGTTACGGAACCGGCAAAAGTATCCGCTAAACCCGCCATCCAGAAAGCGGCCCTGTTGGCCAAGACGGAGACGCCGCGGGCAAATCCTGCAACGTTGCCTATCCCCATCAACCCGGCGCGGGCGGCGCGGATAGGCGGGCTGAGTTGGGTCGAATTGGCGGGTGATGTCAAGGATTGCCAGGCATGCGGACTTTGCCAGCAGCGCCAACAGGCGGTGGTTGGTGTCGGTGCCGCCACCGGGCCGTGGCTGTTTATCGGTGAGGGACCGGGGGCTGAGGAAGATCAATCGGGCGAGCCGTTTGTCGGGCAGGCCGGCAAATTACTCGATGCCATGCTCGCCGCCGCCGGGCTGCAGCGCGGCCGCGATGTTTATATCACCAACGTCGTCAAATGCCGCCCGCCAGGCAATCGCACACCGACGCCTGATGAAGCCGCCGCCTGTGCGCCGTATCTGGATCGGCAAATCGATCTGATCCAGCCAAAAATCATTGTTGCCCTGGGTAAAACCGCCATGGCCCGGCTCACCGGCACCGACGCGACCATGGCCAGCCTGCGCGGGCAACGGCACCAATACCGTGGCATCCCGGTGGTCGCAACCTATCACCCATCATATTTGCTGCGTAGCCTTCCGGAAAAGCTCAAGGCTTGGGAAGATTTGCTGTTTGCCAAGGGTGAATTTGACAAGCTTGCCTAGCCGTTTCTTTACATTTTGCGTACAAAGGGTCTTGTAAAATAGGCCACTATCCCAATTTACCCGTCGCGACCGGTGGATTTTTTTGCCAACACGGCGCATTCATGTCGCCAATTCATTGAAGGGAACAAAATGCGTAAATTATTTACTCTGTTCGGCTTGACGGCACTGCTGACACTTTCCGGCTGCGGCTACAACGACTTTCAGGCCAAAGACGAGGGTGTGAAAAAAGCCTGGGCCGAAGTGGTCAACCAATATCAACGCCGCTCGGATCTGATCCCCAATCTGGTCGCCACGGTGCAAGGTTATGCCTCGCAAGAAAAAGACGTATTGCTCGGCGTCACGCAGGCGCGCTCAAAAGTCGGCTCGGTCAATCTGACCGCCGACGCGTTAAACGACCCGAAAGCCGTTAAAAATTTCCAAGCCGCACAGGGTGAGTTATCGTCGGCGTTGTCACGTTTGCTGGTGGTGTCGGAAAACTATCCGCAACTCAAATCAGACGCAAACTTCCGTGAACTCCAGTCACAACTGGAAGGCACCGAAAACCGCATCACGGTTGCGCGCAAACGCTTCACTGAATCGGTCGAAGGCTACAACGTGTTGACACGTTCGTTCCCGACCAATCTCACGGCGATGTTGTTTGGCTACAAGGTCAAAGAGCAATTCACCGTGGAAAACGAAAAGGCGATTTCAGTTGCGCCGAAAGTAAATTTTGGCGCACCAACCGCGCCAACACCGGCGGCAACTCCGGCCACCCCTGCGCCTCCCGCAACGCCGGCACCGACCAAGTAGTTGCATAGACCAATGGTCGGACTCGCACCGGCGGGGCCACTGCGCCTCGCCGGGCAAAACTTTCTGCCATACAATCCTGCCACGGCTGGTCGCTTGAGGTTGGCCGCCGCGTGTTTGTTCACGCTGGTTTTGTGGATGCTGCAGGCGTCGCTGGGTGCCGGTGTGTTTGCGGCAGAAGGCGACCCGTTGCCGGTGCCAAAGCTGGAAAAACGCGTCACCGACCTGACCGCCACATTGTCGAACGAGGACGCCGCCAGAATCACCGAACGCATTCGTGTTTTTGAGCAAAAAAAGGGCGGCCAGATTGCCGTGCTGGTGGTGGGCTCGACCCAACCAGAAGCGATTTTTGATTTTGCCCTGCGGGTCGGCGACGCGTGGAAATTGGGCCGCAAAGGTGTCGATGACGGCGTGTTATTTGTCATCGCCAAAGACGATCGCAAGATGCAGATTCTCACCGGGCCAGGCGTGCAAGGTGTGCTGACCGACGCGGTATCCAAACGCATCATTGCCGAAATTGTTGCGCCGCGTTTTCGCGAAGGCAAATTTGCCGACGGCATTTTTAATGCGGTGGACAAGATGGCCGCGGTGATCGACGGCGAAGCCCTGCCACCGCCGCCACAAAAACGCAAAGCCAGCAAATCCGATGGTGGCGACAACTTCATCATGCTCGCCGTGTTTGCCGCCATTTTTATCGCGCCAATATTGCGTGCGATATTGGGCCGCTTTTTGGGTGCCACCGCCACCGGCGGCGTCACTGGCGCGGCGGCGTGGTTCCTGGCAGGTGGAATGTTATTTCCCATCATTGCCGGGGTCATCGTATTCATTGTGGCGTTACTGGCCGGTGGCAAAGGCATGTTCCATGGCGGCGGTGGCTTCGGCGGCGGTGGTTGGTCGTCTGGCGGTGGATCGTCGGACAGTTTTTCCGGCGGTGGCGGCGGCTTTGACGGCGGCGGCGCCTCGGGAGATTGGTGATGACGTTTCTCAAACGATTTTTCCGCCACGTATGGATGTCACCGCTGATTGCGCGGCGGTCGTTTGCACCCGCAACCCTTAGCGCCATTGAACACGCCGTCGCCGCGTGTGAAAAAACCCATCGCGGTCAGGTGCGGTTTGTCGTCGAAGCCGAACTCACCACCGGCCAGCTGTGGGCGGGCCTGTCGTCACGTGCACGTGCGGTCGAAGTATTTTCCGGCTTGCGTGTGTGGGATACCGAAGAAAACAACGGCGTGTTGGTGTATGTCTTGCTGGCCGATCGCAAAGTCGAAATTGTTGCCGACCGCGGCATTCACAAACACGTCGGCGATGCGCGATGGCACGCGATCTGCAAAGAAATGGAACACCATTTTAAACGCGGCGAATTCAGCGAAGGCAGCCTGATGGCCATCAACAAGATTGGCGTGGAATTGGCGCATTATTTTCCGGCCAATGGTACCAATGACAATGAGCAGTCGGATAAGCCGGTGATGCTTTAGGTGGCAAGGGTGTGCCGGTTGGTGAAAATCAGCTTGAACTTCATTTTCAACACGTGCAATATTGGACCAAGTGCGCTTGCTGGAAGACGTGATTTGTGACGGCTTTACATTGACGGCGTTAAACGATGATACCTGTTGACGACAATCGTATTTTTCGACGTTTCACTGGAATGTCAGGGCGCACCGCGGAATGTGATGCGGATGCGGTGCTGCCTAAATTGCGTTCGGCGGCAGTAAAGTGGGCGCATAAATCGTGGAGGGTAATGATGATCTTCTCATTGCGTGCAATCGCGTCAGCCGTCGCGGCATTGGCATGTCTGCAAATATCGAGCGCATTGGCCCAAGGCTTTCCAATTGCCGGCAAGCCTATTCGGATCATCGTGCCCGTCCCGCCGGGCGGAACCAGCGACATCCATGCCCGGCACGTCGCGTCGAAGCTCGGTCCGGCCTTGGGCACATCCGTGATCGTCGAGAACAAACCTGGCGCCTCGACCATCATTGGCACGATGGCGGTAGTCAAGGCCGAAC
>JANMNT010000037.1:0-1811 GCA_031368465.1 Burkholderiales bacterium
TTTGCCTTTTGTGTGGAAACTGGCGCAACGTCAATCTGCGTCGGAACAATCCCCGCCTCGTCTGGCGCAACAGGCTTGACCGGCGGGAAGGTGATATTGTCCCTCGGGAACGGAATTTCAATCCCCGCCTCCTTCAGGCGGCGGAAGATCGCAAAGCGCAGGTCATTTTGAACAGCAGTAATCTGCGTAATGTCGCCAAGATGAATCCGAAGCTCAAAGTCGAGTGTCACAGTGCCGAACGCCTTGAAAAACACAAACGGTTCCGGCGTTTTCAGCACCAGCGGATGCGCGCGGGCTATCTCCAGCAAAATCTCCTGCAGTCGCGCCGGATCGGTCGTATAGGCAACGCCGAGCGGAATATCGACCCGCCCCAGCTTGTTGCGGTGCGTCCAGTTGCCAACTGCGGCATTGATAAGCACGGAGTTCGGCAAAATAACCGTCTGCCGGTGGAATGTCTCAACTTCGGTCGCCCGCACCGATATCTTCTTCACGAAACCGGCGGTGGTTCCCGCCTCAATCCAGTCACCCACCTTGAAGGGCCGCTCAGCCAGCAAGATCAGCCCGGACACGAAGTTGGAATCAATAGTCTGCAGGCCGATACCAATACCAAGCGACAGTGCACCGGCAACCAGCGCAAGGCTCGACAAGTCGATGCCAGCAGCCGAAATGCCAATCAGCCCGGCAATCGCCATGCCCGCATAGCCAAACGCCGTCTTGATCGAATGGCGCACACCGGAATCAATCTTGCCGCGCGACAAGATGTTGCCGTCCAGCCAGCGCTGGAACCAGCGCGTAAAGAATAGAACGAACGCGAACGCGAAGATACCGGTCAAAACGCCGACCAGCGAGATCGTCACCGAACCAATGGTAAAGCCGTTGACCGCCTTGTAGATCCAGGCGCTGATGTCTTCCCAGCGGAAGCGCCACTGCATCAGGATCAGCGGAATTCCGACCGCGACCACCAGAAGGTTGACCAAAAGGCTGATCAGCACGCCAATCCTGTCGAGCGCCGCGTCGCCGAATCCAAACTGCCGCCCCAGCATCTGGCCAAAGCCCGAGTTGGCAAACGCGCCCTCGTCCTGCAGCGACCGCGCACTTTGAAAGCCGAGAAACATCGTGCTGATCAAGGCACCGGTTATGACGATCTGTTGCGTTACAAACCGGGCAAAGCCGATATACCCAAATCCCGCAGCCACCAATGGCAAGAGCCCAAGCAGAAAAAGTATGGTTCGGTAGGGCCGGTCGAACGGACTTTTGATCACGCTCTTGCCCGACGGTCGCACCAGGCTGATCATCACAACCAGCAGGCCTACCAGCACCGTAGCGGCGAAGCTCTTGGCAATCGTCAGCGAAAGCGGCGAGCTCAGCGTCTCGTTGACGACATTCGCGAAGCCGTCAAGACCGGTAACGAAAGCAGTCGCAGTAAAGAGATAGACGAGAAATTGCGCTGGCTTCGCCTCGACATGCACAAGGCGCCAGCTTCGCAAGGACGGCGACAAAACCGCCCGTGCCAACCGGTAGATGAAAAACACCATCGCCGACATGGAGAACGCGCTCCACATCAATTCGCGGATGTCTGTACGAAGCACCTTGAAATAGTCGAACAGGAAGTATGTGACTGCCAGAAACACGGCAAACGAAGCAGACGGAATAAGCGTTGACCAGAACGCCACCGACAGGCGGCTGAGATAGGATGGCTCGGTAATCGCAGGGTCAGCGCTGAACAGCGATCCGAACAGCCGCCGCCCGCCGATGAACATCACGGCAGCGCAAAGCAGTGCGAAGAAGCTGGCACCGAGCATGGAATTGAA
>JANMNT010000039.1:0-2350 GCA_031368465.1 Burkholderiales bacterium
CATCTCGATCATTGACGGGTCGGCAGGGCTGCGCATGCTGTTGACCAGCTTTATCAGGACACGATTTCCGGATGCGGAAATCGAAGAAATCGATCCGTTTTCGCAAACAATGCGCGGCGCTGGCTTTTTGTTCGGCACCAGCGGGGATGTGATTATTTTGGGCGGTCTGGGGACCCGAAAAGAAGCGCTTGACGCGATTGCCCGCCTGACCGGCCGTGAGCAATGCCCGCCGATCATTGTTCTGGGCGCAAAGGAGCTCACGCAACAACCTGATGAATTGATCGCCGCCGGTGCGTTTGACGTATTGCGCAAGGACGCACTTTCATCGGTGCGCCTGTGTCGGTGCGTTGCCCGCGCGGCAGCCGCCCGTGGCACCGGTGCTTCCAACTCGCCGACCATCGCTGCCGGTGAATCAGTGCCGGAATATGCCAACGCCGCCAATTTCGGCGATTTTGCGCTCGTCACGCAGGGCGATCGCACAGTGGTTGAAATTGATGGTTACCGCTGTCTTTCCACTCTCACAAGTGGGACGCTTGCCGACGTGTTTTTTGCCGAGCATTTCGATGCTGATGACAAGGTCGTGATCAAGCTGTTGACCGCATCACCACTAGGCAACATGGATGCTGTCGGCGCGATTTGTGCGCGGCAGAAGCTGTTGGACGGGTGTCAAAGTCCGCACATCGTCAGCACCTTCGACACCGGCGTGACCAGTGGGTTTTCATATGTCGTGATGGAATATCTGGCACAGGGCGATCTGCGCCGGCGCATGAAAAACACCGTTGATACCGCGTCTTCACTGGCCATCATGGCCGGCCTGTTTGATGCCTTGCATGCCTTGCACGCAATGGGACTGGTGCATGCCGACATCAAACCCGAAAGTATTTTTTTCAGGCAGGACGGCAGCGTTGTGCTGATTGATTTTGACATTGCCACACCGACAGGCCATTGCCTTACCGGTAGCAAGGCGGCAGAAGGCGGCAAGGTGCTTGGCACGCCGGCATACGTCAGTCCGGAACAGGGGGCGGGACTACCGATCGCTGCGACCGCTGATATTTATTCGGCGGGCATTGTTTTGATCGAGTTGCTCACGGGCGAGGTGGCGTTTTCCGGCGACACACCGGCGCAGGTCATTTTTCGCCACATACACGATGAAATACCACTGCTTCCATTACGTATCCGGTATTTGCAACCGTTGATTGACCAGATGCTTGCCAAGCAACCATCTGATCGCTTTCAGTCGGCCGCCGCCGCCAAACGCGCGTTGCAGACGTTTTTGCCGGTGCAAAGCAGGGACGGCGGTTTGTGATTCCGACAATTTTTACCGGCTCATCAGACGCCCTTTTGCTGGCCGGTTCTGTTGTAGCCAACGCATCGACGCCATTGCTGGTACTTTGCGCAGACGCAGCCGATGCCGAACGACTGGCCAACGAGGTCGCGTGGTTTCAACCGCAACTGCGGGTGTGCCGCCTGCCTGATTGGGAAACGCTCGCATACGACCGTTTTTCACCGCATCCGGATTTGGTGTCGGAACGCGTCGCCACACTTTATCGATTTGCCAAAGGTGATTTTGATCTTGGCATCGTGCCGGTCACCACCGCCATGACCCGGCTCGCACCGCGCGAATACCTCGCCGGTCGGGCGTTCTTCCTGCGGGTCAAAACCAAACTCGACCTCGAAAAATTTCGCACCGATCTTGTGTTTGCCAGTTATTCGGCAGTCAAACAGGTGATGGCACCCGGCGAATACGCCATTCGCGGCGGCCTGATTGATCTGTTTCCGATGGGCTCGACCATTCCTTACCGGATTGATTTGTTTGGCGACGAGATCGAAGCAATTCGCACCTTTGACATCGACACACAACGCAGCATCTATCCGGTCAACGAAATCCGCCTGTTGCCCGCGCGCGAATTTCCACTCGACAAAGCCGGGCAAAACCAGTTTCGCGAACAGTTCCGCGACCGGTTTGAGGGCGACCCGTCCAAATCACGCATGTATAAGGATGTTTCCAGCGGTCTGGCGCCAAACGGTATTGAATATTTTTTGCCGTTGTTTTTTGCGTCCACCGCAACCGTTTTTGATTATCTGCCGGAAAGTACCCGCGTATTTCTGCACGGCAAGGTTGAAAACATTGCCGACGCGTTTTGGCGTGATGCAAAGTCACGCTATGATTTGATGCGCGGTGATCGTGATCATCCGTTGCTGCCGCCGAAGGATGTATTCCTGCCGACCGAAGAATTGTTTGCCTGCATTGCCCGCTTCACGCGCGTCGCCGCCGCTGATATTGCCCGCCCGGTATCGGCGCTGCCGGCGATTGACGTTGACCGCAAGGCGGCTGATCCATTGGCGCGAT
>JANMNT010000058.1:0-13077 GCA_031368465.1 Burkholderiales bacterium
GAAGCCAGCAGCGCTTTCACCAGTGGCAAATGAAGTTGCAAATTGCCGCCACCGTTCCAGCGCAGATCGATGATAAGCGTGCGCGTTTTTTCACGCAACATGAATGTAACGAGACGATCCGCAATTGCCGCCAGAGTTTCACTCCCACCGCGCTTGTTCTGCACGTCATTGAACTGAAAGTAGACCACGCCCCCCGGCAGGGGCTCGAACCAATAGTTATCGTCTCTCTTTTGGCGATAACGCGGCATGCGCTCAGCAAGGTCCGTAGGTTGTTCGATCCATTTTGCCGGCGGCTTGCCGATCTCAAGATTTACCGTTTCCGTTTTACCGGCACGCGTGGTCAGAGTGAAACTGGCGCGGTCGCGATAGCGCGTAATGCCAAGCGGCTTCATGATCTGAGGAAAGCGTAGATAGGACGGCGCGCGGGCCTTGACCCACATCGTATTGTCGCGTGGGATCACGCCTGCGATACGTTCCAGCGCAGTGGCCGCCGGCGTGTCGTCGATGCGTTCCAGGCGCGCCCAGAGCAGCGCCTCGCGGCCTTCCGGCACGGCAGTGACATAGAGGCCCTCCTCAAAACATTCCATGCGCAGGGGTAGCAGCGCAGCGGTTTCACCTTGGCGGTAGAGCGGAAGCAATTGAGTGTGGCCATCTGCCACGGGCTGCAGTATCTGCATCAGCCGCACGATAATGGCGTCATCGTCCTGCGTTGCGAGCGCATCCTTGAGCGCAGACAGTTCGGCATCGAATGCCGCCTCGCTGATCGTTCTGAATGGGCGGTAGTGCAAGCGCTTCATTTCGGCGGCGAGCAGGTCGATATCGGCGCGCCAGCCCTGTTCGCGCGAAAGGCCACTGACGTCGATATTCAAGGCGATGGCCTTGAATCTGGCGTCATCCGCCAGTGGCGCGAAGCGTGCGTCACGCTGCAGGCGCTGGCGACTCGGCCCGCCCGCCGCAACCATTTTGTCCAGCGCGGCAAATGCAGCCTCGCGGTCCCCCAGCGCCATCTGCGCGCGAGCGATTTCAAGGTGAATGCGATGCGGCGATAGCGCTCCCAGTTCCAACGCGCGATTGAAGTGCATGATCGCCTCGCGCGGTTGGCCGGTCGCGGCCTCTGCCCAGGCGAGGCAGACCCAGCCGAAGCCATGGTCGGGGAAATCGCGGGTGATTTCTTGGCCGAGTGCTTTCGCCTCGGCCCATTTTCCTTGGTCGCAAAGTGCTGTCTGCCGTAGCCATTTTTCGCGAGTAGTCTCGGCATGCGCGCAAGCACACATCAGGCACATGGCGATTAGCGCCGAGACAATTTTCACATTGTTGCTCATGACTATCCTCTTAGCAGTTGATCGCAGGCTGATCAGCTTGGGCGTGCTATTGGCTCGTCGTGGGGGCACCGCCCTCTGCGATGAATATTCGAATCGACCGACCGCGTGGGCCGGTTACATATGAATTACCAAGGTTCCAAACAAAACATGTAGCCGTGCGGCCTCACTGTCTTGATTTTCCAGGCCGAGTCCTTTTCGTCACCAAACCGCCGGCGCAACCGGTAGAGCCGTGCATCAACCGAACGATCTGCGCCGTTGTAATGCAGGCCCCGCAATGATTTAAGGATGTCGTTCCGGTGCATCACCTTGCCGGCATTGGTGGCGAGGAGCCAAAGCAGGTCAAACTCTGCCGGCGTCAGCTCAATGCGCTGTTCACCAAGTGTGACTTCACGGTTGCCACCGTGAATCTTCAGACGACCAAATTGCAGCAGCTCAACGTCTTCGTGTCCTCCACTGCCCACTTGGTTACGCCGAGTCATCGCCTTGATACGTGCCAGCAACACACGCGGCTGGATCGGCTTGGCCAGGTAGTCGTCGGCACCCAGCTCCAAACCCAACACCTGATCAAAGTCTTCCTCACGCGCGGTCAAAATAATGACGGGCACATTGTTGCCCGTTGCGCGCAACTCCCGGCACACATCAAAGCCGTCTTTGCCTGGAAGCATGACATCCAGAAGCACCATATCGGGCTGCTCGGCGGCAATCCGTGCCAGCACGCGATCGCCACGGGTTTCACTGGTCACCTCGATGCCGTGTTTTTGCAAGTAGTCACCAATGGCGCTACTCAGTTCGACGTCATCCTCGACCAACAACAGCCGCGTTGGCATTGGGATGTCGTCAGTTTGCTGGGCCGGTTGATTCATTTGATTCTCCAGAGACGATTGTTTGTTAAAACATCACAGGAAATGACCAATTAGCGGTCAGACGTTGCAATTGACAACTTTGGATTCAGCGCGGAACAACGCCATTCAAATTGCAACCGTGCGCCACCCAGCGGCGTATCCCGGATCCGCACGGTGCCGCCATGCCAGCGGGCAATTTGCCTGACAATCGCCAGGCCAATGCCGAACCCGCCGGAGGCTCGGTCGCGGCTGGTATCCAAACGCGAAAACGGTTCAAACAGATGTTCGCGGTCAGCCAGCGGGATGCCGGGACCGTCGTCATCGACCATCAATACACAGCGGCCATTAATGCTATTGACGCTGATTTCCACCCGCGATTTGGCGTAACGAACGGCATTGCGCAGTAAATTGGCTGCCGCACGGCTCAAATAGCGATGGTCACCATCAACACTGTCTGTGCCGGCCAGTGGCACCACCTGCACGGCGCGCCCGCTACTCTCCGCCACATCATTCGCTTCGGCCGCCAACTCTTCGAGCCACGGCAGAACATCGATGGTCGAAATATCCAGCGTTGGCTCCTCCCGATCCAGCCGGGCGTATTCCAGCAGCTCGGTCGAGAGCTCGTCGAGTTGGTCAATCGCCGAATCCATGGCCTTGAGCTCGTGCTCCTTTTCGGCGAGCGTCTGGGCATTCATCGCCAGCTCATGACGGAATCGCAACCGGGTGATGGGTGTTCTGAACTCGTGTGATATTGCGTTGGTCAATTGCTTGTGTGATCTAATCAGCGCGCTGATGCGGACCTTCATTTTGTTCAGCGAGTCGGCCAATGGATACAATGCCGCGCTCTTTCCAATGTCAATCTGAAAATCAAACTTGCCCTCGCCAACGCGTGCGGCGGCACTTTCCAATTTCAGCATGTCGCGGCGGAACAAACGCAGCCAAAACAACAATGCCATCGCATAAAGCGACGACTCAACCAACCAGGTGAATTGGGTGGAGGTAAAAACACCAAAGATCAGAACCGGTTGCCGCCGTGCAAATGGTGCTTTCAGCACCACGACACGATCCGTACCCAAAATAGTGTGAAAAATCTCGTAGCCGTTTCCGTCGGCGGTGTCCAATGAAAATGGTTGCTGCGCCCGAATCTTGTTCATCCCATCAGCCGGTACCCGCCCCTGCAAAACCAATTCGTCGATCGACAAAAGCTGCGATGGCCCCAAGAAAACGTCCGGCGAGCCGACTTTGCTTTTAAGCTGCTCGAAGCGTTCAGGCCATTGCGCCTTTGGAAAAGGCGCCAATACTTCCTCAATATATACAAAAGTGCGGCGGAGTCGCTCATTCGAATTTGAAACCATTGTTGCCTCGCTGGACCAGTCAAATACATACTTCTGTATTTGAAATGATGTCAGCGAGGTCAGCAGGATGACAGCCCAGAGCTTGAGAAATAGTTGTGCCATATCCTATGATGCCACTTTCGGCAAGTGTTGACAAAAAACAACGGGGGCCGCGGCCCCCGTTGTGTAACGCACGTTCAAATATCACTTAAAGCGGTACGTGGCACTCAGCGACGGATAAATACCCAAGGGGTTATGGAAGCCGATGTTATAACCAAGGTTCACATCGCCGCCGGCAAAATCAAACGGCGGTTGCTCATTGGTCAGATTCCTGACCACCAATTGCACCGTCAGATTCTTGATACCAGTATATGTTGCATTGATATCAAGCGTACGCCATGCCTTGACAACACACGCTGACGGAATTGCGGCCTGCCCTGCCCCCAAATTTGCGACACAATTGAACTGGCTGCTAAAGTTATTCCAGCCACCGATGTAGTTCAGCCGTGCACCCAGCGTCCAATCTTGATAATTCTAGGATGTTGAGAGGTTGCCACGAAACCTTGGCAAGCCACGCCCTGTAACAGCTGTATCGGTGCCACCGACATAGTTGATAAGTGGACTACCTTTTTCGCGTGACGCCTTGGCGCTAATGTTATAGGTCGCAGAGAGATTGGTTGTCAATTTGCCCTTGTCACCCAAACTGGCACGGTGCACGACATCCAAATCAATACCGGTTACCTGCGACTTACCGAGATTTAACCAAGCCCGATCGACGCCGGTGACTGGCCCGGAATTGGGAACGCCTGGAATCCATGTGAGTGGATTCGGATCACGGAAGACAAATGGTGCAAACCTTGTATCACCAAGAAACAGTTGATTGACTTGAAAGTTCGACGAAAAACGATCAATCTCGTCCTCGCGACGAATATCAAAATAATCCAGCGACATATTCATGTTTTTGCTGACGTCCCACACCATACCGACAGTACGCGCACTTGATGTTTCCGGCTTGATATTGGGGTTAAAGACAATTTGCGCCGAGACCGACGCACGGCGTCCACAATCCTCATCCGTATTGGTGGTCGGGCAACGAACCGGGTCATTCACCGCTTGAAAGCTGCGTATAGACGACCGACTGGTCTGCGACAATGTTGGTGCGCGGAATCCGGTTGAATAGCTGCCCCGGAAGAACAAACTCGATAGCGGCTTCCACTTCAGGCCAATTTTTGGATTCGTGCTGCTGCCAAAATCCGAATAGCGATCATAGCGCGCGGCAAGTGTTGCTTCGAGCGATTGCAATACTGGCAAAGATGCTTCAACGTAACCTGAGGAAACCGTACGCGAGCCGTTGGCAAATGACGCACCGAGGCCGACGATATTGCCCGCCGCGATGTTTGCATCCGGTTTGATGTCAATGCCGTCCTTGCGGAACTCTGCCCCTGCCGCGATACCGATCGGCCCGCCTGCCAACTTGCCAAATTCAGTTGAACCCTTGATGTCCCAAATCTTTGCGCTACCTTCGCCTTTATTTGTGGTGAAGGTGCTGATCCGGTTGATCAATTCCGCACTGTTCTGCCCCTGCCCATCGAAGCGGTAAGAGCCGTCATTGATGGCATTCTGAATCGCAGGGAAAAGAAAACGTCGCCCCACGACGGTCGTTGCTTTGCTGACATTGTGCAGATACGAAGACTCCCAATCCCATGTGCCGAGTGTGCCCCTCAATCCGACCAACACACGTGTGTCTTCGGTCGTGGCGGTATTGGTGACACGACCCAAATCAACCCATCGATAACGTAATCCAATCGGGAAGGCAAACGGGTTTTCGCGATGCCCGACCGGCAATACCAGCTGATAACGCAGAAGTTGACCGGTCGCGTTGCGCCAGAAAGTTGCGGCCCCGGGGTTGTCGGCAGGTGGCGGCCCAGTGAAGGTGTTCACCGTTTTGGAAAAGCCGCCCTCTGCGAAGGCGGACAGTTTGGGATTGATATCAAACGTACCACGGACATATGTTGTGTCGCGGACTGACTTACCCGTCTGTTCGATGTCATCCCATTGATTGTACCGGCACAGGCCGCCAATCACCAGCGTACATCCGGTACGCACCGCCTGAAACGTATTAAAAATGCCACTTCCTAACGTTGCCTGGCGATAATAATTTCCCGGGTACGAAAGCGAACTCAATACTGACTGGCGCTGGATAAAGGTTGGATCCCGTAAAAACTGACTGACGTTGTCCTCGCTCTTGATCAACACCGGGGTGCGCTCGAATCTTTCATAGGTACCGAACACGTTGTAGCGATCCTTGGCGATATCGCCAAAACCAAACGCGACACTCGCTTGCTTGACCAAAAACTCATTACCAGGATTTTGTGAAACTGTGCCGGTGACCAACGCCCCGGTGAAGTCTTTCTTCAGAATGATATTGACGACACCAGCCAGCGCATCAGAGCCGTATATCGCAGAGGCCCCGTCTCTCAGGACTTCAATGCGCTCAATCGCGGCAGCCGGAATCGAATTCAGGTTCGTTACGACTGTCTGACCAACGTTGGGGTCATTAAATGCGGCGGGACTGACGCGACGACCGTTGATCAGCGTCAATGTGCCGGCGGAGCCAAGTCCGCGCAACGCCACCGTCGCACTGCCAGGCGAAAAGCCGTTCCCGGAGCTGACGTCGGCGAGTGCACTGCCCGAAGTAAAGGACAGATTGTTTAACAATTCCTGCACAGACGTCGCGCCACTTCGTTTGATGTCTTCGGCCGTAATCACCGTAATTGGCGAAGCACTCTCCGCGTCAACGCGCTTGATATTGGAACCGGTAACCTCAATTTTTTCGATCTTGGCTTCCGTCGTCTGCGCGCTGATGCCCGCGGGCAGCAGTAGCACCCCCGCGATTACACCGTATGCCGCTCGTACATTTGCCAATCCTGCGCTTACTGTTGGTTTCATTGTTTTCCTTTTATAGGTCTATAAAAATTGATCGGTCACGATTCAGCCCCATGAATCGCACGAATGTTTGTCACACAACGGCGCGGTGAACACCTGCCTGCTGCATCATTTGAATTTGTACTTGAGCGTAGCGTAGTAGAACGATCCACGCGGGTTGTGCTGTGTAATGTCATATGGGATTGACCCGGGCGACAAATCAATAGGTGGCTCTTTATCGGTGATATTGCGACCGCCAAATGTCAATTTGAGATTCCTGAATCCCGAATACGAAAGCTGCAAATCCCATGTATCCCACGCACCGATTTCCGGCGCGCCCGCGGCCGCTGATGTCGACGCGGTATAACCGGCAATGTGATTCAAGGTTGCACTTGCAGACCACGGCCCGCGGTCCCAAATCAGCGAGGTCACGCCACGATGGCGCGGATAGCCATATGACCCGGCAAATTCGATAAGCGGGTCTGTTTTGACGTTTTGAGTCTTGTAGTTTTGGACAAATGAATTTGACGATGCAAAGGTGAAATTGCCAAACTCATTGCGCAAAAAGCGCCAATTGATGTCAACGTCATAACCTCTTGTTTTTAGCTCGGTCAGGTTGACAAATTGATTCAGCACACCGACGATATTGCCGGGCGCACCGCGCAATATATCGGTCGGGTCAGCCGGCGCTCGCAATATCCTGGCAGCATATACCGGGTCTGTATTCTCGAGATTGAGAATTGTCTGCGCACCTTCCGTGCCAATAATTCTCTTTTGCGCGATGTCAAAACCATCAACGCTCAGGCTGGCATCCTTGCTGATATCCCAGACAAAACCAATCGACCTGCTAACGGATTTTTCTGGCTGCAGGCCGGAACCGGCAGACAGGATGGCAGGTACGCCGGTCGCGGCACAGTAGGCGGTATTGATCGCACAACGACGCGTATCAATCAAGGTATTAAAAGCAAATGCCTGGGAGTCACCGGCTTCGACCAGATTCGGGGCGCGGAAGCCGCGGGAAAACGATCCACGCAGCAGCAATTCCTTGATTGGTGTCCAACGGAATGCAATCTTTGGCGTTGATGCGGAGCCAAAGTCACTGTAGCGGTCGGTTCGGCCGGCAATCTGGACTTCAAGGTTCTTTTGTAATGGAATGCTGACTTCAGCATGCCCCGACGTGAGCGTCCGGTTACCCTTGGCCCGACTACTACCCCGTCCCAACACGTCGCCACTGATCAGTACATCGTCGGCAATATCGTTGAGAGACTCCTTGCGCGTTTCGAGGCCGATCGCAACACCCACTGGTCCGGCGGCGAGTTGCATCAACTCACCGGTTGCCTTGACATCCCATTGCTTGATTGTCGAGTCGCCACGGCGCTGGTACTCTGCCTTGAGCCGGTTATAGGTTGCGGCCGTGTTAGCTGACGGGTTTAAAAAATTGTAAGAACCGTCGGCGATGACGGCGAGCAGACCAGAGACCTTTATCCCGTTTTTGTCGTCTTGGGTCGAATAGCTGTTGGCATAAAGTAGACCGCTTTCCCAATCCCAATTGCCAATAGTGCCCTTTAGCCCTGCAACAAAGCGCTTGGCCTCGGTGTCATTAAATACCTGACGCGGGCCAACATCATCAAAGCGGTAGCGCACATCAACCGGAACGTTGTACGGATTGTTGGGATTACCGACCGGCAACCGGGCATTGATCTGGCGGGCAACACCCGGACCGATCTGGTTTGCCGGCGCCGTAAACGGAACGGACTGGGTGAATGTTTTTGTCTTGTTCAGACCGACTTCAGCAAAGCCACCCAAAGAAGGACTGAATTCATAGGTTAATCGTGTAAACAAGCCGAGACGCTGAGTCTCCGGGATAAGCGTGTTGTAAATGTTTGTGTTTTCGACACACTGTGTGACGCCATTGATGGCCACCAAGCGCTCGGCAGGACAACTGGCAAACGGAATGCGGGTTGGTGCAAATGGCGCCGGGAAGCCCCCCACACGTGCGTAATTGCCGGGATTTGACAGGGTACTGCGGAGATCTGTGCCTCCTTGAAAGCGCCGTTGGTCTTGTGTACTGCTGAAATCGCGATCACGCGCCCAAATCGTTTCCCGATTGAAATAGTCGACCACGCCGATCAGATTGTATTTGTCCTTGCTGACGTCGCCAATCCCGCCAGCAATACTCGCACGTGTTTCCTGCCCGTCACTGCGCGAAGTGCCTGCGTAGCCGGTGGTCAGCTCAAGCCCCCGAAAATCCTTGCGTAGAATAATGTTAACAACGCCGGCCAGTGCGTCCGAGCCGTAAATCGCCGACGCGCCGTCCTTCAACACTTCGATGCGCTCGATTGCAGCGAGTGGAATGCTGTTCAGATCGACAAACGAGTCTTGCAGATTTTGTGCAAATCCAAACGCTGCCATCCGACGACCGTTAATCAATGTCAAGGTTGCCCGCTGACCGAGGCCGCGCAATCCCACGCCCGATGAACCACGCGCAAAGCTGCCCGTAAAATTATCGTCGTATGAGTTGGCGCTGTTAATCGGCAAATTCCGCAGTACCTCACCGACAGTTGTCTGTCCACTGCGTTCGATATCCTCCCGGGTGATGATCTGTACCGGGGCCGGGCCTTCGGCGTCTACCCGCTTGATGTTTGAGCCGGTAACTTCTATTTTTTCCATCTTGGCCGGGATGGCTTGCCCATATGCATTGCCAAGCAGAAATATGCTCCCTACCGCAGCGCCGCACGCAGCGCTTACTAGAACCGAGAGTCTGGTGATCGTATGTTTCATGATTCTTCCTTATCAATTTCCATCGCTGAATTTGGATGAGCCTTCCGCTCGCCGGGCAGGCAAATTCACCTGCAAAGCCAGCTAGATTCATTTCGGGGGCCAGACTTGGCAACGCCCCCGAAATTTTTCATCACCTACTTAAAGGCGTAGTTCAGTTGTACGTAGAAGAAGCGCCCGCGCGGGTTGTCCCGCTCGACGTCATAACCCTCGGTCGCATTGGCTTTGAACGGCGGCTCTTTGTCCAACAGGTTGCGGATTCCACCAATGACTTTCAAATTTTTGAACCCTGTGTATGCAGTCTGCCAATCCCATGTTGTATAGGCCGCCACTTCGCGCAATGCATTCGGATTGCCCGCTGCGCGCGCAACGTCTGTTTCGTCGTAAGAATGGTCGTAATGCATCACAAGGTTATTTGCCCACTGTCCGGTGGTCCATTCGGCGGTGGCATTGTTGCGCACCCGTGGATAACTGTAGCCCTGTGTGCCAACTCCGATGACGTTTACCGCTGGGGAGTTCGGCGCTGCTGCTTGCTTCAGGTATTGGTAATACGCGGTCGATGATGCGAGTACCAATTTTCCATAGGCGCCCAGATTCATGCGATAGGTCAGATCAAAGTCAACGCCCTGCACTTCCTGACTGGCGACGTTGATGAAAGGCGAAATAATCAACGTAATTCGCCCTGGCACACCGCCACCCGGGGATGGTGCACGTGTAACGCTGGCGCCAGGTGGCGGATTAGTCGCGTTGTTCACGACAAACTGCGCGTTGGAGGCAATTTTGTTGGTTTGCGTGATCCGATAGAAGTCCAAACCTGTCGACCATTCTTTACTGATATCCCAAACGATGCCAAGGTTGTAACTCTTGGCTTCTTCTGGTTTCAGGTTGATGTTCCCGCCGATTTGCGCGTTGACCTGTGTGGCACCACAGGCCGCCGCAACACCTGCTGCGCAACGTGGCGGGTCAACAATGATGACTTGGGTAATGGTGTTTCCCAAGAAGAGTTCTTGCAATCCCGGTGCACGGAAACCCTCTGCGTAGGACCCACGCAACAAAATGGAATTTGTTGGCCGCCAGCTGATACCAAATTTCGGCTTGGTCGTTGCCCCTGACTTGTCATAGTCATCATGACGCACCGCAACCTGCGCCTCCCACCCTTTGGCAAACGGCGCATTGATTTCGCTGTAGATCGACCACTCCTGACGTCCACCCGAAGCCGCAGACGCTGTTTCACGTGACGACAACCCCGCCACCACGCGGGGATCCGGTACGTCGGCAATCGACTGTGAGCGGGTTTCAGCGCCCAACGCCAATCCCATCGAACCACCGGGTAACTGCATTAACTCGGTTGATGCCTTGAAGTCGAGCGAATGGAAACGTGATGTGCCATTTCGGAACTGGTCCGGTGTTAAACGAATTGAGTTGGCGACCGCGGCACTGTTAATGGAACCAAACAGGAAGGTGCCGTTGACGATGGCCGCACGCAGCAAATCTGCACGGACGCGGTTGCTACTGATATCGACCACTTCGGACTTGCTGTAACCCACGCCGGATTCCCAGTCCCAACCAAAATGATTACCCTTCAACCCACCCAGAAAACGCGAGGTCTTGGCGGTGATGTCATTCTGACGTGGGCCGATCTCGATCAGACGGCGAAACGCAAACACGTTGGCCGCCGGGATCGGGTTGCCTGGCGCACCTGCGGCGAAGTATGTGGCGGACGGTATCGGCGCAAACTGTGACTCGGAAATCGATTCGTTGTAGGAAACTTCGGCGAAGCTGCTCAGGTTGGGGGTGAATTCAAACGCTCCACGCACCAACGTACCCTTGCGTTCCGCACCTGGGCTGAGAGTGGCGACAGAGTTGAAGTTGTATTTACAAATGCGGCCGCCGGCACTGATTTCCAGATCGGCTGCAGGACAGCCCGGCAGTGCTTGATAGAGCCCGGTGTTGTAGTTAAACACGGTGCCGGTAGGCGACGAAGGGCTGCGATTATCCACGCCACCGCGACTGCGTTGATCGGCAGTTGAGGAAAATTTACGCTCGCGCAGGAACAAAATGTCACGCTTGAAATAATCGACGTTAACCAACACATTGAAACGGTCTTTGGCGATATCACCAAAACCGGCAGTCATCGACAGCTTGGTCTCATTGGAGTCCCAGCCAGCCTTGGTAGCCGCTTTTGCCCGCGCTGCACCGGTAAAAGCAGTAATGTCCACACCCTGAAAATCGCGACGCATGATGACGTTGATCACACCGGCGATCGCATCCGAACCATAAATGGCGGAGGCGCCGTCTTTCAGGACTTCAACGCGTTCAATGGCGCTAAGTGGAAACGAATTCAGATCAACAAACGCATCCTGGCCGTTTTGCGCGAAGCCGTAGCCCGCGACACGCCGACCATTGACCAACACCAGCGTGGCGCTTTGGCCGAGACCACGCAATGAAATCCCGGCTGAACCGGGCGCAAACGTGCCGAAGGTGCGCTCCTCAAACGAACCGCCACTTTGCGCGGTGATTCCACGTAAAACGTCGGCAACGGATGTTGCACCACTCTTTTCGATATCGGCGCGGGTAATCACAACCACCGGGGCTGGACCCTCTTGATCCACCCGCTTGATATTTGAGCCAGTCACCTCTATTTTTTCTGTTTTGACGGCAGGTGCAGTCGTCTGTCCGATTGCAGGTGCCACGGTGACGGCACCAATTTGTGCGAGCGCACAAGTGATCAAGCGTGTTTTGGCCTTCATTGTTATATGCGTCCTTGAGAAGAGTTGGTCATAGACTTCTTGGCAAGGGCGCATGATGTCGCATCAGGGCGCAACCAATTGCACCTGAAAATGACAATATGTGACGAACTAATTGATTCGGTGGCGTTTAGCCAAATATGTGTTGCTAGGCAGTTTCACAAGTCGAACACTGCCGCGCGAAAGGCCTGTTCTTGTCACCAAGTCGGTACACGATCATTCATTTGTGGCGGACAAAAACATCCTCATGTTGCGCCGGTGCAACAGTGAATCCACTTGCATTGGATGATGACGGCAGCGCCCGCAGTGCGGGCATCACACTGCATGAAAAAGTGTATTGAAACCGTCGGAAACGGGTCTAGGTCGCGTTGACGACAATGCTCTTCACAAACTTCGGCGCACGTCTCGCCTTGCTCGCCTGTTCAAACGCATACGCCATCGCGATCAACGCCGGCTCGCTCCAGGCTGCACCGACAAATGACAGCCCGCACGGCAGACCGCTGACAAACCCGGCCGGCACGGTGATATGCGGGTAGCCCGCCACCGCCGCCGCCTGCGAAAAGCCACCGCCCGAAAAGTCGCCGCGCACAAAATCGGTCAGCCACGCGGGACTGCCGCTCGGTGCGACCAGCGCGTCAAGCTTGTTGTCTTTCAACGCCTTGTCGATGCCCTCTTCGCGCGAAAATTTGAGGTTATTGGCCAATGCGTCGAGATACTCTTTGCTATCGAGACCACCCTTGCCGACGGCGCGCACAATTGTTTCCTGCTGAAAATACGGCATCACCCGGCTGCTGTTTTTTTCATTAAACGCCATCACATCGGCGAGCGACTTGATTGGTGAATCCGGCGCGTATTCGGCAAGATAAGCCGCAATACCGGCCTTGAATTCATACAGCAACACTTCAAATTCGGTTGCGCCGTATTTGCCGGCACCGGGCATGTCGGGCAAATCGACCAGGGTCGCGCCTTGCGTCTTCAATACCTCGAGCGACTTTTCAATGACGGCTGACACCAGATCGTTGCGGCCGCCGAACTGGTTGCGCACCACACCAATTCGTTTGCCCTTCAAGCCATCCTTATCCAAAAATTTGGTGTAGTCCTGCATGCGCGTGGCGGCTTCTTTGGTGGC
>JANMNT010000098.1:0-15331 GCA_031368465.1 Burkholderiales bacterium
CAGAACAACGACGTCATCGAAATCGGCAAGCACAAGCTGAAGTACTTTAACGATACGCCAGTTCAAACTGCCGCAGCAGACTTTGAGCGGACCATGATCATCCGCAAGCCGGCAGCAGCGGCCCCTGCGCCAGCGGCACCGACCGCGGCACCACCAATGCCGGTTGCAGCTGCGGCGAATCTGTCAGACACGCAGACCAATATGCGGCCTCTTAGCCCGCCAGTGGCACCGCCTGCCGCGGCAGCGGCAACACCAGCACCGACACCAGCCCCGGCACCAATGTCGTCTGCCCCACCGCCAGTCGCGCCAGCGGCAGGCGCCACACGCGAAGCGGCCATTCAGGTGCTTTCGGGTGCCGCCGCCGGTCGCACCCTTGATCTGACGAAAAATTTGACCACCATCGGCAAACCCGGTGTTCAGGTTGCGGTGATTACCCGGCGTCCGACAGGGTTTTTTATCACCCACGTCGAGGGCGCGTCGTTTCCAACCATCAACGGGGTTGCCCTCGGTGCACAGGCACAGCAGTTGGGCGACCACGATATGATCGAAATTGCCGGTGTCAAAATGGATTTTTTCTTCAGGTCGTAACCGCCAAGCGGCAACACCCTGTGTCGGTTGCCGGGGTGCGCTGCGTTTTGCCGTAAGATGTTGATTTCTTGAAACCATCGCCGCCTGAATCGGGTGGCGAGACGGCGTCATTCGGGAATGTGATGGGTGCATAATCAATGGCGTCAGCCTGAATAAGTCGAAAACAATCCAGGCATCCGTCGCCAATTTTGAAACGACCACCATTCGATGAGAATCAAAGTACTCGGTTGCAGCGGCGGGATTGGTGGCGATTTGCGCACCACCTCCTTCTATGTCGACGACGACGTGTTGATTGATGCCGGAACCGGTGTGGGCGACCTGTCGATCGATGAATTAAGCAAGATCGACCACATTTTCATCACCCACTCGCATCTGGATCACATCACCAGTATTCCGTTTCTGATTGACACGGTTTGCGGCATGCGAACCAAGCCGGTGATTGTGTACGGCACCGTGGAAACGTTGCAAATCCTCAAGGATCATATTTTTAACTGGAAAATCTGGCCGGATTTCTCAAAGATCCCGACGCCAGAAACCGCCTTTATGGCGTACCGTGAAATTCGTGTTGGCGAACCCATTACCATCAAGGGCCGCAAGTTCACGGCCATTCCGGCCAAACATGTGGTGCCCGCGGTGGGCTATTTGCTTGATAGCGGCGAGGCGCGGTTGATTTTTAGTGGTGATACCACCGTCAATGACGCACTGTGGGAAATTGCCAACGCGACAAAAAACCTGAAGTACATCATTATTGAAACGGCTTTTCCAAACAAGGAACGCGAGCTGGCAATTGCGTCAAAGCATCTTTGTCCAAGCATGCTTGCCGACGAATTGGCTAAACTGGCCCGACCGGTTGAAATTCTGGTCACCCACCTGAAGCCATGTGAAGTAAATTTGACAATGAGCGAGATAGGCAGACATGCCGGCAAATGGCGGCCTCGCATGTTGGAGCACGGCATGGAATTGACGCTTTAGCAGTCCAATTTGTTTTATTGCTGCCGGTGTGGCCAGTCGCTGCAGGGATTGGTAAACTCAATTGGCAAAAAACCGGGTTCTGAATGAGCCCACTGATATTGAAAACTGGTAAAACGAGGGCATGAGATGAGTGCGGTATTGGAACCCAAAGCGAGTGTGGCAGGCGGGATGAGCGGACAGGCAGCCGACATGTCGTCGAAGCTTGCTTTCTCGAAAAAGCTGCAAGCGGTCACCAACCGCATCCATTCCACGACCAATGTCGACGAAATCATGCTTGATGTCACGCGTGATATTTGTCAATTGTTCGACGCCGATCGCCTGACCATCTATACGATGTCTGAAGACGGGTCTGCCATCGTCTCAAAGGTAAAGTCGGGTCTCACCTCGTTCAAGGATATCAAGCTGCCAATTTCGGAAAGTTCGATTGCCGGTTGTTGCGCGCTTAACCGGCGTTTTATGAACATCAAGGATGTTTACGACGATGCCGAACTGAAGAGTTTTTCGCCGAATCTGGCGTTTTTGAAGGCGGTTGACCAGCGCACCGGATACCGCACAAAGCAAATGATGGTTGTGCCGATTTTGAGCACTGATTCGAGCGGCGGCGTGGGTGATCTGGCGGGCGTGATCCAGGTGATCAACCATTTGCCGGGGACACCATTCCCACCGCTTGCCGAAGAGGGATTGCTTGAGCTCACCAAAACATTGGCGATTGCCTTCAAGGTCCGTCAACAGTTGCCGTCACAGATCAAGTCGAAATTTGAGTTTCTTGTTGTTGACAATATTATTTCGGAAGGTGAACTTGAGCTTGCCACCCGTACCGCCAGGCGCAAAAACAAAAACGTTGAAGACATTCTGATCGACGAGTTCCAAGTCAAGCCCGCGGCAATCGGTGCGGCATTGGCAAAATATTTTGGTGTCGAATACGAGCCCCACAAGCCGGATCGTATCAAACCGATCGACCTGCTGAAGAATCTGAAGCGCGATTATTGTGAATCGTCAAATTGGATGCCAATCGACGATGGCAAGGCCGGCATTGTCATCATGACCACCGACCCGGAGCATACAAAAAGCTCGCGCGTGGTTGAGAATATTTTTCCGAAGTCCAAAATCGTTTACAAGGTTTGTACGTCGCGCGACTTCCTGACCACGCTCGGGCAATTGTTTGGTGCGGCGGACGGTACCTCGACCGAAGATATCGGCGACTTGTTGTCGAGCATGGATGATGATCCGGAGTTGCAGGACGCCGGCGGTGATGAGGTTTCCGCTGCCGCAGACAACGAACTGGTCAAGCTGGTCAACAAGATCATCATTGACGCCTACAATCAGGGCGCGTCCGATATTCACATTGAGCCGCTACCTGGCAAGGGCAAGACCGGAATTAGATTTCGCAAAGACGGTTCGTTGGCACCCTATATCGAGGTTCCGTCGAGTTATCGCACTGCGCTGGCCGCCCGACTGAAGATCATGTGCGACCTGGATATTTCCGAGAAGCGCAAACCGCAAGACGGAAAAATCAAGTTCAAGAAGTATGGTCCGCTCGATATCGAGTTGCGCGTTGCGACCATTCCGACCACCGGTGGCGTCGAAGATATCGTCATGCGTATTTTGGCCGCAGGCGAACCAATTCCGCTCGACAAACTGGGATTGACGACAAAAAACAAAGACAATCTTGTCGCCGCCGTGTCAAAACCGTATGGATTGTTTTTTGTTTGCGGACCAACCGGCTCGGGAAAAACCACAACACTTCACTCTGTGTTGGGTACCTTGAACACGCCGGATACCAAGATCTGGACCGCTGAAGATCCGGTTGAGATCACACAAAAAGGGTTGCGGCAGGTACAGGTCAACAAGAAGGTGATTGATTTCCCGGCGGTGATGAAAGCCTTCCTGCGTGCCGATCCCGACATCATCATGGTCGGCGAGATGCGCGACGCTGAAACGACGCATATCGGTATTGAAGCATCGCTTACCGGTCACCTGGTGTTCGCCACGTTGCACACCAATTCGGCGCCTGAAGCGATTATCCGGCTGCTTGACATGGGAATGGATCCGTTCAACTTTGCCGATGCGCTGGTTGGCATTTTGGCGCAGCGTTTGGCAAAACGTCTGTGTGGAAAATGCAAAACGCCATACACGCCGGATGGCGAAGAGATGAAGCAATTTATGCATGAATACACCAGTGACCTGCGTCAGACCCCGCCGTGGATCAAAGATGCGCAGGGAGAGGCGAAGAAGTTATTTGAGTACTGGATCAAGGAATACGGCAAAGACGGAAAGTTGACCTTTTACAAACCAGTTGGCTGTGACGCCTGCGGCGGTTCCGGCTACAAGGGGCGCGCCGGTTTGCACGAATTGATGGTGGCGACGGATCCAATCAAAAAACTCGTTCAGGAACGGGCGCGGGTTGCCGATATCTTTGTTAAATGTGTGGATGAAGGAATGTCCACGTTGAAGATGGATGGCATGGAAAAAGTGATGATGGGTATTTGTGATATGAAGCAGGTAAGAACTGTTTGTGTCAAATAGCTGCAGCATCACCCCGTCCATCCAAATTATTCCAATCTGCGACGACAACACATGACCTCCCACGCTGATGTCAAAAACATCAGTCGCGCATTTGCGGCTGATGGCGCCAGTGAAAAACTATTCAAGTCACTCGAATACCTGAATCGCATCGGCGTTGCGCTCAGCCAGGAAAGAAATCTCGATAAATTGCTTGAGACCATCCTGACGGCGGCAAAGACGATTACCAATGCCGACGGCGGTACGCTCTACCGATTGATCGAGGACAAGCTCAAATTTGAGATTGTGCTTAACGACAGTCTGAAAATTGCAATGGGCGGCACCTCGTCAACGCCCGTCCCGTTTTATCCCATTCCGCTGCACGCCGCAGACGGCAAGGAAAACAACGGCATGGTCGCAGCCTACGCGGCGCTGCATGACGAGACCGTCAACATTGCGGATGCCTACACCGCCGAAGGGTTTGACTTTTCCGGCACCCGCGCCTTTGACAACAAGACGGGTTACCGGTCGACCTCGTTTCTGACCATTCCGATGAAGAATCACGAGGGTGAAATCATCGGTGTTCTGCAGTTGCTTAATGCGCAGGATGAACAGGGCAGGGTGTCGCCGTTTACCGTTGAAGACCAGCGCCTGGCTGAATCGCTGGCGTCGCAGGCCGCGATTGCGGTCACCAATCGCATGTTGATCACCCAGCTCGAAATGTTGTTTGAATCGCTGATCGAATTGATTAACACCGCAATTGACGATAAATCGCCGTATACCGGCGGACATTGCAAACGTGTGCCGACGCTGACCATGATGCTGGCCGAGGCCGCTTCCGAAACGGCGGAGGGTCCGCTGGCGTCGTTCAAGATGAGCGACAAAGATCGTTATGAATTGAAGATCGCGGGACTTTTGCACGACTGCGGCAAAATCACCACGCCGGTGCATGTGGTCGACAAGGCAACCAAGCTGGAAACGATTTTTGACCGGGTGCATTTTGTGACGCAACGCTTCGAAATCCTGAAGCGCGATGCCGAGATCAAGATGCTCAAGGCAAAACTTGCGGCGGTCGAACTCGGTGACGACGAGTCTGTGGCCCGGGCAAAGCAGGATTTTGCGGCACGCGTTCGTCAGCTGGACGACGACCGTGAATTTGTGCGGCGGGTCAATATTGGCGGCGAACGCATGAGCGCCGAAGATCAAACGCGTGTCAATAAAATTGCCGCCTATACATTCAAAGACGAGACGGGCCACAAGGCGACCTTCATGACCAATGAAGAGCGTGACAGCCTCAACATTCCCTACGGAACCTTGACGCAACCTGAACGGCAGATCATCAATCACCACATCATTGCCACCATCAAAATGCTCGAAGCGCTGCCGTGGCCAAGGCACCTCAAAAAGGTGCCGGAGTACGCGGGCGGTCACCACGAACGGATGGATGGCAAGGGTTATCCACGCGGGTTGACGCGTGAGCAAATGAGCGTGCAGGCGCGGGTCATGGGTATTGCCGACATATTTGAAGCGCTGACTGCAAAAGACCGGCCGTACAAGGTCGGCAAGACCTTATCCGAGTCGTTGCATATTCTTGGCAAGTTCAAACAAAACGGTCACATTGATCCGGACCTGTTTGACGTGTTTGTCAAACAACGCGTGTATCTGAAATACGCCGAGGAGTTTCTCGACCCGGCACAGATTGATACCGTTGACGAATCAAAGATTCCGGGATACGAAAGCTAGTCATCCGCGCGGCAGGCTGGTGCAAGCCCAGCGCTGGTTGCCGCTCTTCCATTCGTCGACAGAACCGATGTCGATATCGAACGGCCCGTATTCATAGCGCGAAAAAAATACCCGGCCCAGCCGTGAAAATGCCGTGATGTCGGTATTCAAATAGCGCCGCAGCCACATGCCGTTAAGTTTGACCAAATAAACGCCGCCCGGACTGAACAATGATGGACACGCGCGCTCGATACTGTCAAACACCACCGCCATCGCTGTACGCTCGGCATCCAGTTCGTCCTTCTGCGCGTTGCCGGTCAACAGGGCGCAACTCATATAAACATCATTGTCAGCCTCCGACTTGGCAAAGCGGATAAACGCACAATCGCTTTGGTCGACGTGTACGTCCCAGCCGGCTAGTTGGGTATCAATGGATGACACAACCGCGCGTGAAGGCACGGTTCCATATCGGGCTTCGCCGACCTTGGTCATGAATCGCAGGTGCGATTGGTGGGTATTGATAAACTGCCGGACGCGATTACCGCCGGGCCCTGTCGGGTTGATGGAATAGGCGCTGACGACCGAACTGAATCTGGACGCAGGATGAAGGAACGGCGCGACAAATGAATGTGTGTTTGTGCCGATCAGCAGATAGCCATATGGCTGGCGTTTCAGTTGTGCAGGCACTTCAAGTTCAAACCAGCGTGCCGTCCAGGGCGATGATGTCCAACGCGGATTGCCGGCTTCGAGCAACACGAACGTCTGCGCGCTGACCAATACCACCGCTGCACCGATTGCAAATGAGCGGTTCGGCATCAACTTGACCAATGCCAAAACGAGTAGTGGTCCGGCCAGCAACAATAGTGGAATGGCGTAACGCCCATTGCCGGATGATTTGACCCAAAGGAAATAGGAAATCGTAAAAAACAGCAGTAAGAACAGCAACGCCCGGTCGTGCATCAACACGGCGATGGATTGCTTCAGGTGGCGGCGGGAAATCGTGGCGAGGAGCAGTACGGCGGCGAGCAATGCCAATGCCGCCAACCGCAGGTCAGGTGCCAGGTTTTCGATATAGACCCAGCTGCGATGCTCGACCATTCGAAACGGCAATGACAATATGTCGCCCCAGGATTGTGGTACAAAGCGCGCATGTTGCAACACAAAGTCCGGAAAATCGGGCGACTTGAAATATTGGTTCAGGAGGGGAAAAACAGGGTTGCCAAACTCTTTATCGAGTGCCAGCCCCCACATTGTGTAACTGGCGGCGACACCGATCACGCCGCCAAAGCCGAACCACAATCCGCTGAACACCGCCGTACGCAGCGGGCCAACGGACAAAACCGCGGCGACAAAAAAGGCCACACCAAAGATCAGATTAGTCAGTTTCAGACCGATGGCGGCACCGCAAAGCAAGCCTGCGAATAATTGCGGCATGTATCCGGCAATTGGATTCTTGAGCAACCGGCAATGAATGGCGACAGCGAAGAGAATCAGCACTGATGTGGTCGGGTCAACAAAGGTTGCACCGAGGGAGCCGAGATAAACCGGTGACAAAAAGGCGAGCCCGGTTGCCAGCGAGGAAAGCAGGACACGGTTGGCCTGCCCGGCAAAAACATGGTGCATGCTGATGTACCAAATGGCGACCAGACTCATCGCATGGATGGCAGTCAAGGTCAGGCCGATGGTGAGGCTGTGCATATCCGCACGCACCATCCAGTAGAACGGCAAATAGGCAAGCGGGTTCAGGTAGCGCTGGGTGCTGGCCCCCATGAAGTCTTCTGCCAGCTCGATGTTCAGCAATGCGTGCGGCGAATAAAAATGGTAGTTCAGCGCATCCCAGTTGGCGTCCTTGCCAAACAAATAAGTCGCGAGACAACACACCGCGACAATGATGCCGCCGGCGATCCAGTCGGTGTTGAAACGCCGGTTGCTCGATTGGGCGGACGGCGTCGTCGCATCGGGATTGGTAGGGGTCATGTCAGTTTTTGTTGTCTTGCGTATGCGTGTTTAGTGATCGCAACGTATCGATGCATTTTTTATATTCGGCGGCACACTGGCGCCACGACCATTGTTCGGCAGCCAATTGTGCGACGCGCTGCCGCATTGCTGCCCGGGTATTACCGTCTTGACCGACAAAATTCCCGAGCGCCGACGACCAGCTTGATATCGCGTCCCCGGTGGCCGCATCCGCGGAATAAACATGATCTTTCAGGCAGGGTAGTGCGCCGGCGGTGTCCACGCCGACCATCGCCGGTGTTCCGCACGCCATCGACTCCTGCACAACCAACGGAAAGCCCTCACCCTTGCTTGGCAGCACCAGCAGGTCGGCGGCTTGGTAAATGGGCACGATCTCGGTCTGCGTCAGCAATGGAAACACGGTGACATTCGGCAGCCCCCAAGATGTGGGGTCCAGCGGGCCCCGGCCGACAAATACCCAATGATGCTGTTGGAACACCGTCGCAAGCGCGTGCAGAATGTGCAGTCCCTTTTTTTCAACAAAACGTCCGACGAACAAAAATAGCTGTTGGTTTGCAGCCAGATGCAGACGTTCGCGCAAAACACTGCGTGTCGGCGGGAGGGCTGGCGTGAATAACATGTTATCGAGCCCGTTTGCGATCAGTGTGGGCGTTTGTTTGAACGTGGTGAATTGGGAAAAATATCCACGTACGGTATTACTGACAAAAACTACACGATCTGCGCCACCAAGCATCAGTCTGCCGAGCGACCGGTTGAGGCCGCCGACGAGCCGACGCAAAAATCGGTTGTTGAACGGGATTTCACCAATATGTTGCGTAACCATCACAGGTTTGCCACGCAGGCGCGCAAACACAAACGCGGCGATATTTCCCGGATAAAGGTAGTCGTGAATATGCACCAAATCGCATGTGCCGACACATTTCCACAGTCGGTAGAATCCCCGGGGCGCCCAAATCGGCAGCGGTATGCCGAAACGCCGCTCAATAATATTCCAGCACCAGACCGGCTCGATCTGCAGATTGTCCCGATCAGCCGGGGAAGCATCACAATCGCCGGCAAACCAGGTTAATCGAAACGAACCGCCTGCCAGAGCCTGCATAAGTTGCCCGGCAACCAGCTCAATACCGCCGCCATGCGCGGGGAAAAAATGCGTGACGAGTAATATGTGGCGTCTTGCTAGATCGGTGTGCATGCGGGCATATCTGATATTTTCCAATATAGTTGAATATAGTGCATTACCTCGATAAACCTCCAATACCATCCCGCCGGTTATGTTGTTTAGGAACGGGTGATGGTTTGTCTTATTGCTGATCAGGGACGTCAAATAATGTCTTCTAACATCGTAGCGGGGAACAATGCCGCCGGACAAACGATTGTGGTGTCGGTGGTCATGCCGTGTCTCAATGAAGAGCTTACGCTTGGCATATGCATACAAAAAGCGCAGGCGAGTTTCGCCAGCATGGGCCTGGCTGGCGAGGTAGTTGTCGCCGACAACGGCTCGACCGACCGCTCGGTTGAAATCGCAACGTCATTGGGCGCCAGGGTGATTCATCAGCCGGTCAAGGGCTACGGCGCCGCATTGCAGGCTGGCATTCAAGCCGCGCGCGGTGAGGTGGTGGTGATGGGTGACTCTGACGATTCGTATGATTGGAGCGCCATCGAACCCATCGTTCGCAAGGTCCAATCTGGTTACGCGTTGGTGGTCGGAAATCGGTTTAGAGGTGAAATTAAACCTGGTGCGATGCCATTTTTGCATCGTTATCTGGGCAACCCGGTGCTGAGTTTTATTGGCAAATTATTCTTTCGGTCGCCCATTGGCGATTTCCATTGCGGTTTGCGCGGCTTTAACCGCGCCGCCATGCTTGGCTTGAATCTACGCACCACTGGAATGGAATTTGCCAGTGAGATGATTGTGAAGGCGTCGTTGCAAAAGATCAGCATCGCTGAAGTGCCGGTGGTGCTTTCCCCGGATGGCCGCGGCCGTCCGCCACACCTGCGTACCTGGCGCGACGGATGGCGGCATTTGCGGTTTCTGCTGCTATATAGCCCGCGTTGGTTGTTTTTGCTGCCCGGTGTGATGCTGTTTCTGGTCGGCGCTGTCGGTATGGCGCTGATCACGAGACATACTGTGCTACTCGGCGGCGTGGGACTCGACATTCATACACTCGCCTATTCCGGCGCATTTGTCATCCTCGGTTTTCAGATGATTTTGTTTGCCGTTTTCTCAAAGGTTGTTGGCATGGACGGTGGCTGGCTTCCCGCAAGCCCCGGTTTTTCCAGGGTGATGTCGCTGGTTTCGCTCGAGGCCGGGCTGGTTTTGAGCGGCCTGTTGTTTGTCGGCGGAATTCTGCTGACCCTGGGTGCACTCGGCATTTGGTCTGAATCAAATTTTGGCGGGCTCGACCCGCGAGTGACAATGCGTTGGGTGGTTCCCGCCGTGACGATGCTCGCCCTGAGCGGCGAAATGTTGCTCGCGTCATTTTTTCTGGAAGTGTTGCGCATGCGCACACAGCATGATGTTTTGGTTGATTCGGTCAATACGGCAGCCGCGAATACAACCGGGGTGGTGTCTTGAACCCCTATCGACAGCGCGTCTGGTCGGCGCTGTCGGGCATGATCAGTCCGTCACAACCCTACACAAAGGTGCTCGATTTTGGGAGTGGTGACGGGTGGTTTGCCAAGCAGTTTTTGGACCACCGGCTGACCAACGACCTGACGCCGATCGACGTCAAGCGGCGAGACAACGTCTTGATCGAGCCGCAAATTTATCCGGGCGGGCCGCTGCCGTTCAATGACCGGTCATTTGATTTGGTCTATTCGGTCGATGTTTTGCACCATTGCCAAGACCCACTGGCACAATTGGACGAGCTCGCGCGTTGTACCAGCCGGTATTTGTTGTTAAAGGACCATACCTACGACTCGATTGTCGGCCGATATACGCTGGCAATATTGGACGAGTTGGGCAACCGACGTTTTGGTATCCCGTCGTTATATCTGTACCAAAAAGGAACGGCGTGGCATACCCACTTACTCGCTTGCGGATTCAAGGCGGTGAAATTTGTCCACCCGCTGCGTTGTCACGTTGGATTGCTTGGCGCGTTGACCAACACACTGCAATATGCCGCGCTTTATGAACGGGCCTGACGATGGACGCTACGACTCATTTTTTTGCGCCCCGAAAGCTCCAGTGTTTGTGGACCACGTAATTCAAAAACATCATGCCAATCGCAACAACCGCACTTGCAATCAGATAATGCAGTCCAAAGCCGGAAACCAATATCGCCATGAGCAACATTGTCACCGGCGCGCCGGCCAGATTGACGGTGAGATAGCGGCCGAGTTCAGCGCGTCTTTCAGGTGATTGTGAATCAAATGTCCAGACCCGGTTCAGCAGCCAACCGACAATATTGACCAGCAACAACGCCATTGCCATTGACAACAAATAATGCCAGCCCAACAGGTCCGTAAAAATGTATAACAGAATCAACCCAAGAACAAAGCAGAATCCGCCGACCGCGCCAAAGCGCAGCAGTTCGGAAAGTCGTTTGGTCAATGGCGATGGCATGGTCGGGGCGGGATTCGGAACGCGTGTTGTCAATCGGGTGAGAGTATTGCATGGAAGCTGACAACGACCGGCTGGCACCCCCGTTTTGGCGGCATGATGCGTATTCGTTGCGACGTCTGCGCACGTCCATTGAATATCACCTCAACGATGTTGAGCCCACCCGTGTTGACCGTACCAAATCATTGATCGCCTCACCCCCCACGGGCTTGGCCATCGACATCGGCGCCGGCAATGCACCTTACCGCCCACTGTTTGTGGCGCGCAACTTTCAATACACCGCTTGTGATATCGATGCGGTCGGGTCAGATCACTTGCGTGGCAGTATCAACATTATCCCGGGACAGCCAATCGCCCTGACGCCGGCCAGCGCTGATTGGGTGGTGTCGTTTCAAGTGCTTGAACACGTCTGGGATCTCGATTGGTATCTGGGGGAGGTTAAACGTTTGCTGAAGCCGGGTGGGCGTGTGTTGCTTTCCACTCACGGCACCTGGCTTTATCATCCGCACCCGACCGACTATCGACGCTGGACGCGCGACGGCCTGATCAAGGAACTCGAGGTGCGCGGCTTAAAAGTCATTTCGGTGCGGGCAGACGTTGGCCCGTTGGCATGGACCACCCAATTTCGCACACTTGCCTATCACCATGTACTTGGCAAAATTCCATTGATCGGGTCGTTGCTATCGGCGTTGGTCTGCGGCTTCATGTATCTGCGCATGTTGATAGAGGATGCTGTAACGCCGGCCGCGCTGCGCGAAAACAACGCGGCGATTTACACGCTCTTGGCGGTCCACGACGGGGCGCAAGACGGGTCGTAAGAGCATCTGCAATAGCGGACGGTTCCCCGCCTTAACAGAACCGTGAATCAGCGTTCTGGTCGGCTGACCCGCGCCCCGAGGCCGAAAAATGGTGACAAAAAACGTCATGGACTAACAAAACGCGCAAGACGGGCGGTTGGCGCTGGTGCAGTGGATGTGACGCAAATCACAAAGGTTGCCGGGAATCTGTCGATTTTTGGCGACGCCAATGCTTGCCAGCCTCAATTCCATCGACCCGGAAATGGGGAAGAAACAAGTTTGCACAATAACCATTTGAAAACAAAAAGAATTTTATGGTGAACGGCGCTTGGACCCAAGGAATCTGCGGATAACTTGGGCGGAATGGGGATAGTTGGCACGGCCATTGCAACAGTTCTGGCTGAACACATCGCGATGTGTTTTGAAGTTCGGCAATTTCAAATTAACTAGTTAATGGAGAAACACAATGATGAAGAAAGCTCAACAGGGTTTTACCCTGATCGAATTGATGATCGTGGTTGCGATTATCGGTATTCTGGCAGCTGTTGCGATCCCGGCTTACCAGGATTACACCGCCAAAGCCCAAGCGTCGGAAGCCTACACGCTGCTGGCTGGTTTCAAAACACCGTTGGTTGATCTTGCCTCGTCATCCGGTATTACCACCGCCTGCGATATGGCTGGTTATCCTGGCGCGACCAGCGTTGGTAAGTCGGTTGCCTCAATTGCAATGGTATTGGCTGGCACCACCTGCAGCATCACCGCGACCTTCCGGGCGACAGGCGTTAACACCAAGATCCAAGGTGGCAATGTCATGATTCGTTACGACGCTGCAGATGGCACGTGGAAGTGCGGTACGGATTTGGTCGCTGGTGTTCAGAATAAAGCTTGTTCCGGCACGCTTGCTGCACCAACCTAATCGTTTGGTAAAGCTGAGTAGTTGAAGGAAAAGGGCGAATCGTTGATTCGCCCTTTTTTTTGCCAAGACCCTAAACATCAGGAACTTTCATGAAGCCAATTCCGACAACAAAGATAAGTGGATTTACCCTCATCGAATTGATGATTGTGGTGGCCATCATCGGCATTTTGGCTGCGGTGGCGATCCCCGCATATCAGGATTACACTGCCAAGGCACAAGTTACCGAGGGGGTGACCATTTTGGGCGGCCTCAAAACACCAACGGTCGAACAGATGTCGCAGTCGATAATCTGCGCGATCAACCCCGGTGCAACCACCACCGGCAAATACGTGGCGTCCGTGACTGCAACCGCCGGCGGCAGCGCAGCGTCGCCCACCTGCGTATTGCTGGCAACATTCAAAGCAACCGGTGTGAATAACAAGCTAAGCGGGCAATCGATCACCATGACCTACGCCAACGATGCATGGAGCTGTTCAACAACACTACCGGTTGAAATCAAACCAAAGGGTTGTCCATAACGCGAAACGGTAATGATAACGGCGAAGGCTTGTTACCATCCGTGATGGTTGGCAACGGGTTTTTGTCACTCGTAGCGCAGCGCTTCAACCGGCTTTAATGTTGATGCACGTTTTGCAGGATAGAAACCGAAGAAGATGCCGATCACCGCAGAGAAGGTAAACGCGATGATGATGCCGGTCATGGAAATGCCCACTTCCATCGGTGAGAAGTTGGTGATGGCAACCGATCCTGCATAGGCGAGACCGACGCCAATCGCGCCACCGCACACACAAATCACAATCGCTTCGGTCAAAAATTGCAGCAACACATCGCGGCGTTTTGCGCCCAGCGCCATACGAATACCGATTTCGCGGGTCCGTTCGGTGACCGACACCAGCATGATATTCATGATGCCGATACCGCCAACCAGCAATGAAATCGAGCCGATTGCGCCGAGCAACAACGTCAACGCCGTGGCAATGCCCTGTGCAGCCTCGGCAATCGAGGCCAGATCGCGGATGGTGAAGTCGTCGTCCTGATCTTCACGAATGCGGTGGCGCACACGCAGCAACTGCGTCGCATCATAGACCGCATCCTGCACCTGTGCCGCACTGGCGGCTTGCGCCAACGCATAGTGAATGCTGCCGGGCTGACCCCAGCGGATCAGCTGCTGGCGGGCGGTGGAGAAGGGGACAAATACGGCGTCATCTTGATCGCCGCCGCCCAAATCGCTACCCTTGCTGGCCAACACGCCGATCACTTCAAACGGGCGGTTGCGAATACGGATGGTTTGCCCGACCGGGTTGGATTCGCCATACAAATTACTGGCGACGGTGCCGCCGATGACGGCAACGCGTGAGGCCGAACGAATCTCGATGTCACCGAACAAGGAGCCTTTGTCGGCTTCCCAGTCTTTAACCGTGAAAAAATCCGGCGTGACACCCATGACGTTGGCGTTCCAATTGGTTGTGCCACTGGCAACTTGAAACGGTTGCTGCACGATTGGTGCGACGGCATTAAACGACGGCAGCTGACCGATGGCCTGCGCGTCTGATAGGGTCAGCGTTTGCACCACACCGCGTCCGGCACGTACGCCGTTGGAGGTTGACGAGCCCGGGAAGATCACCATCACATTCGAGCCCATGGCGGAGATACGTTTATTAATGTCGCCGCTGACGGATTCGCCAATTGCCAGCATCAGCACCACCGCACCGACGCCAATAATGATGCCGAGCATTGTGAGGCCGGCGCGCAATCTGTTCATGCCCATTGCCCTGAATGCTTCGAGAAAAACCTGCATGAGATTCATGATTTGCTCCGATCAACGGCCGCCTGCCGGGCATTTTCGCTGAATCGCGCTACGTCGATCCCCGCAACATGCGCGGGGCCCCTCGCCACGGCGCTCTCCGCGATCCCCATTGCACGAAACGCTTCGAGAAAAACCTGCATGAGGTTCATTGTGAAAGTCCTTTATTGACGTGCGTTTCTAGCCATTTATGGCTGGAAACGCTTGTGGCTATTGGTATTTGGCTGTCTGATTACAGGTGTGCGTCTGCCACCGGCCCGTCGTAAGTGACGTAGCCGTCTTTCAACCGCACCAAGCGTTTGGCGTAGCGCGCCACATCCGGTTCGTGGGTCACAATCAGTATGCTCATGCCGTTTTCTTCATTCAAGCGCGTGAACAACTGCATGATCTCGGTCGACGTCGCCGTATCGAGGTTGCCGGTTGGCTCATCTGCCAGAATCAGCGCCGGTTCACACACAAGCGCACGAGAAATCGCCACACGCTGCTGCTGG
>JANMNT010000104.1:0-9415 GCA_031368465.1 Burkholderiales bacterium
GCAGCAGCAGCAGCAGCCGCTCGCGCTGCCGCACTGGTCGCATATGGCCAATTAGTTGCCGCGCCGGGCGGTCCAGACCCTGGAGCCGGAAACTTGGGCGGCCTGACCTTGGCTCCCGGCAACTACACTGCAGCAGGCGGCACATTCATGATCTCCGGCAGTGACCTGACCTTGGATGGACAAGGCAATCCTAACGCAACGTGGATCTTCCAGATGGCGGCGACGCTCACGGTCGGCGGGCCCGGTGCGCCCCGAAATGTGATCTTGATAAACGGTGCGCAGGCGAAAAATGTGTTTTGGCAGGTCGGCACTGCAGCAACGATTAATGCAGCAGGGGGCGGCACCATGGTCGGCACCATCATTGCCGATGTGGGCAACATATCAACATCAACGGCAGGCAACGTTGCCCTCGTGACGGTGAATGGCCGATTGCTGTCGCTGTTATCGTCAGTAACGATTGTCAACACCGTCGTCAACGTACCGGGGCCTTGATGGCTGTTGCAGAACATGTCGGAAGCCGCGCGGTTGCCGTTTGAGCGCGCGGCTTCTACCAAGCCAACAGCGTGATTGAAAAATTGGAGAACAAGATGAAACTCAGCAGATCCACCGAATATACCAACACTCGCAGTAAACAAAAAACCATTGCCTGGCTGGTGCAGGCAATGGTGATGCTGGCCAGTACGGCGGCAATTGCAGAAGAACCCTATTGGTATGCGGGGGCCAGTGCGGGAGAAACACGCGCCAAGATTGACGACGAAAAAATCATCGCCAATTTGCTGCGCGGTGGTTTTACCACCACCTCGATTACAGATGACAACCGCGACACCGGCTACAAGATTTTTGGCGGCTATCAATTCAATCGATATTTTGGCCTTGAGGCTGGATACGCCGACCTGGGCAAGTTTGGATTTAACGCCAGAACCGTTCCACTTGGCGCGCTTAGCGGCAACATCAAGCTTCAGGGTGCAAATTTGGATCTGGTGGGCACGCTTCCGCTAACCGAACGTTTTTCTGCGTTTGCGCGTGTTGGTGCCTTCTACGGTCGCGCGCGTGACGAATTTACCGGTAGCGGTTTGGTCAGCGTGCTCAATCGGATGCCAAGCAAGACTGAAACCAATCTAAAGGCGGGCGTGGGTTTGCAGTATGCGTTCACCAAAGCGGTCGCGATGCGATTGGAGGGCGAGCGTTATCGCGTCAACGACGCAGTTGGCGGGCGCGGCGATATCGATATGGTTTCACTCGGACTGGTCTATCGCTGGCAAACAGCCCAACCACCGCCGCCGATGCCTGAACGGATGCCTGAGCCGGCACCCTATGTCGCGCCACCACCGCCACCGGCTCCGGTTGTCGCGCCACCGCCGCCGCCTCCACCACCGGCGGTGCCACCGCGTAAGAGCCAGTTTACGTTTTCGGCAGACGCGTTATTTGAGTTTGATCGGTTTCAAATCGGGCCAACAGGTGCCGCACATCTGGATACATTCGCCGGCCAGTTGCGCGGGTTGACCTATGATGCCATCACGGTAACCGGTCACGCAGATCGCATTGGATCGCCAACCTATAATCAGGCGCTGTCGTTAAAGCGTGCCGACGCCGTAAAGGCCTACCTTGTCAACAATGCAGGTATCGCATCTGACAAAATTCGCGTCGAGGGACGAGGAGAGGCGGTGCCACTGACGCAGCCGGCAGATTGTACGGGGCGAAAAGCGACCAAAGCGCTGATCACCTGTCTACAGCCTGACCGCCGTGTTGTTGTCGACGTAAGCGGTCTCAAATAGTGCGTTGCGGCCGTCCGACGCCTGAAACAAATGGCGCCGGGCGGTTTGCACGTGAATTTCATGTTTTGACCGAATTTGAATGATCCGGCGCATGCGAGCGGCACAGTCAAATCCGGGATAGACCCAACCTGGCGGGAATTGCGGCCATGCGGTACTTGCCGCATCGAATCAGGTGCACGGCAAACTTCAACAACGCGTCGGGACAATCCGGTGCGTTGGTGCGTTCAAAACACACCGATCAATAGCAGCGGCTTCCCTGCGCTGGCGAACTTTTGAGACTCAGAGCAATGGCACGTCAATCAAGCCCGCCGCCCATTCCGGATGACAGCGATGACACCAAGCCGATCAAGCTTCGGGCTGCACATATTCACATCGCCGAAGTTTTTGTTGCGGTTGTGGCATTAATTGCCTTGCTCTATTTTGCCAGGGCGTTCTTCATTCCATTGTTGCTTGGTGTGCTCGGTAGCTACACGCTGCACCCATTGGTTGACTTTCTTGAAAAGTTGCGCATTCCACGCGGAATTGGCGCGGCGTTGGTACTGCTTGCGGTAATTGCGATCATTGGCTGGTTTGGCATGGTCATGCGCGACGAAGCCAGCAAATTTGTCGAGACACTTCCGCTTATCGCCAAAGAGTTGCGCCACGAACTCAACTTGCAGCGAACCAGCACACCGAGCCCGCTGCAGAACATGCAAGAAGCCGCGCGTGAGTTGCAAGGGGCTGCGGGTGATGCCGCAAAGCAGGTTCCCAGCGCAGATTTGTCAAAGGCAAATGCCAGAGCTGCTGGTGTCTCGCCGTCAACCAAACCCTCGCGGGCGCCTCCGCCAACAAACACATCACCCGAGCCAACATGGCTTGGCGACTACATTCTCGCGCAGACAACACTGTTGATCGGCGTGTTTGCACAGACGCCAATTGTTTTGCTTCTCATCTATTTTCTGCTTGCGGCGGGATCAAATTTCCGGCGCAAACTAATCGGCCTGGTTGGTCCATCCCTGACAACCCGCAAAGAAGTGATCCGAATACTCGAAGAAATTCATGTCCAGGTGCAGCGCTATATGCTGACGACACTGGTCTCGAATATCGTCATTGGTTTGGCGACATGGCAGGCGTTTAATGCGCTTGGCGTGGAAAACGCCGGCGCGTGGGGATTTGCCGCCGGGTTGCTGCATTTTGTGCCCTACCTTGGGCCGGGTGTTATCGCGGTGACATGCGGAATTGCGGGTTTTATCCAGTTTACGTCGATGACTCACGCGCTGTTAATTGCTGGTGTTTCTCTTCTGCTTTCCAGTTTTATCGGCCTGGCAACCATGGGCTGGGTACAAAGCCGGTTTGCGCGCGTTGACACTGCGGTATTGTTCATCGCGCTGCTATTTTTTGGCTGGCTGTGGGGAATTTGGGGTCTTCTGTTGGGCGCGCCGATCGTTGCCATTGCAAAGGTCGTCTTCGACCGGGTTGACTCATTAAATTCCGTCGGAAAATTACTCGGCAAGTAACCATTTCGCCGGCTGCAGTGCATCGCAATACGTTGCGGTTGTTTCGATTGCTGCGTTTGCCCGGTTTTTGTACGTCACCGTACAGATTTATCGTCAAGAACAGTTGAATATGAATTGCCTTGCCACAGTGGCGCTTTGCACACTGTGACGCAACACCAACGCTCGGGACCACCGCATATGACTACCCCGCAAAATACTTACAATGGCGAAAGAACCAACACTTCGCGATTATCTCTTGAGGTTATCGTTGTTCTGGTCATTCTCGCCAGCGCGATTGTTGTCGGCTGCAATAAAAACACACCGCCCGCCGGCGCGACCCCGGCGACAACATCCGTCGGTAATGAAATCGACGATACGGTCATCACAACCAGATTGAAGGCAACCTTGCTCGGTGATCCTGACACAAAGGGATTCGACATCAAGGTTGAAACACGCAAGGGAATCGTGCAACTGAGTGGATTCGTTAACTCTCAGGTCGCAATTGATCGTGCGCTATCCATTGCACGTCGTGTCGAGGGCGTCAAAGGCGTCGAAAGTGGTATGACAATCAAGGAAGGCAGGGTCACGGCCGGCAACGAAGTCGACGATAGCATCGTCACCACCCGCGTGAAGTCCGCATTGCTGACTGACACAATGATCAAGAGTTTCGACATTGCTGTCGTTACCCGTAAGGGCAGCGTTCAGCTTTCCGGATTTGTCGACAGCGAAGCGCAAATTAGACGTGCCGTTGATATTGCGACCCGCACAAAGGACGTACAGTCAGTTGTAAATGAACTCAAGGTCAAAAAATAACCGGCGATGTTGTGCAAGTGCCGTTGATACCGTCAGCGATAGATTGATAGAAGTCGTGAGGCGCAATTCGAACCAGCGTTGCAAAAGTAGGGCCAGGGCGATTTGTCGTGAGTGAGAAATTGCCCTGGCCCTGCTCCCCCGTAACATCCATACGACACCTACTCTAGAGGTCTTTAATCATGCTTTATACAATCGCGGTCATTCTGGTTATTCTTTGGTTGCTGGGCCTTGTAACGTCGGTCACAGCAGGCGGCTTGATTCACATATTGCTCGTAATCGCCATCATCGCCGTCCTGCTGAACGTTATTGGTGGACGCCGTTCCTGACGGTTGGTACACCGCCTGCCGCACTGCCAATATGGGCGGCTTGTCCGTATCACTTCTAATGTACCTTCGGAGATCCGATGACTGTTTTTGCCCAGGTTGCCCTGCCTTACGCTAAAGATGCGCTCGCCCCGCATATCTCCCTTGAAACCATCGACTTTCACTATGGTAAACATCACGCCACCTACGTTACCAACCTGAACAATCTCGTCAAGGGCACTCGATTCGAGAATATGACTCTCGAAGAGGTTGTCAAACAGGCGCCATCCGGCCCCATTTTTAATAACTCCGCACAAATCTGGAATCATGACTTCTATTTTCTCGGACTTAAGCCGGCAACGACGGGTGGTGGCGGCAAACCAACCGGTGCACTCGCAACTGCTATCGACAAACAATTTGGGTCATTTGACGAATTTCAGAAACAATTTGATGCAAAGGCTGCCGGCACGTTTGGTTCGGGTTGGACGTGGTTGTGCAAACAATCCGATGGCTCGCTTTCACTGGAAAGCACCAGCAACGCTGCAACCCCTCTGAATCAGGGTATGACGCCACTGCTCACGTGCGATGTTTGGGAACATGCCTACTACATCGACTATCGCAACAGCCGTCCGAATTACCTTAAGGGCTTTTGGCAGATCGCCAATTGGGACTTTGCCGCCGCCAATTTTGCCAAATAGGCGATGCGCGTAATGACATGATAGTCATGCAAATTTCCGTGGAACGTCCTGACAACAGACCGGGCACAGGAGATCAGCGCTGGTCTGCGCCGATTTTTAGAGGCACGTGAATTTAGGCGCACGCCGGGGCGCTCCGTCTTGAACGATGGCATAACTTATGCCATCGCGTCGACCACGGCATCCCGTCCTTGATGATCTTGCTGCATCGACTGATATCAACGCCTGAATAGGCAGTGCCCGACGATACGGTGCATTGGCAACATTATTGACGCAACGATACGGAATGCGGTTCGTTCATAAAATATTCTGCGAAGCGGCATGTCCCGAATGAACGCATCTGGGGCACCGCATCCCTATTGCCCGTGACGAACCGGTTTGCGCCGAGCATCGGGCGCATTCCGGTTCGTTACGGTTGAACATCTATTCGGCAGTGCTCTTGCAGGCGCTCACGCTGTTACCCTGCGCCTTGTTGCAGCACGACATCGCGCTCTTTGATGAATCTTTTGCGTCGACAAGACTGTCCTTTTCATGATGCTCGGCAGCTTTGCGGTGATGCAAGGCAGCAGCGTCATGATCACTCGCGGCTTGTTTGTGGAGTGCAGCCGATGATTGATTTTGGTGCATAGTGGAACTCCTTCAGATTAGTGTTTAGCAACGCAGTCGCAGACAGATTTCTCTGCTCACCAATATCAGTGATCCGAACCGGTGTCCCGACAAGATAGGCGCGCAAATGTGTTGTAACCGTTCGGCACCCAACACTATGCGCAACTATTTCAGAATGGTGATCCCCGCGCTTTACCAATGGTCCGGCGCAACGGTATGTACTTGCAGCGTCTTCTTGGAAGCGTTTGTGTTTTTGTTTGGTCGCGCTTGTGCACACGCTTTCTCGGTGCGCGTATTTGTGCACATTTCCGTGCATATTTCTCTGCGCGTTCTTCTTTATAACCGCTTTTGACCGCTCTTGTGTACGACAGCGCACAGAATGAAATAGGCAACTACGTGATAGTCAAATTTCGTCCAGTTGCGCGACCCCTTTGGTGCCGTGTCAGCTCGACGCCTACTACTGGAGATCAAGATGAAATCACGTACCATGAACGTATTGAGCCGGCTTCTTATTGTGTCGACACTGGCATTGCCATTCCACTCGGCCAACGCCGGCATGATCGGAACAACATCCATTGCAGCACAAGCCGATACCAGCATGCAGCGATCCATTGTCACGACGGCCTTGAACCGCAGCCAGACTGTAAATGCATTGAGTGCATATGGCATCACGCCAATGAGTGCCGAGGCGCGCGTGGCATCAATGACCGACGCTGAAGTGGCGACAATCGCAGGCCGTATACAAGCCGTACCGGCAGGCGCGGACGGCGGCATCATTGCCTTGATTCTGGTGGTGTTCCTCATTTGGTTGGTCGTACAACGCCGCTGATCAACCCTGCTTGCAATAGCGGTAGATATTGGTAGCGTCTTGCGGCATATCTGCCGGATAGTGGGCGCGCTGATTCTGGCGTGGGCGGTTGTCGGGTGCAGTGTGATGATCCCTCAGACAATTGCCCTGCGCGGCGCATGGCCGCCTGACGTTCCTGCAATCGCCGAGGTCGAAGGTGTGCCGTTTTACCCGCAGCAAGGTCAGTGGTGCGGACCGGCGTCGCTGGCGGCAGCGCTCAACTACTCGGCATTTCCGGCAACGCCATCCAGCTTGGCAAATGACGTATTTTTGCCCGGACGTGGCGGCAGCCTCCAGGTTGAGATGGTAACCGCTGCGCGCCGCGCGGGCGCCCTTGCCTACCCGTTACGTCCATTATTGGTTGACTTGTTGCGTGAAGTTGCCGCTGGGCATCCGGTATTGGTCCTTCAGGATATTGGTTTCGGCCTCATTTCAGCGTGGCATTATGCGCTCGTCATTGGCTACAACTACCCTGCTGGAGAGCTGTATTTGCGTTCGGGCACGACCCCTCGGCTGGTTATGCCATTTACGCTATTTGAAGCAAGCTGGCGCACCGGACAATACTGGTCAATGGTCGTTCTACCACCGGACGTCATGCCGGCAACGGCGAACGAAACCGACATGCTTGTTGCGTTACTGGCAATGTCGCAATCACATGCGGCCCAACAAACGTTGACACCACCAATACCAACACGTCGAAATCCTGCTGTGACCGGCTTTCAAACATTCCTTGGCCGCTGGCCATCAAACGAGATCGCCAGCGCGGCTCTCGCCAATCTGCACTATGCCAACCACGATTTGAACGAGGCGGAGGCGGTATTGCGGGCGGCGCTGCTGCGCCAGCCGCAATCGACCGCTCTGCGAAACAATCTTGCGCAAGTACTCGCCGATCAGTACCGCTGCACGGAAGCGCAATGGGAACTGGCGCAAATTCGGCGATTACCCGGTGATCAGAATCGCTTCGAAGCGGATATTGCAGACACGGCACGCAACATCGATGCACATGTACGGGCCGGTCATTGTCTGATGGGGGGCCCCACCCAGGCGGGGAACAAATTATTGCGATAGACCGGTGCGCGAGCCACCAATTGTGCAAACCCGATAACGCGCCAACTGTTAGCGGTAAAACGCTTCGACCGTGCCGGACAACTTGATCAGCAACGGATTACCTTTGCGGTCCACCGCCTTGCCGGCGGGCACCTTCACCCAACCCTCGCTGATACAGTATTCCTCGACATCAAACCGCTCGCGTCCATTGACCCGGATGCCGACGTTCTGCTCAAACAGTGCGGCGACATGATACGGGCTGCGCGGATCAGCGGACAGGCGGTCGGGGAGTGAGGGTGGTGTCGCTGTGGTTGGTTCGGTTGCGTCGATCATGATGGTATGTTGGCGGGGATGGATGGATGGGTCGATCAGGCGAGGCGCTAGTTTAACGGCAGATATGGCGTCGCAGGCAATTGAACTGCATCCTCGACTGGGATTCGACGCTGGACCCAAAATGGAAAAAGGGGCGCTTATCGCACCCCTCCTCTTGTTGGGCCAGACATTTTCTTACTCCCAATTCAGCGCTCCACCCGTCTGATACTCGATCACGCGTGTCTCAAAGAAATTTTTCTCTTTCTTCAAGTCAATGAGTTCCGACATCCACGGGAATGGGTTGGTCGCACCGGGGTACAACACATCAAGTCCGATCTGCTGCGCACGACGGTTGGCGACAAAACGCAAATACTCTTTGAACATCGGTGCATTCAGGCCAAGCACGCCACGCGGCATGGTGTCTTCAGCATAGGCGTATTCAAGTTCAACGCCTTTGCGGAACAACCCTTCGATTTCCGTTTTGAATTCGTTGGTCCAGAGCTGCGGGTTTTCGAGTTTGACGGTGTTGACCAGATCAATACCAAAGCTGCAATGCATTGATTCATCACGCAGGATGTATTGATACTGTTCCGCCGCACCGGTCATTTTGTTTTGACGGCCGAGTGACAGGATTTGCACAAAGCCGACGTAGAAAAACAGGCCTTCCATGATGCAGCTGAACACAATCAGTGATTTCAACAACGCTTGGTCGTTTTCAAACGTGCCGGTCTTAAAATTTGGGTCGGACAAGATGTCGATAAACGGAATCAGGAACCGGTCTTTGTCACGGATACATTTGATTTCGTTATAGGCGTTAAAAATTTCCGCTTCATCGAGACCAAGTGACTCGGTGATGTATTGGTAGGCGTGCGTATGGATTGCTTCTTCAAACGCCTGACGCAGCAAATACTGGCGGCACTCTGGCGCGGTGATGTGGCGGTAGGTGCCGAGCACAATGTTGTTGGCAGCGAGTGAATCAGCGGTGACAAAAAATCCCAGGTTACGCTTGACGATCAGGCGCTCGTCGTCGGTCAACCCTTCCGGGTTTTTCCAGGTGGCGATGTCGCGCGTCATGTTGACTTCCTGGGGCATCCAGTGGTTGGCGCAGCCGGAAAGATATTTGTCCCACGCCCATTTGTATTTGAACGGGACCAGTTGATTGACGTCGGACTTGCCGTTGATGACGCGTTTTTCTTCGGCGCGAACACGCGCAAAACGCGCATCGATGGCGGGGTTGATATCGTTGCTTGGGGGCGCATTCGGTTTGTCGTCGAGCATCGGCCGCGCGGCATCGGCAAAAGCGCCGTTGGCGGCAGTTGGTTGCACTTCCTGCAGGCGTGGCATCACGCGGGCGGGTGGCATCGGCGGTGCGGGAATGGCGGAAGGTGTATCGTCCCAAGTTAGTGACATGTGTGGCTCCGGTTTTTCTTGTTGCGTTCGGTTATGTGTGTTTTGTTTTGAAGAATTTCGCCCCCTCAACCTGCAATGACGAGGGGGCGATTTTTGTTGCCTGCGGCTATTTTCTTGAGGCTCAGTGTTTGTG
>JANMNT010000125.1:0-16300 GCA_031368465.1 Burkholderiales bacterium
GCACCAGCACCGGCTGGCCGTCGGTATTGATCTGGGCACCACCAATTCGCTCATTGCCACGGTCAAAAGTGGCGCGGCCGAAGTATTGATCGGCCACGACGGCGATAAACTGGTGCCCTCGGTGGTGCGCTACTTTGAAGACGGCCATTGCGAGGTCGGTGCCAAACCCAAGGCCGAACAAGCGGAAGACCCGGCCAATACCATTGTTTCGGTCAAGCGCTTCATGGGTCGCGGCATGGTGGATGTCGCCAAATACGGCGCGTTACCCTACAAGTTTATTGACGCGCCCGGCATGGTAAAAATTGACACCGTCGCCGGCGTCAAATCGCCGGTTGATATTTCCGCCGAGATTCTAAAAGTGCTGCGGGTGCAGGCTGAGGAAGCGCTGGCGGGTGAGTTGGTCGGTGCGGTGATCACGGTGCCGGCGTATTTTGACGATGCACAACGTCAGGCGACCAAAGACGCGGCGCGACTGGCGGGCATCAATGTTTTGCGGTTACTGAATGAACCCACCGCCGCGGCGATCGCCTATGGTCTGGACAACGCCAGCGAGGGCATTTTTGCCGTGTTTGATTTGGGCGGCGGCACCTTCGACATTTCGATTCTGAAATTGACGCGTGGTGTGTTTGAGGTGCTGGCGACCAACGGTGACGCCGCGCTTGGCGGCGACGATTTTGACCAGGCGATTGCCGCGCATTGGCGAAAGTTGCATAACCTTGTCAGCGCCAACCACAAAGATATGCGGCGGTTGTTGATGACGGCGCGCACGGTAAAAGAAACACTCACGTCCCAAACCGATGCCGCCGCCGAAATCCAACTCAGTTACGGCCAGACACTCAACGTCAAGTTGAGCCGGGCCGAGTTTCATGTGATGACCGCGCATTTGGTCGATCGCACACTGGGGCCGGTCAAAAAGGCGATGCGTGACACCAAACTCGCCGCGGATGATATCAACGGCATTGTCATGGTCGGCGGCGCAACCCGGATGTTGCACGTTCAACAGGCCGTCACCTCTTTTTTCGGCAAACCGCTGTTGAACAATGTTGACCCGGACAAGGTGGTTGCGCTGGGCGCGGCGATTCAGGCCAATGTTCTGGCGGGAAACAAGACCGGCGAAGACATGTTGTTGCTCGACGTCATTCCGCTGTCACTCGGTCTTGAGACCATGGGCGGGCTCGCCGAAAAAATCATTCCGCGAAATTCAACCATTCCGGTTGCGCGTGCACAGGAGTTCACCACCTTCAAAGACGGGCAGACGGCGATGCTGTTGCACGTGGTGCAGGGCGAGCGCGAGCTGGTCAAAGACTGCCGCTCGCTGGCGCGTTTTACACTGCGCGGATTTCCGCCGATGGTGGCCGGTGCGGCGCGTATCAAGGTGACCTTTCAAGTCGATGCCGACGGCATGGTTGCAGTCGCCGCTAAGGAACTAACCAGTGGTGTGGTGGCGCAAATTGACGTCAAACCATCCTACGGCCTGACCGATGCCGAAATCGCGGCCATGTTGCAAGCGAGTTTTACCCATGCCGAGGCCGATGCCGGTGCACGTGTATTGGCCGAGGCCGCAACCGACGCACAACGCCTGATCGAGGCGGTCACCGCCGCCGTTGCCGCCGACCGCGCGTTGCTGGACACGACTGAACAAGCGGCAATCAGTCACGCCATCAGCGCGCTTGAAGCAGCAGTCGTGAGTCAGAAAGTCAGTGGCATCAAAGCCGCGATCGACACACTTTCAAACGCCACCGAATTGTTCGCCGCGCGGCGCATGGACAAGAGTGTTGCCGCCGCGCTGACCGGCAAATCGCTGGCCACACTCGCCGACATCAACAGCAAATAGAGCATTTATGACAACCATTAAAATTCTGCCCCACGAAAAGCTTTGCCCGCAGGGCGCGACGCTCGAAATCGCCCCCGGCACGTCGCTTTGTGATGCCATGCTGCAAAACGATATCGCCATCGAACACGCCTGTGAAAAATCCTGCGCCTGTACCACCTGCCACGTGATTGTGCGCGAAGGTATCGATTCACTACCGGAGGCGTTGGAAAAAGAAGAAGACATGCTCGATATGGCTTGGGGTTTGACGCCGCTGTCGCAATTGTCGTGTCAATTGAAGGTGGCCGACACGCCGTTGACCATTGAAATTCCGAAGTACACCATCAATCACGCCCGCGAGAATCACTGATGACACTCAAATGGACCGACACCCTCGAGATCGCCATTCAGCTTGCCGATGCCCATCCTGACGTCGACCCGTTGACGATCCGTTTTACCGATTTGCACGCCTGGGTGATTGCATTGTCTGAATTTTCGGACGACCCGGAACGATCGGGCGAAAAGATTCTGGAAGCGATTCAGGCCGCGTGGATTGAGGAAGTTGAATAACGGACTGACAGCGCAATGGGGAATTCCAGTCAAAACTGAAACTACCCGCCGACATTGCCGTTTCTGCCATTTTTGCCTGTAACGGCGCACCCCGCTTGGACTTTTGCATCTGTATTTGCCTGTTTCATGCCAAGCGCAGATTTTCGGCTGGTCGCGAGGTCGCCTATACTGTCAGCCTGCGTGGTATTGCAACTTCGCAGCAACCCCGTAACCAACCGGAATCAACGGCAATTCGTGCGCCTCTCGCGTTGCGCGACGCTTTGCCGGACAGGAGATCGCATGAATCGTTTTACCCATTGCGCCGTATTCGCAGGGCTCGGCTTGTTGGCCGCCTGTGGCAAAAATCCCGAGCCGCCCGTTATCAATGTGCAGCCATCATTTATCCGTGGCACGCCGGCACCGGTCGTTTACGACGGCACGACCAATGACCTGTTGACCGGCGGCCTCGGCCGCACCGGGCTGGGCTCGGCAACGGCGCCAACCTTCGCCGATCCGGCCAACCCGACCGCCGCGGAGAATCGCACGCTGGCGATCTATACCAATTACCGTGCGCAGGTTGATACCACCGCCGCCGGCGGCTACGGCACGTTGTATGGCCCGAATGTTGATGTGAATGGCGCGGCGGGCAGCGGCGAAGGCCGCATTGCCGGCGAAGAATGGATTGCATTTTCCGACGGCGGAACCGGCGCAGACAACGTGACCATGATGGTGCAGATCCCATCGGGCTTTGACGTCAACAACCCGTGTATCGTTGCCACCGCATCACCCGGATCGCTCGGCATTTACGGCGGGATTGCCACCGCCGGTGAGTGGGGCCTCAAGCGCGGTTGTGCCGTCACCTACACCGACAAGGGAACCGGCAACGGTTTTCATGATTTGCAAACCGACACCGTGATTGGTATCAGCGGTGCCCGCCTGACCGGCGCCACGGCCGTGGTTGCCGCGCAGTTCAACGCCAACTACGCCGGATTGCCACAGACGGATATGGCGGCGTTTAATGCCGCAACGCCAAATCGTATTGCGTTCAAACATGCCCACTCGCAGCGTAACGCAGAGCGTGATTGGGGCGTGTATGTTTTGCAAACCGTGCGGTTTGCGCTGTATGCATTGAATCAAAAATATGGCGACAGCGCGCCCAACAACCGCAAAGCGGTGAAGTTTACCGACCTCAATACACTGGTCATCGCATCAGGCATTGGCAACGGCGGCGGCGCGGCATTGGCGGCGGCCGAAATTGATGCAGAGGGAATTTTGGATGGTATCGCCGTGGCCGAACCGCAAATTCAACCGACCGCCAATACCAACCTGAAGGTCCAACGCGGCGGCGTCGATGTCACCAGTTTTGGCAAGTCACAAATGGAATATCTCGCGCTGGCCAATTTGTTTCAGCCATGCGCCGTCACCGCGGCCACCTTGGCCGATGCACCGGGCCGCAGTCTGGTGGTCTCGCCGCGCGCCGTTGCCCGTTGCAGGGCGCTGGTCAATAGCACCACGTTTAACATCGGCATCACCGGTGCAACCAACGACGCGCTGGCGCAGGCCGCGCTGGCAAAACTGCGTGCCGCTGGTTGGGAATCGGAAACGGATATCCAGCACGCATCCTATTACGCGAATAACACCCCGGCGCTCGCCGTGACCAACGCCCTGGCCTACGGGCGCAAAAGCGTGAAGGATAACGAATGTGGTTATTCATTTGCCTCGACCAGCGCCACCACGTTCTTGCCGGTGGCGACCGCCAGCAACACGCTGATGCGGTTGTTTGGCGCCGGCAACGGTTTGCCACCGACGCAGGGCATCAATCTGGTCAGCAACAATTCGGTTGGTGGTGCGACACTCGACACATTCAGTATCGACGTGGATGGCAATCAGACCATCAATGCCGACGGCGCCAAGTGCATTGCCTCACGCGTGATCAATTTCGGCCAAACGACGTTGCCGACCCTGCCAACTGTTGGCATCAACGAAGTATTACGCACCGGCAACTTGCGCGGCAAGCCGGCGATTATTGTGCATGGTCGCGCCGATGCGCTGGTGCCGGTCAACCATACCTCGCGGCCGTATTTTGGTTTGAACAAAATTGTTGAGACCACCGCCAGCAAACTCAGCTATATCGAAGTGACCAACGCGCAACACGTTGATGCGTACATCGGCAACGCCGCACTCGCCGGCTTTGACACACGCTACGTACCGTTGAAGCGTTATTACAACCAGGCGATGGATGCGATGTATGCCAACCTGAAAACCAATGTCGCGTTGCCGGCTTCGCAGGTGGTGCGCACCATCCCGCGCGGCGGTTTGCCCGGCGTTGCACCGGCCATCACGTCGGCCAATGTGCCACCGATTTTGGCGACACCGGCTGCAGCAAATGCCATCACGTTTGCCAACAACACGGTCTCGGTGCCGGAATAAGCACGCACCGCGCTGACGTCAATGGCGGCGATCTTTCATCTGGCGATCAATGTCACCGACTTGGCGGCAGCGCGTCATTTTTATGGCGCGCTGCTGGGCTGTGAAGAGGGCCGCAGTACCGCAACATGGGTGGACTTTGATTTTTTTGGCCACCAGTTGTCGTTGCATCTCGGTACACCCTTGACCACCGCGCCAACCGGCCACGTGGGTGAACACATGGTGCCGATGCCGCACTTCGGCGTGGTGTTGGCGCTGGATGCATGGCGTGCACTCGGTGATCGTCTGCAAAAAAGCAATGTTGCGTTTGTCATTCCACCCACCGTGCGTTTTGCCGGCGAGCCGGGTGAGCAGCACACCATGTTTTTTCTTGACCCGTTTGGTAACCCGCTCGAGATCAAGGGTTTTCGTGACTTGGGCGGGGTCTATGCAAAATGACCAACATGCAAAACCCGCCATCGTATTTTTATCAACGCATGCCGACGCGCGCTGGCTAGCGGCGCTGCAATCGGCGATGCCCGCCGAACACATCGTCAATGATCAGCAATTCAGTGACGAAGCGGCCGCGGCAACCCAGATTGCCATTGTTGCCGACCCATCACCAGCGCAGCTGCAGCGCTACCCAAATCTATTGTGGATACACAGCGTCTGGGCGGGCGTCGAGCGGCTATTGCCAATCGCCGCGGCGCGCCAAATTCCATTGGTCAGGTTGATTGATCCAACGCTTGCACGCGCGATGGGCGAAGCGGTGTTGGCATGGACGCTTTATCTGCATCGCGATATGCCGCGTTATGCCGCCCAACAACGCGAGCAGCGTTGGCGCCCGCACAGCTATATTCCGCCGCAAGAGATCACCGTCGGCATCCTGGGGTTGGGCGAATTGGGGCGTGAAGCGGCAAGGCGTTTGCTGGATGCCGGCTATCGTGTGATAGGCTGGAGCCAATCGCCAAAAAAAATTGACTGTGTTGAGACCTTTACCGGCGAAGCGGGACTGCGCACGGTGCTGTCCAATGCCAATATCGTCGTTGTGTTATTACCGCTCACCCGTGAGACGCGGCATTTGCTCAACGCTGAGCGAATCGGCTTGATGCAAAAAGGCGCAAGTATCATCAACTTCGCACGCGGCGCTGTCATTGCAACCGATGCCTTGGTTGACGCGCTGAATGACGATCGGCTTTCACACGCGGTGCTGGATGTGTTTGATGAAGAACCGTTGGCCGCGACCAGCCCGCTATGGAAACATTCAAAGATCACGGTACTGCCGCATATCTCCGCGCCGACCAACCGTCACACCGCGTCCAACATTGTGGCGGCCAACATTGCGGCATTTCGTGCCACTGGCGCAGTGCCGATGGCGGTTGATATGACGCGCGGGTATTGATCGCGGAAACTGCGCCGATTGGATTCAGAGCAATATAGAATTGACTAAACCGGTCGAAAGCGGTTCTTCCCTCGCGTTCTCCAGTTGCGTCTTTTTTCAAAAAAAGTCTTTCCGGCATCTTTCCCCAAAGAGCGCTCACATGTTGTTAACCCTCCGCCTCGTGCTTTTCCCCTGCCTTGCAATGCTCGTAGGTTGTATTGCAATCGTGCCCATCTCCGAGTACGTGCCAACCACAACGGGTGGGGTGGTACATGCGTCGAATTGTTTGGGGGCGAAAAGCGTTCGCTACAACATTGATGGCGTGCCGGTGTGGATATCATTGGATCGCGGCATGGGCGATCCTTTGCAATTGGTGGTGGGAGTGACGTTAGCTGAGGGGCAAATCGTGCGTGTGCCGATGCCTGCGATTGGCATTAAGCCAATCGACACGCACCCAGAAGAAGTGCGTCCGCTGCCGATGTGGGAACGCAAGGTTTTTCGTCCCATCAAGCCGCGCAGTAATAGGCTGGAACGCGTTACAGTGGAGACTGCCCCCGCTGCCGGCCCGATTATCGGCGGCATACCGGCTGATGGAGACGATGTGATTGGACAAGCTAGGACGAAGACATTTGCAGTCATTATGTCGTTAAGTGCAACACCTGCATTAGGTTATCGCGTTCAGCTGCCTGCTATGGATATCAATGGCAAGGTACACAACTTTGCGCCGATTGACTATCAGCGGCAGCGTCGTGTGGAATTTATGGTGCCGGTCAATTGTTGATTGGCGATGATGTTTTCGGCCAAAAGCGGTCATCCAAGCAGTACGTCCAGTTCGCGAGTGGAGCGCCCATGAAACCGCATTCCGCCATCCTCCTGTTTGTTTGCCTTCTTGGACTTACACTTGGCATGTACTGGGCTTGGGACTTCGTCGGTCCACGTGGGCAGACGATGACAGCCAGCGGTTTCATCACCCTGTTTTTTCGCGAATTTTTGGTATTGGGGATCTTTGTTGTACTTCTCATCTATCTTTGCTTTGATTGGCTGCGGCAGCGTATGCGCAGTCTATTTTCTCGTCATGTCGACAAGTAGTAGTCGGGCAGGTGGGCGTGCAGTTACGGCCAATACCGGCCCTTCCCGGCGATCTCCCAGTTCTGCTAATCTTGTTCGACGTGACGCAAAAGTCGATTCTGTTATGAGCGTGCCTAAATACAACATCATCGCGCATGTGCTTGATTGCAAGCCGATTTCTCGGAGGATGGGAATTTGGTTATGCAGTAGGTGTAAAGGTTATACGTCAAATTTGACGTATAAATTAAGTTAGGCGTCACAAACTGGGACTGGAGGAAAACATGAAGAAGCTCCTGGCTGTTGCCTCGATTGCGATGACGCTAGTGACGTCCGCGCATGCACAAGATCCGCTGGCGAAACTGATGGCTGCGAGGACCGAGCTGCATTCAATTCCAAGCCTGACGCTTACCGACGAGCAATTCCTCAAAGGCGATAGTGCCGCCGGGAAGCCCGTCGTCGTCACTGGGCATTTGCGCATCGCGCAGGGCTCCGGTCGACTTCCCATCGTAGTCATGATCCACGGATCTAGCGGCATGGGACCGAACATCGAGTTCTGGACGCGCGAATTCAACTCGATGGGTGTGTCCACTTTCGCGCTGGACGGGTTCACCGGTCGCGGCCTCACCAACGTGAATGCGGATCAGGCTTCGCTCGGACGCCTCAATATGGTCCTCGATGTCTACCGGATGCTCGACGTTCTCGCGAAGCACCCCCGAGTCGACCCGTCACGCATCGCGCTCATGGGTTTCTCGCGTGGAGGCCAGGGCGCGCTATTCGCGAGCGTGAAGCGCTTTCACCGGGCCTGGAACCGGTCCGGGATCGACTTCGCCGCCTACATCCCTTTCTATCCGGATTGCATGACGACTTATCGCGGCGATACCGATGTTGCGGACCGGCCGATTCGGATCTTTCACGGCATCCCGGACGACTACAACCCGCTTGCCGCATGCAAAACTTACGTCGAGCGCTTGCGCACTGCGGGGCGGGACGTGACGCTCACCGAGTATCCAAACGCCGCCCACGCCTTCGACAATCCTCTCGCGAGCACAACCCCAATCGTCGCGAAGAACGCACAAACGGTGCGCAACTGCCGAATCCGCGAAAACGACGCTGGCCAGCTAGTGAACACCGCCACCAATCGGCCATTCACCTATCAGGACGAGTGTGTGGAGCGCGATCCACACGTAGGCCACGACGCCGCCGCCACGGACGCCGCGCGGCAATCAATCCGCGCATTTCTCCAAACGGTGTTCAAACTAAACTGAGCATGCCTACTCGGCAGTCCACCAGACACGCGCGAGCGGCGGTGCTTTGCTGCGGTCGTCGGCCGCGCGCCGGTGGCTGCTACGTTAAACCGCCGCTTTCGGGCAATCGCGATGTCGGCTATGGGTCAGAAGCGCCGGTTCCCAAGGGAATGATGCCAGCGTCTTTTTGTATCTAGACGCAAGATTCGCCGAAACGCTTCAAAGGCAGCAGCGCCATTGAGAATTGCCGCGCGCCATAAAAAAATGGGGTGATCTTTCGACCACCCCAGAAGGCGCACTCTCGAATGCTCGCAGAGGAGAACCTTGATTATCGGGGACCTATCCGCTAACCAATGCACCCAGGGAGGTAGGGTGTTCCGCAAGCATTCATGATTCTTATTGCAATTGGCGTGCCAGTTTTTTGCCATCAGCATTCGGCGGCCCTATGGGGCATGACAAGCGACTGCGCAATCGCTTGCGATTTGTGTTGTCGGGCAAACCCGACACATCTGGCGGCCGTTTTTCCAAGCGGTTGTTTTTGTTGGCTTATTTGTGTCGCCATTGGGCGACAAATGCGCAGGCAAATGTGCCGCAATCAGGCGCTAGGTTTGCCAAGAAATCCGCAGCGGGATGTTTGGTTAAACCTTGAAATGTGCCGCTTCCAAACCATGCCGTTGCAGCAATTTATAAAATTCGGTGCGGTTGCGCTTGGCAATTTTTGCCGCCTGGGTCACGCTGCCCTGCGTGAGTTTGAGCAGGCGGGTGAGGTAGTCGTATTCAAATTGACGCCGTGCCTCTTCAAATCCGTCGAGGCTATCTTTGCCGAGTTGCATGGCCTGTTCAACCACACTGACCGGGACAATTTCAGAGGTCGTTAATGCCACCGCCTGCTCGGCGACATTGAGCAGTTGCCGGATATTGCCCGGCCATGGCGCGGCCAGCATCATCGACAGTGCATCTGGTGAAAAGCCAGTGACACGTTTGGCGTAACGCGCCGCCAGCCGTTTGACAAACGACATCAATAGCAACGGGATATCCTCACGTCGTTCACGCAGCGGTGGAATCTTGAGGGTCACCACATTCAGCCGATAGAACAAGTCTTCGCGGAATTCACCTTCATCACGCGCCGTGACCAGATCACGGTGGCTGGCCGAAACAATCCGCACATCGACCGGGATGCTCTTGACCGAGCCGACCGGGCGTACCTCGCGGGTCTCGAGCGCACGCAACAGTTTTACCTGCAGCGCCAGTGGCATGTCACCGATCTCATCGAGAAAAAGTGTGCCGCCATCGGCTTCGAGAAACAGTCCGAGGTGGTCAACAACGGCGCCGGTGAATGCGCCTTTTTTATGGCCAAACAATTCGCTTTCGAGCAGGGCCTCGGGGATCGCGCCGCAATTGAGCGCCACAAACGGCTTGCCCGCACGCGGGCTGGCCTCGTGTATTGCACGTGCCAGCACTTCCTTGCCGGTACCGCTTTCGCCCTGTATCAGCACGCTGGCCTCACTCTGGGCAACACGCTCGGTGCGTACCAATAGTTCTTCCATCGCCGGCGAACGGGTGATGATTGATTTGCGCCATGCCGCGACATCGGCCGGCGCGGAGGCGCGTTTGATCGCACCGCGTGAGCCATGGAGTTGCAACGCGCGGTCGATTTTGGCGAGCAGGTCGTTGGCGTCGTAGGGTTTGGTCAGGTAACCAAACACACCTTCTTGGGTGGCCGACACAGCGTCCGGGATGGTGCCGTGTGCGGTCAAAATAATGACCGGCAAGCCTGTGTAGCGTTGGTCAATTTCGGCAAACAGGCCCATGCCATCCATGCCCGCCATACGCAGATCCGTCACCACCAGATCGGGGCGCTCGGCGGCGATCATTGACAACGCCTGCTGACCGCTTGCAGCCGTTGCAACCTTGTATCCACTCGCCGACAAACGAATCGCCAACAGCCGCAACAAATCCGGGTCGTCGTCGACCAACAACAAATGCCCCTTCGGTGTGGTTGCGGCTGCCATGCTATTTCGTTGTCTTTCCATCAAGTCTTGCATTGTCTGGCCCCATTATGTTGACCAGAGCCTATATGCACAATCCGTGCCGAAATCGTGACTTCGATATTGATCGGGGAATGTATCCTATCGCCGGGTCACACTGCGCTCAATTGACTTCATCGCAGCCAGCTGTTTTTCGAGGTCTTCAACCTTGGCCCGCAGCGACCGCAGCTCGGCATCGCGGTCGTCGCGCTTGGACGCACTGCCGGCGACAACGGTGTTGGCGCGTAAACGTTGCTGCGCCATCTCCTCGCGCAATTTTTTCCGGGCCGTCGCAGATTGCTGGATGACTGCTGCAATGATGCCGTCCGCCGTTTGGCGGAATTCGGCAGAGCCAATCATTGGTTCAACCAGCGCCAGCAGCCGGTCGTCGTCTGCCGGCGTCGGCGGCGAAACAAACATCGCCAGCACATAACGCATGCGGCGAAATGCGACCGGATCGCGCTCAAACATTTCGCGTGCAGACTCTTTGGCCGTCTGCAGGTCGGCCGGCGTCAAGTTTTGAAGCGTTTGTATTGCCGATATTGTCTCGTCTGCTGCGGATGTTCGAACTGTCGTGGGCGGCGCGGAGGTGGGACTCACGCTTTGTTTTGCGACGTCATGCGCACACGCCGATAGCAGGCAGGCGAGCATTGTGGCGAATATGGTTTGAAAGGATCGTCTCATTGGTTGTTCCCGATATCACGCCGGCGTAGGCCGCCTTGGCAAAATAACCCTGATGCGTGCGCCGGCGCTGGAGGCCGATGTCGCCACCGCCTCGACCGTGCCGTGATGCAATTCGACATAGTCGCGCACAATCGCGAGTCCCAGCCCGGTTCCCTTGGCACCCGATTTGATCGCCGACGCGGTGCGGAAAAACGCATCAAATATGCGTTCGCGATCCGCCTCGGCAATGCCGGGTCCCTCGTCGAGCACTTCGATTACGGCGTTTTCTTCCTGCTTCACCATCCGGATGGTAACGGTGCCACCAACTGGCGAATATTTGATGGCATTTGAGATGAGGTTGTCGAGCACCACCCGCAGCTTCTTGGCGTCACCCTGCAGCGTGACCTTTTCGTTTTCGCGTCGAATTCCGATTGATTTGCCGACGATGGCGAGCTTTTGTGTTTCGAGCACATCGTCGACCAGATCGAGCAGTTGCAACGGCACCAGTTCTAGAGCCTGCGTCTGGTTGAGTCGTTGTGCCGACTGCGACTGGCTGTAGGTGAGCAAATCCTGAATCAGGCGTTCGAGTGACTGCGAATTCTGTTTGAGGATGCGCGCGATTTCGTGTTGTTCGGGGTTGAGGGTGCCGACCACTTCTTCCGATAACAAATCGGAACCCTCGCGCAACGCGGTCAACGGGGTTTTTAGCTCATGCGAGATGTGCTGAAAAAAACGCGTCTTTTGGTCCTCCAGCACAATCAACCGCTGACGCAGCCAGTCGAGTTGCTGCCCGAGTTTTTCAATATCGCGGGGGCCGGTGACGCGGATGCGTTTGGCCAGCTTGCCTTCACCCAGACGATGAATGGCCGCATCGAGATCGCGTATCGGTCGCGCCAGCAAATAGGTGAAGCCGGCAATCAGCAGCAGCGCCGAGGGCACAATCGCGAGCATCTGCCAGAACACCTGATTGCGTGATTTTGCGGCGGATGCGCGCAGGTTGGCTACTTCGGCCTCGACGCTGCGGTCGGCGAGCGTGTTGAGTTTTTGCGCGCGATCCGAAACGTCGCCAAATTCGCGCTCCATGCGTCGCTGCAAATCGATTGTTGGTGTTTCGGAAATCAGTGCCGAGTATGCCGCCGCCTCGAGCGTCCTGATTTTTGCGGTCGCCGCCAGCATCTCGGCCGCCAATGGCAAATTTTGCAGTTGCTGCAGCTGGCGGAGGAATTGTTCGCGCGTGCGGTTGTAACTTTCGATCAACTCGCGATCCCCGGAGACGGCGAAAAACCGCGCTGAGCGTTCCAGCGCAAGTGCGGTTGCGCCAAGCTGCCTGGCGCTTTGGGTGGCGAGCGTTGCGTTGTAAACGGCCTTCTGGCTCTGCTCGGACAGGCGCTCAATCGAGAAGGCATTCGACACCAGCCCCGCAATCAACGGCAGCGTGACAATGGCAAAGCCGACCAACAACAGGCCGAGGAACGAGGTGGGATATCGCAGTTGCATCTTCTTGATGAGTGGCGTTTGTTTTGAGGGCATTATTTTTAGTTACAGTCTATTAGCAAAGCCTATGCCAGCTTTGACATGAGTGGGCCGACTGCAGCAATGTTAGAATCAATACATTCTCCGCGCCGCTGAAAACAGGACACACCAAATGGCAATGTACGAATCCGACATCACCAAGTTTGTCCGCGAAATGCTCGACAAGCAACCCGAGCTCAAACAATTGCAGAGCCGCAACCGCGCGACATGGTGGGACAAGACGCTCGATCTTGAACAGTTAAAGCGCAATGATGCTTCAGAGGCACCAAAGGCACCCTATGCCTACTTTCCGCTGCCGCAGCAAGAGCCGCCCATCGATCAGAAGTAAATTGGTAAAATCGCCATTCGGCGGGCTGTTTCAGCCATTTTTGCCTGAAAACGCCCGCTGTTGCTGGTGTTTCATTCCGGAAATAGTGTCAACACCTGATCCAACGCCGCATCGTTGATCGCATGCGTGGCACTTGCCTGCACCACCGGCTTCGCGCGATAGGCGATTGAGGTGCCCGCCTCTGCCATCATGTTGAGGTCGTTTGCGCCGTCGCCGATGACCATGATCTTGTCGCGGCTGACGCCGAGCATCAGCGCCGCTTCGCGTACATGGCGCGCCTTGGCGTTGGCATCACATAATTCACCGAGAACATGGCCGGTGAGCTTGCCATTGACGATCTCCAGCCGGTTCGAAAAAGCGGCGTCAATCCCCAGCCGCGTTTTCAGCCGCTCGGTAAAAAATGTAAATCCACCCGACACCAGCAACGTATAAATCCCGGCGGTGTGTGCGGCCTTAACCAATATGTCGGCGCCGGGTGAGAGGCGCAGACGTTCATCGTAAACACGCTGCAATACCGATTGATCAAGCCCGCGCAATAGTGCCACACGTTGCCGGAGCGATACCGGCCAATCGATTTCACCACGCATGGCGGACGCCGTGATCGCGGCGACTTCACTTTTTTTGCCGGCAAAGTCGGCAATTTCGTCGATGCATTCGATGGTGATGAGTGTGGAATCCATATCCATTGCAAGCAAACGAAAGTCGCTGAATTTGTTGGCCATCCTATGCCGCCGCCTTTACGTTGCCCGTGACCGGCTTTGCGGCAATATCGACCGGCGCCAGTTCGCGCAGAACCATTTTGATTTCGAGCACGCGCTCGTGCAGATTGGCCAGCGGCTTTTCAATTCTGAGTTTGTCCTGCCCGGCAAATTTGAAGTGACGTTTTTGCTGAACCATTTGAATGACGCGGTGCGGGTGTATGGGTGTTTCCGGTCCGAACTGGATGCTGATTGAAGCGGCACTCGCGTCGATCTTGATCAGATCAAGCGGCTTGCCGATGATACGCAACTCATGACTGTCAAACAACGTGGCGGCGGCATCAGGCAGTGTGCCGAAACGGTCAACCAATTCTTCCCTTAACTCACCCAGCATGACGGCGGACTCACAGTTGGCGAGCCGCTTGTAAATGACAAGTCGTTCGTGCACATCACCACAATAGGTGTCGGGTAATAGTGCAGGCGCATGCAGGTTGATCTCGGTCGAAACGCTCAACGGTTTCGACAGATCGGGCTCTTTGCCGGCCTTTAACGATTTCACTGCGTGGTTGAGCATGTCGGTATATAGGGTGAAGCCGATGTCCTGAATGCCGCCGGACTGGGAGTCGCCCAACACTTCGCCCGCGCCGCGAATTTCCAGATCGTGCATGGCAAGATAAAATCCCGCGCCCAAATCTTCCATCGCCTGGATGGCCTCAAGCCGGCGCTTGGCGTTGATGTTTAACGCTTCCTCAGGCGGCGTCAGCAGATACGCGTAGGCCTGGTGATGCGAGCGACCGACGCGACCGCGCAACTGGTGCAACTGCGCGAGGCCGAACTTGTCGGCGCGATGAATCAGAATGGTATTGGCGGTGGGCACATCAATGCCGGTTTCGATAATGGTCGAACACAACAGCACGTTTGCCTTCTGATGATAAAAATCACGCATCACACGTTCGAGTTCGCGTTCGGGCAGTTGTCCGTGGGCAATGGCAATACGTGCTTCCGGCACCAACCGCTCGAGTCGTTCCAGCTGGTTTTGAATCGTCTCCACTTCGTTGTAGAGGTAATACACCTGCCCGCCGCGTTTTAACTCGCGCATGATGCCTTCGCGGATGGTGCCGTCCGAAATCGTGTGCACAAACGTCTTGATGGCAAGTCGTCGCTGCGGTGCGGTGGCGATCACCGAAAAATCACGCAGACCTTCGAGTGACATGGCGAGGGTGCGTGGAATCGGCGTTGCCGTGAGCGTGAGCACATCAACCTCGGCGCGCAGCGCCTTGAGTACCTCTTTTTGCCGCACGCCGAATCGGTGCTCTTCATCAATGATGACGAGCCCCAAATTTTTGAACACAACATCTTTTTGAATCAGCTTGTGGGTGCCGATGGCGATATCCACCGTGCCATCGGCAAGACCCTTGATCGCCTCACCCGTTTCTTTGGCGCTGCGAAAGCGTGAAAATTCCGCGAGCTTCACCGGCCATTCGGCAAAACGGTCGGTGAAGTTTTGGTAGTGCTGTTCTGCCAACAACGTGGTCGGCACCAAAATGGCAACCTGTTTGCCCGCGTTCACGGCGATAAACGCCGCACGCAGGGCGACTTCGGTTTTGCCAAAGCCGACGTCACCACACACCAGACGATCCATCGGCCGGCCCGAAGTCATATCAGCCTGCACCGCTTGAATGGCGGCCATCTGGTCGGGTGTTTCTTCGAATGGAAAGGTGGCCGAGAATGCGTCGAATTCGTTTTGCCGCAACGGAAACGAAAATCCCTGACGTGCGGCACGGCGGGCGTAAAGATTCAGCAACTCGGCGGCGGTATCGCGAATCTGTTCGGCGGCTTTGCGTTTTGCCTTCTCCCATTGACCCGAGCCCAACCGGTGCAGCGGCGCATTATCGGGATTCGCGCCGGTATAACGTGAAATGGCGGCGAGTTGCGCCACCGGCACAAACAATTTATCGTTGCCGTCGTAGTGCAACTCAAGGAATTCGGTATTGCCTTCGCCGAGGTCCATTGATACCAGACCCATGTAGCGGCCGATACCGTGGTTCTCGTGCACCACCGGATCACCGATCTTGACTTCCGCGAGATCACGCAGCATGCCCTCTGCCGTGCTGCGGTTGCGTTTGCCGTCGACCCGGCGGCGCGATTGTTTGACTTCGCTGGCGTACAACTCGTTTTCGGTGACAATCGCGAGTTTGTTGCCGATGTCGATAAAACCATGCTGAACGGGTGCGACCGTCACTGTCAAACATGGCGCGGTGTCGGCAGTTTCAGCCAGAAATGCCTGAAACGCCTCGCCCGCCGTGGCGTTCAGGTTGTGATCCCGGAAAAACGAAAGAATTGTTTCGCGCCGGCCAAGACTCTCCGCCGCCACTAGTACCCGCCCGTCAAATTGCGAAAGCAGCTGTTTGAATCGCGCCAATGGATCAGCCGCCTTGCGGTCAACGTCAATCGCCGGCAGCGCCGATACCGGGCGGGCAATATCAGCGGCAAAGCCGTCGTTGAAGCGCTTGAGCCCGGTGAAATCGACCGCCAACCAGTTGGCCGGGCGCTTGGAGAACACCTCCCAGAGTTGCGAGTTGAACTGGCCCAT
>JANMNT010000173.1:0-27153 GCA_031368465.1 Burkholderiales bacterium
GATCGCCGCAGCGTATGGCGACAACCTCGTCGCGTTGGCTGACCGGCTGGCGAATCAAGCAGGCATGTCGGCCGGCCAACGCGACGTGTTGCAACAGCTCGGCGAGCTCATCAACTACAACGCCTATGGCGAATGTGTTGACGATCTGCATATTGCGCCGGCCATCCTCGCGGCAAATATGGCGCCCTATACAAGTCCGTTTGACTTCATTGCCGGCGATGCGGCGTTTAAAACGTTGGCAGGCGGCTATGCCGACGATATCGCCCGAACCGCATCAATCAAACCCGAGTTCATCGATGACCATGTTGCGGCATTTGTTCTTCCGGACGCAGCGTGGGCGCGGCGGATTTCCGGGACGTTTGCGAATCAATGCGCGCTTGGGTCTGCCGATCGGGCGCATGTGATTGCAACCTGCAATCGGTCTGGCGCTTACGCCGTCAGTATCCGCGCACCAATCAACAATCCGCGGTTTGCCGACGAGGTGGCGATTGCATTTGGCGGTGGTGGACGCAAAGCCGCTGCCGGCATTGATCACCTTGCGGCAAACGAACTAGCCGCCGTGATCCAGAAGATGCGATCGGTCTACACAAATTCCTGAAACGTCAATACTTCCCGCCGAGCACCTCAATCAACGGTCCCAGGTGCTTCTCGTAATGTTTCCAGCGCTTGACTGACTGTGTGTAAATCGGCCGGCGAACCTGGTCATAACTCGGTGTATTGACGGTACGTTTGGCGTCGAAGAATGACAAACAGGCGTCGTCCCATGGCAGACCGACAAAGTCGATCAACTTGCGCGACCAGCCATCCTGGTCTGCAACCAGGTCTTCATATTGAATTTCCAGCATCGGCAATGGCAGCGTCTCGCGCCAATGCGCCATCAGTTGCTCGTACTGCCGGTAGTAAGGGCCGAGCGCGGCGAGATCACTGGCGTACGGGTGGTGGGTATTAAAATGCTGGAAATAAATCGACAGACAGGTATCGATCGGATCACGCCGGCAATGGATGATTCGCGCACCGGGTAACATTTGCGCGATCAAGCCCAGGCAAATAAAATTGTGCGGCATTTTGTCAGTAACACGCAGCGCATCACCGCCGATCTGCTTTAAATGTGCCAGATGGTTACTTCCCAGCGTTTCCATCATCGCTGGTGTAACTTCCGCCGCGCCTTCCGGAAACGCCGACACGCCGGTATGGCGTTCGAAATACGTCATCAAATGATTGACCGCCGTCAGCTCGCCGGCACCGTAGGCCTGCGGGTGGCTGGCGATGATCTGCTCAACAAGACTGGTACCGGAGCGCGGCATTCCGACGATAAACACCGGTAACGGCGACTTGTTGGTTGCGCGCGGCAGGACGGCGACGCGAGTCGGATGGTAAGTCGATTTAATTCGCGCAAAAAATCCTGCGTTGCCATCGTCATCAAACGGCTTTCGCTCCAGCGCATTGCCGGCGTCAAAATTTTCAAACGCCGCATCGTATTGTTTTAATTCATCAAGCAACTTGCCAATTGCAAAATACAAATCGCAGCGCCAGTGCCGGTTTTTCTCGTTGGCAACATGTGCTTGCATGCGTCCGACCGAACGCTGTTTTTGATCAGGCGTTTTGGCAAGCTGTGAATCGGCAAGTAACACCAGCGAATGCGGCGTATCGACGTTGAGCGCCGGCTGCAAAATCACCCTTGCCTCGTCGAATCGTCCCTCGCGCTCAAGTACTGTCGCGTAGCCTGCCATGGCCTCCTGATAACCGGGATCAACGTCGAGTGCGCGCCGGTATCGGTCAATCGCTTCACCGGTCTTGCCCTCACTGAACTTTAACCAGCCATATGCGTAGTGGAGTCGCGCATCGTTTGGTTGCAGGGCTTCCGCGCGGGCGTAGACCGCATAGGCCTGCTCATATTCGCCACCGTTGGCCGCAATTTGTGAAAGCAAATGCCCCAATGCAAGATGCAGGTCGTAGAAATCCGGCGCGACCGCAAGAGCCTGTTCGTAGAGCCGTTTTGCCGCGCCGATGTCTCCCCGTCCGGCAAGAATTCGCCCGAGTCGCAAGTGACTGTCGGTGAATGCGGGTGCATGATGAATACCGCGTGAAAATGCGGCGATTGCCGCGGTCTCGTCGTTGCGGGTTTCCGCACAAAGCCCCAACGAATGCCACGCCCGTCCACTCGATGGGTCGAGCTCGACGGCGCGTGACAGGATACGTTCCGCGTCGTCAAATCGTCCCTGATGAAGATAGGCAAGGCCGAGGTTTAACGCGCCGGCGGCCAATGACGGCGCTTCACGAACGACCTCCTCTAGTATTTCGACCGCCCGAAATCCATCGCCATTTTCCAAATAAAGCAGGCCGAGATTTGATTTCGCTTGTGGATTGGCGCCTCCCTTTAGCACCAATTGGTAGTGGCCGATCGCCTCGATTGAACGGCGTTGTTCCTGCAAAAATACACCGAGGTTGTAGCGCGCTTCACGATTATTCGGCTGGATATCGAGCACCTTGACAAGCGCCTTCTCCATACCGGCTGGCGTGCCACACTCCGCCTCCAACGACGCCAGCATGTACCAAGCTTCCGCGTCCTGCTTCAGCGGCGCGTATGCGCGGGCGATGGCAAGCGCCTCCAGGCTCCTTCCGCCTTGGGCGGCGTCAATGATTGATTGCCGCGAGATCACCGGCGGTGCACCGGTACTCATGCCAATTTTCCGTGGCAGTGTTTGAACCGAAGGCCTGATCCGCACGGGCACTCGTCATTGCGACCCGACGACTCAAAAAACGCAGGCTGGGCCGGATAAGCATAACCAACCTCGGCATGGTGCGTCGCCGCGAAATGCTGAATATCACGGTATTGCTTCGTTACCGACTCGGCATATGGCGCGATTGCCGCCTCATTTTTCCGCCACTTGTCATTTTCGGGCGCCGTCAGGGTAAGACGCGAGTGTGGCAGTGGTCCCGCCGTCCGCGCAGAAAGTCCGGTGTCAAACGGAATATCGGCAAACGCGGCAATCCGGCCCGTCCATCGTTTTGGATTTTCGAGAAAATCAGCGTAGTCAAGCGCCATCCAGCGCCGGCCATCAATTGCTGCAAGATCATTGACAATAAACTCATTGGCACGCCGCCATTGAAACGCGGCAATTTCAGCAAGTGGCTTGCCGGACATTTCCCGCCAGCCCGGCGGCAACAAGAATGACCAAGGGCCATCCCAACCTGCAAGCGCGGGGTAAGTCACCCAGCTGCCGTTGTTCCAACTTTCCATGATTGAGGAAATTGCCGCGCGCGGCTCTCGGTACAGAAAGACGTACTGCGCATCCGGAAAAAGTCTTTCCAAAAAGGGAATGCGCAGCGCGTTTTTTGGCGTCTTCTCGAGCAGTCGCACCGTCGAATCGCCCTGCGGTGCACGACCGTTGACATCGCGGACCAATTCACCAAATCGTTGGTACAGACTGGTGGCAACTTCGCCGGTGGCGTGTGAATCATCCAGCCGGTTTGAATCAATCTGTCCGCTTGCGGGATTTAATTGCGGCAGCGCCTCGATGATGCGGTGGCTTTCGCCTCCGATGGTACAAAGTGTGTCCGACTGTTGCAGCGTTTCGAACAACAGCGTACTGCCGGATCGCGGCGCTGACAAAATGATCAGTGGCCGGTCAAAACGCGAACGGACAATACTGGCGGCAGTTGGCCCGGGCGCGCGCATCGTTGAGACGACTTTCCGGCCGGTGTGATGCCCCTCGTCGGACGATGAAAAGAATCCCGGATTCCTTTCTGTGTTTGTCACCACATGCTGTGGGGCAACGTCCAATGGCAGCGCCAGGCACGGCAACACCACCCGCCCCATCAACGCCGGGGTAGCCGGCGAATCATTGCTTGCAAGACGCAATTTTTTGCCGACAATCTCACCGGCAATCGATTGCCTGAGGGCCTGATAACGCGGCCACTGTTCGCGATCCGCACCGTATTGCGACCAGGTATCCCGCCAATCGGCCACAAACCGACGCACCGCAGCGGCATAGGCGCGACCGGCTGTTTGATCGATGGCACCGCGGTCGGCAGGCACCGCCAGATCAGCGAGAAAGTCCTCGACAAGGAATGCCATTTCCGCCGGCGGCATTACGCTCGCCATATTGAATTTTTCAGTCGCGAGTTGAGGCCGGCCGGCGGGATCAAACGGAATCGGCCGTAGCGTCAATTTCGGGTTGGCTGCGAATGGATCGACGCCATTGCCGACCAGATCCCAAAACGACGCCGAACCGGTGGTATCGGCGACCAGATGGACACGCAACTTGTCGGTTGGATTGATCACCCAATGGCGGCGCCAGTTGTCAAAAATCCACGCCTCGCCCGCAGCCATGTGCACGTCACGGTCCTCGCAGTGAAATCTGACCTCGGGGTAGGTCAGAATCGGAATGTGGACTCGCACCCGGTAAAACCAGTGGTGATTGACGTCACTATGTGCGGGCACCTCGGAATGCGGTCCCAGCCCCATCAATCGCGATCTGCCAAAAACGGTGTCAAGCGACGCCAGTACCTGCTGGATATATGGCGAACGCAAAAGGTGCGGCGTCGGTTGCATCGCGCCGCCCATGTCATCGTTTTCGCCGCCATCTGCCGAGATCAAACGTACCGCCCCGTTACCCTGGAATCCGGTCGGGTGCTTTGCCCATGCGGCATCTGGTAGCGCGGCCACCTCGGCAGCGAGTCGCTCGCTGTCGAATTGCAGTGGCAATTTGATAAATTGGCTTGAAAGTTTCATTGAATTGGCGTTACGCCATTATCCCACCGCAGGGTGTTTGTCATCGCCTGCGGGCATTGGCGGCGGTAAAATAGAAATTATACGGTTGTCCGACTCAAATCCATCCGATCAACCTTCCCGCCCCCATTCCAGAACGCCATGGCCAATCCCGCTGAAAACCCTGCCGACCACAGCTACCATGAACTGATGCACCACGTGCTTGAACATGGGGCTGACAAGTCTGATCGCACCGGAACCGGCACGCGTTCCGTGTTTGGTTATCAGATGCGTTTCGATCTGGCGCGCGGCTTCCCGTTGTTGACCACCAAAAAATTGCATCTTCGGTCGATCATTCACGAGTTGCTGTGGTTTCTGAAGGGTGACACCAATATCGCCTACTTGCGCGACAACAAGGTCACCATCTGGGACGAATGGGCCGATGAGAAAGGTGATCTGGGGCCGGTGTATGGTTTCCAATGGCGCGCCTGGCCGACGCCCGACGGCAAACACATCGACCAGATTGCTGACGTGATCGCGCAGCTCAAAAAAAATCCGGATTCACGCCGCATGATTGTCTCGGCGTGGAATGTTGCCGATATCCCGAAAATGGCGCTGGCACCCTGCCACGCTTTTTTCCAGTTTTATGTCGCCAACGGCACACTATCGTGCCAGCTGTACCAGCGCAGCGCCGACATTTTCCTGGGTGTGCCGTTCAACATTGCCTCATACGCCCTGCTGACCATGATGGTGGCGCAGGCGTGCGACCTGAAGGCCGGTGAATTTGTGCATACACTCGGCGATGCCCATCTATATTCGAATCATCTCGATCAGGCACGCGAACAATTGACCCGCACATCACGCGCCATGCCGACCATGTCACTGAACCCGGCGGTCAAATCGGTGTTTGATTTCACCTTTGACGACTTCACGCTTACCGGCTACGATCCGCACCCGGCGATCAAGGCGCCCATCGCGATATGAAAAGGGCACCGCAGCTGAATCTGATTGTCGCCGTCGCCAACAACAACGTCATCGGCCTCGGCGGAAAAATGCCGTGGCATCTTCCCGCCGAGCTGGCGTATTTCAAACGCATCACGACAGGGCATCCGATCATCATGGGACGCAAGACATTCGAGTCGATCGGCCGTCCGCTGCCGGCACGACGCAATATTGTGGTGACACACAATCGCCAATGGCGGCACGACGGTGTCGAGGTCGTGCATTCGTTGGCAGATGCGCTTCAGCTGGTCGAAGGCGCTGATGCGCCTGCCGCATTTGTGATCGGCGGCGCGACGCTGTATGGCGAGGCGCTGCAAAACGCGGACCAAATCTATTTGACGGCGATTAATGCGGAGGTTGCCGGTGACACATACTTTCCGCTGCTGCCGGCCGACATCTGGCAGGAAACGTCGCGCGAGCGTCGTTCAAAGGACGAAAAAAATCCCTACGATGTTGATTTTGTTGTCCTGAAACGGCGGCCAAGATAGCGCCTCAAAATTTGAAACCGCCCTATTGGCGGCACTTTTCAACGTTTTTTGCTTGAAAACGCCCGCAGAATGGCGTGTCTCAACTCTGCTTCGACAACAATTAATACTCGCCCGCGCCGGAAAATTGCGGCTGATAGTTATCGCGCCAACCACGCGGTGGTGGTGCCGGCATCATGTTTGATGCATCGTAATCAAAGCTGATGTTGTCGGCGGTCAACCACTCGGTCAGCGCATCAACCAACGCCTCGGTCACACGCACGCGCCATTGATCGGGCAACACCACCGGGAGTTCGGCGTCACCATTGTTGTAAATTATTTTGACACTGACGGCATCAGGTTCACCCGGCGCCAGATGCGGCGATAACACGCGCCGCAATTTGCCACCATCGGCGTGGCTGTTCATCGTCAGTGTGATTTGGCGGATAAATTTGCGCGCCTCGTCGATCGAAATCACATCATCCGCCACCACCCGGTTACCGCCGGAAAAATCATCGTGTGAAACGCGGCCGCGCACAATCAACGGCTGGTCGTCGCGGATCAACTGGCGGCGTTTGTCAAAGATCTCGCTGTATGCCACCACCTCGGCACGCGCGCTGCCGTCATCGAGCGTCATGACACACATGCGACCCCGTTTGCCATTGCGCACACGTTGTTCGTACAGAATTCCCGCCAGCAGGATCGACTCATTCTTTGGCTGTAGATCGGCCAGCAGGGTTTTTGCAAACTGGCGGATCTCACGTGCATAGGTGGTGAAGGGGTGACCAGACAAATAAAAACCAAGCGAAAGTTTTTCGTTGTTGAGTCGTTCACGCTCGGACCACATCGGCACCGACACCAGCATCAGCGCACCGCCGGATTCAGGCGTAGCGTCGCCAAACAGGTTCACCTGCAGTGCGTCGCGCTCCGCCTTGTCGGCGAGTTCGATCGCCTGCGGTAACGACGCAATCAAAGCCGCCCGGTTTGGTTCGAGTTGGTCGAACGCACCGGCGCGGATCAGTGCCTCCATCGCGCGGCGGTTGACGCGACTGCGGTCGACACGTTTGACAAAATCGAGCAGGTCACGGTATGGCCTGCCGCCCTGACGCGCGGTTTCGATCGCCTCGATCGCCGACCGGCCGGTTCCCTTCACCGCACCCAGGCCGTAACGGATGGTGCGCTCATCGGTTGGGAAAAAACGATAGGTACCAACGTTGATATCAGGCGCCAGCAGGGTCAGTCCGATGGCGCGTGCGTCGTCGGCAATCTGCTGCACCTTGTCGGTGAAATCCATGATGCAACTCATGTTGGCGGCCATAAACGCCGCCGGGAAATGCGCCTTCAGGTAAGCGGTATGAAACGCCACCAACGAATAGGCGGCAGAGTGGGATTTGTTGAAGCCGTAGCCGGCAAACTTTTCCATGAAGTCGAACAAGGCATTGGCGACACTCGCCTTGACACCGTTTTTTTGCGCACCCTCGTTAAAAATATCGCGGTGCTGCGCCATTTCTTCGGGCTTTTTCTTGCCCATTGCCCTGCGCAACAAATCGGCGCCACCCAGCGAATAGCCGCCGATCACCTGGGCAATTTGCATCACCTGCTCCTGATACACCATGATGCCGCAGGTTGGTGACAATAGCGGCTCGACGCGTGGATCCAGATAGGTAACCACCTCCTGGCCGGTCTTGCGACGGATATAGTCCGGTATCAGTTCCATCGGGCCGGGACGATACAAGGCGTTGAGCGCCGTCAGGTCCTCCACCGACGTGGGTTTGGCCTGTTTGATCAAGTCGCGCATGCCGCGGCTTTCAAACTGGAATATCGCGGTGGTGCTGCCGCGCGCAAAAACATCGTAGGACGGCTTGTCGTCGAGCGGGATGGTCTGCAGATCGAAATTCTTGTGCTCGGGGTGCAACGGGTCGTGACGGATCAGCGTCAATGCTTCTTCAATGATGGTCAGCGTCGTCAGGCCGAGGAAGTCGAACTTGACCAGTCCGACGGCTTCAACATCGTCTTTGTCATACTGGCTGATGAATGACGCGGAACCATCGGCGACATATAGCGGCGTGAAATCGGTCAACGGCCCCGGCGCAATCAACACGCCGCCCGCGTGCATACCGACGTTGCGGGCAATGCCCTCGAGCTTTAGCGCAAGCGTGATCAATTCGGCAACTTCTTCCTCGGCCTTGATACGCTCATTAAATTGCGCCTCTTGTTTGATTGCCTCGCCCAGCGTAATGCCAAGCTGATTCGGAATCAGTTTGGCGATGCCGTCGACGTGGTTGTAACCCATGCCCAATACCCGCCCGACGTCGCGGATCACCGCCTTGGCGGCCATGGTGCCGAAGGTGGCGATCTGCGAGACCGAGTCGTGACCGTATTTGTTCTTCACGTACTCGATGACGCGATCGCGGCCCTCCTGACAAAAGTCGATATCAAAGTCGGGCATTGAGACACGTTCGGGATTGAGAAACCGCTCGAACAGCAAATCGTATTGCAACGGATCAAGGTCGGTGATGCCGAGTGAATACGCGACCAGCGACCCGGCACCCGAACCGCGCCCGGGCCCAACCGGTACACCATTGTTTTTTGCCCAGCCGATGAAGTCGGCCACGATCAGAAAGTAACCCGGGAAGCCCATGTGAATGATCGTCTTCACTTCAAACTCAAGCCGCACCGTGTATTTCGGCCGCACCGCATCGCGCTGCAACGTATCGGCAAACAACATCAACAGACGTTTTTCCAGGCCCGCCCTGGCCGTATCGAGCAAATAGTCGTCAACCGATTCGCCATTCGGCGTCGGAAAATTTGGCAACCGCGATTTGCCGAGCGAAAATTCAAAATGGCAGCGTCGGGCGATTTCAACGGCATTTTCGATCGCCTCCGGGATATCAGCAAACAGCGCGACCATCTCGGCAGGTGTCTTGAAATATTGTTCCTCGGTAAAGTCGGTACTGCGGCGCTTGTCTCCAAGCACTTCGCCGCGCGCAATACAAACCCGCGCGTCGTGCGCCTTAAAATCGTCACGCTCGGTAAACTGCACCGGGTGGGTGGCCACCACCGGCAGGTCGCACACACTCGCCAGATTGAGCGCGGCGGCGATGTATGCTTCGTCACTGTCACGACCGGCGCGCTGCAGCTCGATGTAAAACGCGCCCTTAAAATCGTCCGCCCAGGCATTGGCCAACACTATCGCGCGCTTGGTATCCGACTGCAGCAAGGCCTGACCAATGTCGCCGAAGGCCGCGCCCGACAGGGCAATCAGGCCATCGGTGGCGGGGGTTTTCAGCCAATCACGACGAATCTCGGCGTGACCGCGCCACATGTTTTCACGATACGCGCGTGTCAGCAGTTGGCACAAGTTCAGATAGCCGGCTTCGTAACGACAAAGCAGCAGCAAGCGCGATGATTGGTCGCGATTTTTTTCATTTTCAATCACCACTTCACAGCCGATGATGGGCTGTACACCTCGGCCGCGCGCACGTTGGAAAAACTTGACGGCACCAAACAAGTTACCGATATCGGTAATCGCCAGCGCCGGCATTTTACTGGCGGCGGCTTTTGCCACGGCGTCGTCAATCCGAACAATACCATCGGTGATGGAAAATTCGGAGTGCATCCGCAGGTGAACAAAGCGGGTTGCGGGCGCTGCGGAAGTGGAATTGGGTGAACTCATTGGCGACCGGCATGAACAGGGATCAATTTTAACATTGACGACCGTCCGTCCCGGCGCAAACCGCGGCTATTGTTCTAACCGCTCAGGGGTGTGCCCTTGCGTGCTTTGCAATTTCCTCTGCCAACCGTGGCCAGAAAATCTCCGGCAAATCATGGCCCATGCCTTCAAGTATCAGCGCATTAGCCTGACCACCACCCTCGCGAATGACACGGGCGGTCTCAAGGCCGGCGGCGTACGGGACGAGCTCGTCTTCGTCGCCGTGGATCACCAGAGTCGGCACCTTGATCTGGCGCACGATATCGGTCCGGTCGTCGCTGGCGGCGATGGCCATCAATTGGCGCGCCGCGCCGTCCGGGTTGCTGGCACGCAACACATGGCGCTCACAAAATGCACGCAATGTCGGTTCATCCATCGGGTGTGAACGGCTGCCAATGATGCGGATGACCTTGGCCATACGCTGGATCGCCCCTTCGACATCACCCGGCTTTGCCGGCGGCGTCAACAGCGCCTTCATCGCGCGCCAAGACGCCTTGGGCAGACTGCGGCGGCCGGTGGTCGACATGATCGACGTCAGGCTGGCAATTCGCGCCGGCACCGAGGCGGCCAGATTTTGCGCGATCATGCCACCCATGCTGGCGCCAACAATATGAACGCGCGGTAATTCAAGCGCGGCAATCAACGCCGCTGTATCCGCCGCCATGTCATCGATCCGATACTGCGCCTTGATCGGCATACGCATCATGAATTTCACGTACTCAAGCGGAACATTCGGCCGGCCCAGATGATTGAGCTGGGTTGATAAACCGACATCGCGATTGTCGAAACGGATGACGCGAAACCCATGATCGGCGAGCATTTTGCAAAATGCATCCGGCCATAAAATCATTTGCACGGCCAACCCCATCACCAGCACGATCGGTGGATCGGTTTCGCGACCGATCGATTCATAGTGCAGATTAAGGCCGTTTGCGGCGATATCTGGCATGGGCTATTTGATTGCGGCGTGCGTGGGAACGCGCGTCAAAACCAACTATCCTCGGCACGCGAGGTATCGCGATAAAAATACTGCCGCCAGCCGCTGCGGTCAAATTTTTTCCATCCCCCCTCAACCTGGGCGAGCCGGTCGGCCACCGCGTAAAGCGAAATGGGGTTGAGTCCCATGCCGACGTGACTGGCAACGACTTCGATATTTTCCGCGTACGGGGATTCGTCCTGATGGGAAAGCTGCCAAGCCACCACGCCGTCGGAGCGCGAATAAATGGAAGTGGTTGGTACCGGCGGCGCTTGTTTTACACGTGCCAGCAGTTCAGGATTGTTGAGTTTGTGGCCGCTGGCGTATTGATAAATGCGCCAGGCATTGGTGGCTTTGGGATCACCTGCAAAGGGTGTGCCGAGTGTCGTCACCGAGCGCACCAGCGTCGGCAACTCCTTGGCAAATTCACGCGCATAAATGCCGCCCAGACTCCACCCAACGAGGCTTACTTTGCGTCCGCTGTTCTTGTAGATTTCGCCGATGCGCTCAACACTTTTTTGCAGCACACCTTTGCGCGGCCCCATATTCGGGCCCAAATCCCAGCCGTAGGTATCGTAACCCTGCGCCGTCAGAAAGTTGCGCAATGGCGCGGTCGAAAGATCACCGGCGCCGAGCCCCGGAAAAACGATCACGGAATGGCCATCGCCTTGCGGCGCGCTCTTGAGCAACGGCCATGCCGCCAGGGTGGCGCCCAGCTCCCACGGCGCACGGGACTCGAGCGCCATCAACAGCGCATTGGGCGCTTTGAGTTGTTGCTCGATCAAGGCGATCTCTTCGCCAAAGTCGGGATCGAGTTGGCTTGCGTGCCGTGACATTTTTTTCTTCAGCGCCATCCCTTATGCCTTTCCTTTTGCCCGGTGTGCGGGTGTTTTTTTCGCGGTCCGACTGGCAACCTTTGCCGCTGTTTTCCTGGCGACTTTTGGTGCGGCTTTTTTCGCCATTTTTTTCACCACTTTTGCAGCCACTTTTTTTGTTGCGACCTTCGCGTCCGTTTTTGTCAACTTTTTTGTTACCTTTTTTGTCGCCTTCTCTTTGATCAAGATCGTCGCCTTCTTTGCATCCTTGTCAGGCACTGATTTTTTCACCAAAGGTGCGCCGGCCGTCATGATCTCCATCAATTCCCGATGCGCGTCCTGCATATAGCCGATCAGCTTTTCGAGCTTTGGCACCTCGTTTTTTGCCGCGATAAAGCCGTAATCAAGCATGCCGGCGTAACTGTGAATCGTGATATTGAGTGCCAGACCATGGGTGACAATCGACACCGGGTAATAAGCGGTTAACCTGGCGCCCGCCATATACAGCGGCACCGGTGGTCCCGGCACATTCGAGATCACCACATTAGCCACCACCGGAATGCGGTTGGTCGACACCGCCGATTTGTAAAGCGGCGTAATGATGCTCATCAACCATGGAATCCCGAGTGTCGGCAAGTCTGATGTGGCGGTGGACATCATACTTTTCATGGCGCCCGTCATCGTCTTGGCGGATTGACTTGATGCACGGATGGCGGCAATACGTTTGGCCGGATCGGCGATGTTGGTTGCAAGATTGATCAACATCATCGTCACTTGATTGTTCTGCGTGGTGTCGCCCGCCGCACGCAGACTGGCCGGCACCGCACCGACCATTGACTTGGTCAGCACCGCCTTGTCGCGGGCAAAATATCGACGCAATGCGCCGGCACAGGTTGCCAGCACGACGTCATTTAATTTGACATCAAAATATTTTGCGATCGCCTTGGTTTCATCCAACGGCAGGCGCGTGGTGAGAAACGCGCGTTTTGCCGTGACCGCCACATTAAGTGGCGTGCGCGGGCCAAGCTTGATGCCCTTTGGCAACATTTTTTTTGCCGCCTGCAATGGTGTATCGGTGGACTTCAACGTCGCCACACCCGCGGCAATCCCGGCCATGCTGGCCACGCCCGACAATTGTTCGGACGGCGCGCCCATTTTTTTTGCCTGCGATGCCGTCAGCGCCGAGATGCCGGCCTGGATGCCCATGGCACCAACTGTTTTTATCGCGTCTGGGACCGCCCGCAATATTTTTCCGTACTGCGCCACGCTGGTTCGCAGTGCGGCAGATATCAGGTTGGCCGCTGATGGCGTCAAAGAAGCCTTGCCCGGTCCCGTGGTGACGGCTGAATCGCGCGGTGGATGGGGTTCGAGGTCGAGTATCGCCTGCGCCAGCGCCGCACCGCCCTGACCATCGAGGCCCGCATGATGAATCTTTGCATAAAACGCAACCTCGCCGGATTCAAGGCCTTCGATCACCATGAACTGCCACAACGGGCGATCACGATCCATCATGCTTTCATGTAGGCTCGCCACCGCTGCGTCGAGTTGCGCGCGGGTACCGGGCTTGGGCAAAACCATTTGACGGATATGCCAATCCAGATCAACGTCGTCAGTTTGCAGCCAGATGGGGTTGGCCAAATCAAACGGCATGAACGCCAGCTTACGTGAGAATAGCGGCGCAAGATGCATCCGCGAGGCGATCAGCTTACGAATGTCTTTGACAAAACCGCCCTTGTGCCGGGCCGGCTTTTCCAGCAGCATGAGACTGCCGACGTGCATCGGTGTCTCGGGCGTTTCGAGATACAAAAACAGCGCGTCAAGGGCGGACAACTGATTCAGCATCAACTTTTCTCCTCGCGTGTTCTTCTCTGACGGAAGAACTCCCGCAATATTGCACTACTTTCATCCGTCATAACACCGCCGGTGAATGTTGTGTGGTGATTCAACTTGTTCTCGGCGGGAAGGTCTATGACCGAGCCACACGCCCCGCTTTTCGGCTCGGGTGCGCCCCACACCACCGTGGCCAAACGCGCGTGCAGCATGGCACCGACACACATGGCGCAGGGTTCGAGTGTCACATATAGCGTGCAGTCAACCAGACGGTAGTTGTTGAGCCGCTGTGCGGCATCACGCAGGGCGACAATTTCAGCGTGTGACGTGGGGTCTTTTGAGGTGATCGGCCGGTTAAAGCCGCGACCGACCACAACCCCATCCTTTACCACCACGGCACCGACCGGCACCTCGCCCTGCGCGGCGGCCAGCACGGCGAGGTCGAGCGCCTCGCGCATAAACAACTGATCGTTTGCTTCAGCCATTGGCATTATTTAAAAAAATAAGACGCCAATAAAGACGGGCATCTTCAGGCAAGATTGCCCTGAAACGCACGCCAGAACTAGGTTTTCTTCTTGGCATCAAGGCGGTGTCTATCACGAAGATCATTTTCATCAACGTGTAATTTATGCAGGAACCGGTGGACGACGGGCGCAAACACCACGCCGGCACTCAAAACGAGCATGAGGCCGGAATAGAGCGCATAACAACCCGAGAATATTTTTGCCGCGGTGGTTTCCGGCGTCGCAAGCGGCCCCATGCCGGACAGAATCATCGCTGCGTTGACAAACGCATCCGCCCAATCAAGCTTTGGAAAAAACCATCGGTAACCCGCCATGCCGATGAGAAGCGATACGGCGATGAGGCCAAAACCAAACAACACCGCCCGCATCACCCGCGAGATAAATTGCGGGTGCGGAATAACCGGCCTGGAGACGTGTTCAAACATAACTACACTCTACGCCGAACTATGCATCCACAAATGCATCAACTTCGATTTCGACCAAATGCTGTGGGTCGACCAATTTGGAAACTTCCACCATGGTCGAGGCCGGGCGGATATCACCAAAAAATTCGCCGTGTACGCCGCCGATCCCCTGCCAATCGGCGATGTTGGTCACATACAGCCGCGTGCGAACCACATCTCGTAAGGAAGCACCGGCGTCGGCCAGAGCACGTTCAGTTTTTTGCAAAATATAGCGCGTCTGCTCGGCTGCATTACCAACGGCCACCACCGCACCACTCGCATCCGATGCGGTCGTCCCGGCAACCCATACATGATTGCCGACCCTGACAGCACGCGAGTAACCCACCTTGGACTCCCATGGTGTGTTGGTGGAAATATTCGTTCGCGCCATCATTCCCACTCAATAGTCGCCGGCGGCTTGCCGCTGACGTCGTACACCACACGGTTAAAGCCGCGCACTTCATTGATGATGCGGTTGGAAACCTTGCCGAGCAGACTGTACGGCAGCTCCGCCCAATGTGCGGTCATGAAGTCGGTGGTCTGCACCGCCCGCAACGCAACCACAAATTCGTAGGTGCGCCCGTCGCCCATCACGCCGACACTCTTGACCGGCAGAAACACCGCGAACGCCTGTGCAACCTTGTCATACCAGCTCACGCCATCGCCATCTTTGGTGTTGCGTAGCTCCTCAATGAAGATCGCGTCGGCGCGGCGCAACAAATCAGCAGCCTCGCGCGTGACGGCACCGAGAATGCGCACGCCCAGCCCCGGACCGGGGAACGGGTGCCGGTAAACCATCTCACGCGGCAGACCGAGTGCCACCCCGAGCTCGCGCACTTCGTCCTTGAATAATTCCCGCAAAGGTTCAAGCAATGTCAGGTGCAGCGACTCAGGCAGACCCCCAACGTTGTGATGCGACTTGATGGTCTGCGCTTTTTTGGCGCCTTTGCCAACTGCGGCGGAGGCACTTTCAATCACATCCGGGTAAATGGTTCCCTGCGCCAGCCACTTCGCGTTGGCTAATTTGGCTGATTCGCGTTGGAACACTTCGACAAACACGCGGCCGATGATTTTGCGTTTTTGCTCGGGGTCGGCGACTCCCTTGAGTTGCCCCAGAAAGTCATCACTCGCGTCAACGTAAATCACCTTCATGTGCAGGTTGTCAGAGAAGGTTTTTTTCACCTGCGCCGATTCGTTCAAACGCATCAGGCCGTTATCGACGTAAACGCAGGTGAGCTGGTCACCAATGGCCTTGTGAATCAGCGCCGCGGCGACTGAGGAATCAACGCCACCACTCAATCCGAGAATGACTTCCTCGTTGCCAACCTGCTGGCGAATTTTTGCGACTGCCTCAGGAATATATTCCGGCATGTTCCAATGCGCAGACAGGCCGCAGACGTCGTGCACGAAGCGACTGAAGATTGCCTTGCCTTGTTTGGTATGTGTGACTTCCGGATGAAACTGCACCGCGTAGAAACCACGCGTTTCATCGGCCATGCCGGCAATCGGACACGACGGGGTTTCGGCGATCACCCTGAAGCCGGGCGGCATTTCCATTACCTTGTCACCGTGACTCATCCACACATCGAGCAGGCCGTGCGCCTCTGCATTTTTGCGGTCTTCGACGCCGTTGAAGAGCTTCGAGTGGCCGCGTGCGCGGACTTCAGCATAGCCGAACTCCCTCACCAATCCGTTTTCGACTTTGCCACCCAGCTGCGCGGCCATGGTCTGCATGCCATAACAAATACCCAACACCGGCACACCCAGTTCGAACACGACCTGCGGTGCGCGCGCGGTATCCGCTTCGGTCACAGAGGCGTGGGAACCCGACAGGATGATGCCCTTCGGGTTGAACGCACGAATGTCGGCTTCCGACATATCGTGTCCGTGCAATTCCGAATACACGCCGGCTTCGCGCACACGGCGGGCAATCAGCTGTGTGACTTGTGAACCAAAATCGAGGATAAGTATTTTGTCTTGCATGGCGTCTGGCGTCTGGTCAATCAGCGGTGGTGGAAGCCGCCGGGGCGGCAGAAACAATTTGACGTCGTGTGTTGTGCGTTGCGAAGTACCGCCACGCCATCAACACACTCATTGCGGAAAGGATGGCCGCCAAAAAGAACGGCGCGCCGATGCGCCAATCGCCTGCGGGATAATGGCTTACGACGGCGAGTAGTTGTGTGCCGATAATCGGTGCAATCACAATACTCAAGCTCGACAGCGATTGGAGTGAGCCCATCAATGCGCCCTGCTCTTTCGGGTCGGTGGCGTTTGAAACGATGCCCTGCATCGCCGGCCCGGCGGCAAACGCCATGAGATTGCACACGATAATGACATAGAACATCCAGCCTTCGGTGGCGAGACCATAGGCGATGAACGCCAGCGTGGAGCTCGTCAACCCGATCAACGAAAGTTTTACTTCGCCAAAACGCTTCATGAGTTTTTGCAGCAGCACGGCTTGCACAACGGCGGCAGTCAGGCCGACAAAAAATAACGAGATGCCGTTTTCCTTTGGCCCCCAGCCAAACTTGAAGTGCGCATACAACACCCAGGTCGTCTGTAGCAGAAATTGCGCGAATGTCGCGAGGGCGAATACGATAATCAGACCGCCGATGTCGCGGCGCTTGAATAGGCGTTTGAGCGAGGTGAACGGATTGGCTTTGGCGAACGTAAAGGCATTGCGTTTGCCGACTGGTAGTGATTCGGGCACAAAGAAATAACCGAAGATTGCATTTCCCGCGCACAGTGCCGCTCCGACATAAAACGGTAAATGGAAATTGACGCTGCCGAGCAAGCCGCCGATCATCGGCCCGCAAATAAAGCCGAGGCCAAATGCCGCGCCAATCATGCCGAATGTTTTGGCACGCGTCTCTGGTGACGAAACATCCGAGGCATAGGCGGACGCGGTGGACATGGAAGCCGAACACGCGCCACCGATGAAACGACCGATGAACAGCAGGGCCAAGGTCGGTGCCCACGCCGTGACCAGAAAATTCACCGCCATACCGGCGCTGGAAAAAATCAGCACCGGGCGGCGGCCGATCTTGTCAGACAGTGCGCCGAGCAGGGGCATGCACAAAAATTGCATCAGACCAAACACCGCCGCCATGATGCCGAACCAATGCGCCTGCTCGTCGGGTGAGGATACAAACTCGCCGACCAGCAGCGGCATGACTGGCACCGCAATGCCAATGGCCAACATATCCAAAAAGACCACGGCAAGGGCGAAACGAAAGCCGCGTTGTTTTGCGGCTTCATTCAAGTCATGCGACAAAATTTCTCTCCCAAACTTCTTTGACCACAGGGTGTGTTTCTGTTTTCAACACGGCTGAAATAATTTTTGGGCAATGTTGTTCCAGCCACTTTCGTCCCGGCGCCCAACGACTCATCATCGCAAGATAAATATCCAGCGCAGTAATTGTGTCGCCAAGCACATACGGGGCCGGATTGAGTCGCGACTCCAGCACTTCCCAGTACTCACGCAGGCGCGCTTCGGTTTTTTGGCGGAACTCGGCCTGCGCCTCGGGACCGTTCAACCAGCGTGCCGGAAAATCGCGGAACTGATATAGCGCATACATATTGGCCGGAATAAATATCATCCAGCGGAAAAATTCGGCGCGCTGCTTTAGCCCGGTTGGTATCAGACCCGGCACCTTCTCAGCGAGGAAAATACTGATCGCCGCGCTCTCGGTCATGACGGTGCCATCGTCCAGCAACAATACCGGCACCTGCCCGAGTGGGTTGAGCTGCTCGAGTTCATCGTGGCGTTCAAAGGGCTCCCAGCGAATCGCATCGACGAATTCATACTCGATGTTTGCCATTTGCAAAAGCACCTCCACCACCGCCGAGCCGCAACCTTTGCATCCGTATAGCTTCATTGAATTCCTGAGTCGTTTGCAGTCACCGACCTGACTGGGTTAGCGTTTTTTCGATTCACTGCTGCTAGTCGGCGCGATAGTTCGGCGCTTCCTTGGTGATTTGCACGTCATGTACGTGAGACTCCCGCATGCCCGCCGAGGTGATTTCAACGAACTGCGACTTGCTGTGCATTTCCTCGATCGTGGTCGCACCAACCAGGCCCATCGAGGCACGCACACCGCCCATCAATTGCGTGATGATCGCGGTTACCGGGCCTTTGTAGGGAACGCGCCCCTCGACGCCTTCCGGCACCAGCTTGTCCGCATTGGAAATGTTCTCCTGAAAATAGCGGTCCGATGAACCCTTCTGCATCGCCCCCAGCGAGCCCATGCCACGATAGCTCTTGTACGAGCGACCCTGGTACAACTCGATTTCACCCGGCGCTTCGTCGGTACCGGCAAAAACGGACCCCATCATCACCGAGGATGCGCCCGCGGCCAGCGCTTTTGCCACGTCGCCCGAGAATCGGATGCCACCATCTGCGATACAAGGGATATCAAGTTTCTCCAGCGCTTTTGCCGCTTCCACCACCGCCGTGATCTGTGGCATGCCAACGCCGGTGACGATGCGTGTTGTACAAATTGAGCCGGGGCCGACGCCGACCTTGACACAGTCCGCACCGTGATCCGCCAATGCTTTTGCACCCGCACCGGTCGCAACATTGCCACCGATCACGCCGACGTCCGGAAACTTGACCTTCACCGCCTTGACCATGTCGAGCACACCCTGTGCATGGCCGTGCGACGAATCAACCACCAGACAATCAACACCCGCCTCGACCAGCGCAGCGGCGCGCTCAAGGTTGTCGCCACCGACACCAATGCCGGCACCGACGCGCAGTCGACCGAGTAGGTCCTTGCAGGCAAACGGGTGATCCTTGGCCTTCTGGATGTCCTTTACCGTGATCAGGCCGGCCAATTCGAAAGCATCATTGACCACCAACACACGCTCAAGACGGTGTTTGTGAATCAGCGCCTGGGCCTGCTCCAGCGACGCGCCTTCCTTGACCGTGACAAGGCGATCTCGCGGGGTCATGATATTTTTGACGGGTTGGTCGAGATTGGTCTCAAATCGAATATCGCGACTGGTGACGATCCCCACCACCTTTCCCTTTTCGACCACCGGCAGGCCGGAAATGCCGTGTTGGCGCTGCAACTGGATGACCTCCCTGACCGACATTTCAGGCGTGATAATCAGCGGGTCCTTGACGATGCCCGATTCAAAGCGCTTGACGCGCGCGACCTCGACCGCCTGTGCGGTAATCGAGAAATTCTTGTGCACGATGCCAATCCCGCCCTCTTGCGCCATGGCGATGGCCAGACGAGATTCCGTTACCGTATCCATGGCAGCGGATATCAGCGGCAGGTGCAGGGTAATTGATTTGGTGAGGCGGGTGGCGAGGGAAACGTCGCGCGGGTGTACTTGGGAATGGGCGGGGACGAGCAGAACGTCGTCGAAAGTGAGCGCTTTAGCAATGAGTTTCACGTTTCTAGCTCCGACAAAAACAGCATTATACGCAGGTCGGGTTGGTCGCGCGATGTCGCTTTCACTGCATCATGCGCGAAACACGCAAAACGCCTGTTTCAAACCGCTCTTTGGACAGTTATCCATGAGTGGCACAATCGGTTTCCATCTGCCCGGTCTTCATGAATCAATTGACTCAACCCCGAATTAACGCTAACTTAGCGAAACCAAACGAATAATGTTGTCTAAACACTTGATGGAATTGATAATTTTCCAGAAAAATACATCCGCTAGCGGCATGCCTCACTGGCAATCTTGGCAGCTTGAAACCCGCCGTTTGCTGCGTTGGATTTGTCTTGGTGGCACCTGTGCCGCGCTTGTTGGCTGCGCGCTTTTTCCATTCCAGACCAAACCAGCCCAGCCGGTCGTACCGTCCGCCAACCCGCCCGTCCCGTTGGTTGCGCCAACCGCATTGACCGAACAGGCGGCGCTGATATTGATGCGCGCTGAACACAGCGTGATTGAGGCGAGGAAAACGTACTCACTCTGGACGACTGCCGCGGCGAAACTCGCCATGGCGCGGCAGGCGGCAAGCAGCTTTGACAGTGACAACACCATCATTTATTCGCAACAAGCCATTGCGCTATGTGAACGCAGTGCGGCACAGGCAAAATTACCCCCGGTGAGCTGGTGAAACAAATCAACGATGTGAAGAGGAATCAAACATGAAATCACCAATCCAACTTTTTATCGCCATTGCGGTGTTGCTGGCTGCGGCCACCGTCACGGCCCAGGTTTATAAATGGGTCGATAAGGACGGCAAGGTCCAGTACAGCGATATTCCACCCTCACCTGATGCCAAGGGCGTTGAACCGAAAAAAGTGGACGTACGTGCAGCCGCGGGGCCTGCGGTACCCGCCAATGCCAAGGACGCACCAAAGGACTCAAAAGCGACCAACAAAGCCACCCCGAAAGACGCCCCCAAATCGCTTGCAGACCGCGCCAAAGATTCCGACAAACGACGTGCTGACGAAGCTGCCGCGGCAAAAAAGAGCGCCGATGATGATCAGGTCGTAAAGGCAAATCAAGCGCGCTGCAAGGATGCCACGCGTTACATGGCGGAACTCAATTCCGGCCGGCCGATTGGCGGTACCGACGATGCGGGTGGCCGCAAGATCCTTGACGACGAAGGCCGCAACGCTGAAATTGTCAAAGTCCGCGCGGTGATGAACGAGTCATGTAAGTAGCAATGCCGGGCGGCGCGCGAACGCCACCGGTGCGGCCCAATCCAGTTACGTGAGCGCCTGCTGGTTACGGCTTTTTTGCACGCGCCGGCGTCTCGCTTCTTTTGGATCGGCGGTGAGTGGGCGATAAATTTCGATGCGATCCCCGTCCCGCACCACATGTGTTTTTGCGCGCGCGCGGCCCCAAACACCATAACCAGTCGCATCCCGCAGAACCGCCGCCGGCACATCCGCCGCACCGGACCGGCCAGCATGAAGCAACACCCCGCCAACGGTTATCCCGGCATCGACAATGAGTTCAATTTCGCCAGACGCCGCCGTCCACGCCCACGCCAGCGTCACCTTGATGGACGCCATCAAGCCCCCGGCGGGTAGGTTGTTGCGCCAACAACCGTCAATCTCAGCGTGTCCGCGCGCGCAGCGAATCGGTCGACAAATGTTTCTGCAATCGTCGCCATGACCGGTCCGATGACCGCCTCAACAACCTGGTTGGCAAACGCGTATTCGATACTAAACTCGACTTTGCACGCGTCCGCATCGAGAACCGTAAAGCGCCACGCACCACGCAGACTCTGGAACGGCCCTTCCACCAACGCCAGCGTCATTTCAAGCGGATAACGCTTGTCATTGTGGGTCGTCAGTGACTGTGCCACACCGAGGTAGCGAATCTCGATGGTTGCGCGGGTATGTGTCTCGTCACGCGAATGCACGTGCGCACCGCCACACCACGGCAAAAACTCCGGATAACGTTCGACCGCATCCACCAAATCAAACATGGACGCCGCCGAGTGGGGCACTAGCACTGATTTAATGACCGAGGGCATGTTGATATTCTAGCCGTGCCACGCCGGGTGGCGGAAACACGCCAAGAGTCCGATAAAATGCCGACATGAGTATTGCTGAAAACAAGAAGGCGTTTTTTGATTATTTCATCGAGGAGCGTTACGAGGCCGGGCTGGTGCTCGAGGGCTGGGAAGTCAAGGCTATCCGCGCCGGCCGCGCCCAACTCAAGGAAGGTTACGTCGTTCTGCAAAAGGGTGCGTTTTATCTGATTGGCTCGCATATTTCACCACTGCCCGAAGTGTCGACCCATGTCATTGCCGACCCAGTGCGTTCACGCAAATTGCTGCTCAAACAGGATGAAATCGGCAAATTGACCGGAAAAGTCGAGCAACGCGGCTACACCCTGGTGCCGCTCAACCTGCATTACAAGGGTGGTCTCGTCAAACTCGATATCGGTCTCGCCAAAGGCAAAAAACAGCACGATAAACGCGACACCGAAAAAGAAAAAGACTGGAAACGCGAGCAGGCGCAAATCATGAAAAAGATGGGTTAACCGGAAACCCGTTCGCCTGTGTCGTCTGGGCGCTCGACCGGGACGGCGTGCGGTTCAAAGAATGCCGCCAGCAATCCTGCCGCGATAATCATTGCGCCGCCGATCCAATCCTGCGCCCGCGATGTTTCGCCGGCCAGATAGTGCGCGGCAATCGCCGCGATGATGAGTTCAAACAACAAAATGACGGCAGCCCGATTCGCCGCCATTCTTGTCAGGCCGAATTGCATCGCGAGGCCGCTAGACATCAATACCACGCCGACAATGGCCAGCAACCATCCGTGCGGCATGATCATGTCGACCCAGATTTTGACTGGCGCATCGACCAACAGCAGCGAAACCGGTATTGCCACCAACACGACCCCGATGGCACCGGCGAGCGACTTGGCCGCCGGCGTCGCGCGCATTTCCCGGCGCACAAGCACATTACAAAGTGCAAACGTAAATCCGCCCAGCATACCGAGCCATTCATGCGGGTTGCGCGGCATCGGCGCGCCCAACTCCGGCCGCCACAACATCACAACCGCCCCCGCCATGGCCACCAAAATGGTCAGCGCACCGATCAAGCCTATTTTTTCATGCAGCATCAGCCTGGCCAGCGGCACCGTCCAAAGCGGTGCCATGTAAAACAGCAGCACCACACGAACCACCTCGGCCTCCATAATCGCCACCAGGTACGCCACGTTGGTGACACCAGCGGTAATGGCAATAAGAAATAACGAAACTGGAAAACGCAGGATCTGGGGCCAGACATTGCGAAACACCAGACTGCCAAACGCAACTGCCACGACATATGAGCCAAACGTCGCCAGGGGGGCGGGCAACCCGGCGGCCTCCATGCTGCGATACGGATACCAAATAATGCCCCAGGATGTTGCCGCAATCATCAGCCCCAAAATGGGCGTCAATGCGAAGGGTGCTCGGCCCGGCGTGGCGGGTGGTGACGCGGACGGTTGCGACAAGATTTCACCTTTCGTGACGGCTCGGGGGGGTCGAACGGTGTACATCTGCGTCCCGACGGGTTTTTCGAACTGAAACCCTATAATTGCCAATTGCGTATTTTAACCATGCCACGCAGCGGCAAAAAATGTATTCACCTTCAGGCGTGGGTAACTCAATGTGGCAGGAAGGCAATTTCGACGGCCGGTTCGGTATCATCGGCATTGACGCAGATAGTGCAGTTTGCCGCACACAAAATCGCCATGCGCGGTTTTTTAGACAATCAACAATTTTTATCGAGCCTCAAATGACCCATAGCACCCTGCAAACCACGATCGATGCCGCCTGGGAAATGCGCGCAGATTTCAGTCCGTCGTCGCACCCGTCCGATGTTCGCGAGGCGGTTGAAACGGTAATTGCCGACCTCAATGCCGGCCGCATTCGTGTCGCTGAAAAGTTGGGTGGCGAGTGGGTGACACATCAATGGATCAAAAAGGCGGTGCTGTTGTCGTTTCGGTTGAAAGACAATGCGCCGATGCATGCCGGCGATTTGGGGTTTTTTGACAAGGTACAAACCAAATTTGCCCACCTCGACGCGGATGCGATGCGTGCCACCGGTGTGCGGGTGGTACCGCCGGCGGTCGCAAGGCGTGGCGCGTTTATCGGTCGCAATGTGGTGCTGATGCCGAGTTACGTCAATATTGGCGCGTATGTCGACGAAGGCACCATGGTCGATACCTGGGCGACCGTCGGCTCATGCGCGCAAATCGGCAAAAATGTGCATCTGAGTGGCGGCGTCGGTATTGGCGGGGTACTTGAACCGATTCAGGCCAATCCAACAATCATCGAAGATAATTGTTTTATCGGTGCCCGCTCCGAGGTTGTCGAGGGCGTGATTATTGGTGAAGGCTCGGTATTGTCGATGGGTGTTTACATCGGCCAGTCGACCAAAATCTACAACCGCGACACAGGCGAAGTTGCTTTTGGCAGGGTCCCGCCCTATTCTGTTGTGGTCTCGGGTAATCTACCGTCAGCGGATGGCAAGTACAGTCTTTATTGTGCCGTGATCGTCAAGACGGTAGATGCAAAGACACGGGCAAAAACAGCGATTAACGAATTGCTCAGGGCGTAGCAGATTCTTCCGCTGGTAACGGACGACGACAGGTCTCAGGAGAAAAAATGGCGATTCTGGAAAAACTATTCCGACTCATGGCGGAAAAAAATGCATCTGACATTTTTGTTTCTGCGGGTGCGCCGATCAACATGAAAGTCAACGGCATTTCGATGCCGGTGAATCCGCAGGTGTTGACGGGCGACGAAGCCAAAAAAATCTGCTATGAGATCCTGAAACCCCACCAGATCGAAAAGTTTGAAAAGGACCTTGAGCTCAACCTCTCCTTCCCGATCGAAAATGTCGGTAATTTCCGCGTCAACATGATGCACCAGAAATCATCCGTCGCCGCCGTCGTTCGGTACATCTCAACCAATGTTCCCGCGTTTGATTCGCTGGGCGTGCCGAATGTGCTGAAGCAGGTAATCATGGAAAAGCGCGGACTGATCCTGGTGGTTGGCGCGACCGGGTCGGGAAAGTCGACCACGCTGGCGGCAATGATGGATTTCCGCAACATGATGAAGCCCGGTCACATCCTCACGTTTGAGGATCCGATTGAATTCATGTTTCAATCAAAAAAATGTATCGTCAACCAGCGTGAAATCGGCAGTGATTCCCATTCGTTCGGAGAAGCCATGCGCAATGCGATGCGGCAGGCGCCGGACTTGATTCTGGTGGGCGAGATTCGTGACGTCGAAACCATGAAAAGCGCGATGATGTACGCGCTGTCGGGACACCTTTGCCTGGCCACGCTGCACGCCAACAACAGCTATCACGCACTGAACCGCATCATCAATTTTTTCCCGCTTGAACAGCGTGCGGTGTTGTTGTCCGATCTGGGCGTATCACTGAAATGTATCATTTCGCAGCGCCTGGTCAAGAACGCGGAAGGCACGCGCTCGCCGGCTGTTGAGATTTTGATGAACACCGGCAACATCGTTGATTTGATCAGCGAGGGCCGTGTTCCGGAAATCAAAGAGGCCATGGAAAAATCCATGACCCCGGGCTCGCAGACCTTTGAACAGGACCTGTTCCGTTTGATTCAGGCCGGTAAGATTACCATCCAGGAGGGCTTGGCAAATGCCGACTCCGCCACCAACTTGTCGTTGCTGGTGGGAAACAGCGGCATGGTTGAAGCCGGCGTCAGCGACCTACCGACGAAGCCGGGCTCGGGCGGGCCGAACTTCAGCGAGTTCAAGATCAACTAGATGTTTTTCTAGTAGGTGCGTTTGTAATAGCGGCCACCGACCCAAACACCGTAAGGACGTGGCGCCCATCCGGAATAGCCCCAGCCCCAATAGCCGCGACCATAGAACCAGGCATCCTGCATGGCGTCACGACGTCCCTGACGTTCGGCCATTTTGAGCTGCCCGTTTTGCATAAAGTCAATCACCGCGTCAGGAACGCCGTCGCGTGACAACTTGGCGTATTGAGAAGCCGTGACGTCGAACATGGTTCGCGACGTCTGCATTTCAAGAATGATGGCCTGCGCATCCTTGCCCTCCTTGGCCAGCACCACCACCTGTTCAAGTGTCATGGGCTGCCGCTCGGGTTCCATCAGATTGGCACAGCCGGCCAGTCCAATGAGACTTGTCACCACAATAATTAAAGGTAAACTACGTTTCATGTCACACCTCCCTTTGCTTGAATTGCAAATCCACTGCTGCTTCCGGTCACCCATCTGGGTGACGGTCAAGCGCCGTGGCTCCCACGCCCGCTAACCCCGTGGTGTCGGCTGTCGTGCCGGCCTGACCGATTGCGCCGGTGCCCTGCACCACATTTTGCCAATCCGGGGCGCGCCAAACCACTCGATACATACTACGCTTTTACCTGTGACACTGTCATCTCAACGGCGGTTCACGTAATTTCAAGTATTTGCAGAATCGCATGAGGCAAAAAATGGATCTGTTTGAAAATCCGATGGGTACCGATGGCTTTGAATTTGTTGAATATACGGCGCCCGACACCAAGGCACTCGGCCGGCTGTTTGAGCAAATGGGTTTTGTGGTGGTGGCCAAACACCGCTCAAAAAATGTACTCCTTTATAAACAGGGCGATATCCAGTTTATTGTCAACGCCGAACCGGATAGTTTCGCGCAGTCGTTTGCCCGCGTACATGGCCCGTCGGCCTGCGCATTTGGTATCCGCGTCCGCAACGCTGCCGAAGCGTTCAAGCGTGCCGTCGAACTCGGTGCCAAACCCTACGAAGGACCGGTCGGCCCGATGGAGCTCAATATTCCAGCCTTGCAGGGCATCGGCGGCTCGTTGTTATACCTGATCGACCGCTACGGACCACGGACAATTTACGATGTTGATTTTGTGCCGGTCGAGGGCGTTGACCCCAATCCAGCGGGCGTGGGACTTGAATATGTCGACCACCTTACGCATAACGTCTACATCGGCCGCATGGATACCTGGGCGCAGTTCTACGAAAAGTTGTTTAATTTTCGTGAGATTCGATATTTCGATATCAAAGGCAAAAAGACCGGCCTGACCTCGCGTGCGCTGACCAGCCCGTGTGGAAAAATCCGTATCCCGATCAACGAGCCGGCCGACCAGAAGTCGCAGATTCAGGAATATCTGGATGCATATAACGGCGAAGGGATCCAGCACATTGCGTTGGCATGCAAAGACATTTACACCACCGTTGAAACCCTGCGCGCACGG
>JANMNT010000178.1:0-8368 GCA_031368465.1 Burkholderiales bacterium
ATGCGATGCAGAATCAGTTTGCCGGCGGCGCGCCAATGGCAGCGGCGCCGGGCAGCGGCGTACCACAGGCGGGCCGACCACTCCCGCCGAATAGTCGGCCCGTGACCGATCCAACCGGCGAAACGGCGGCACCGGCTGCCGATCCTATTGCGGCCACCGCACGCCGACGCCGTTTCCAGAATTTGCCGCAGTAGCCAGAAATCATTAAAGATTGCCCCCTATGACCAAATCGACCATCCACCCGACACCAGCAACGTCGCCAACCAATGCGTTGTTGCAGTGGGCTGCGCCCAGCCTGTGCGTATTGTTACCAATCCTGCTGGTCGGTTGCGCCGTCACCGAGCCGGCGAAGCAAGCCGGCCCGGCATCCGAAGCATCGGCACAAAAAGCCGCCAATGCGGCGCCTGTTCCCGCTGCCGGCATGCCGGCCACGCCGGGCGCTGTCAACACACCGGCGCCATCGGTTACCGCCGGGCCCAACACAGCGCTGGCATCGGAATCACCACAGCAAAAACAGGCGGCACGCCCCGGCGTCTCACCAGCTACGTTACCGGACAGCGCACGTCTGTATCAGGGCACGGGCCAGTTCGTCAGACCGCAGGCACCGACACCGCCGGTCGCCAAGGGCCCCGAGGAATTCACGCTCAATTACGAAGCCCTGGATATTCGTGCGGTGGTGCAGTCGATTCTCGGCGATATGTTGCGTGAGTCATTTTCGATCCATCCGCAAACCGCCGGCACTGTCACGATTCGTCTGACAAAGGCGATCCCACGCAGCGAATTGATCCCGACCCTTGAAATGTTATTGCGACAAAACGGACAGGTGATGATCCGTGAAGACGGCATTTATAAAGTGCTGCCCGCCGGTCTCGCGGCAAAAGGTTCGGTGACGCCACAGGTGTTGACCACGCCGGCGCAATTGCCAAACGGCTACAGCATCCAGATCGTGCAGCTGCGTTTTGCCGGTGTGCGCGATATGGCGCGTATCCTTGAGCCGTACGCCGTCGAAGCACAATCATCGGTGCGAATCGACGAATTGCGCAATCTGGTAATTCTGTCGGGCACGCAACGCGAGTTGAAGCATATGCTCGAAGTCATCAGCATCTTTGATGTTGATTATCTCGCCGGCTATTCAGTCGGATTGTTCTCGATGCAAACCGACGTCAAGGCGCTGGCCGGGGATCTCGACCGGATTTTTGGCGGCGCGAGTGCCGGCGCGCCCGGTGCGGCCGGTGCGGCGGCGGCGTCAGCCAGCCCGCTGGCAGGCATTGTGCGTATTGTGCCGATTGAGCGTTTGAATGGCCTGCTGGTGATCACCACCCAGCCGCGTTATCTCGAAGAAGCAAAGAAGTGGATCGACCGGCTCGACAAGGGTGGCGGCCTGGCCGGTGGTGTGCGCTTGAACGTTTATTCGGTACAACATGGCCGCGCCGACCGACTGGCACAATTACTCACCAGCATCTACGGCAACCAGACCGGCACCGGTGGCAGCAACGCCACATTGGCCCCCGGCGCACGCCCGGTCACCACCACAACCACCCCGGCGCAGGGCCCCGGTGGACAGCAACCCGGCGGTGCGTTTGGTGCGTTGATCTCAAATCTGTTTCAGTCGAGTGGCGCCGCCGTTTCCAAAGACACCCGCATCATCGCCGACGACGACAACAACGCATTGTTGATATTGGCCTCGCCTGCGGATTTTGAAACGATACGGTCGGCATTGCGTCAACTCGATGTGCCGCGTCGTCAGGTGTTGGTGGAGGTGCTGGTTGCCGAAGTGACGCTCACCGATGAGTTGAAGTTCGGCATCGAGTGGTTTATCAATGCGCGCAACAATACGGTCGGCGCGTTACGTAACCCCGGTGGCGAGGGCGGCATATTGCCGCGCGCGTTGCCCCAGCTACGCGGCTTGGGCGGTGCCACCGATCCGCGCGGAAATGTTCCGGGGACGTCGATACCGATCGTGCCGGCGACCGGCGGGCTGCAACTGATTAATCTGGTGGGCACCGACATTCGCGCCGTATTGCAGGCGCTTGGGCAGGATGGCCGTGCGCGCGTTGAGTCGGCGCCCAAGCTGCTGATTCTTGACAACGCCAAGGGCACGGTCAACGTTGGCACGCGTATTTCCGTCGATACCGGTTCCACCACGTCAACCGGCGGCAGCACCGTGACGTCGCGGCAATACATCGATACCGGTGTGCTGCTGACGGTGACCCCGCGCATCAACGCCGGCGGCCGCGTGACGCTCGACGTCAATCAGGAGGTCAGTTCGGCCGGCGCAACATCAGGCAGTAACCCGCCGATCAACACCCGTAAGGCGCAGACCACGGTCAATGTCGGCAGCGGTGAGACCATGGTGTTGGCCGGTCTGATTCAAAATGATCGCGGTTCCGGTACCTCGGGCGTGCCACTATTGTCAAAAATTCCCATCATTGGCGGCTTGTTTGGCACCCAAACATTCCGCAACAACCGCACCGAGTTGGTGGTGTTGATCACACCAACCGTGATCGCCAACAGCGATGAGGCGCGCGATGTGAACGAAGAATTGCGCAAGAAACTACCGGCGCTCGAACATTTGATCCCGAAACAGGCCGCGCCAGGGACGGCCAAATAATATACCGGCAGCGACCGGATTCTACCAGCGCCAGCCGTGTTTATTGAAGAATCGTACCGCCGAGCGGACAAACAACCATACATGTTCGCCGCCCTTGCCTGCGGCGTTGCCGCCGGCATGGATAATTTTGCAGGTTGCGACACGGTCGATGCCTGTTAGCGCGGCGACGCGTTTGCTCAAATCAAAATCTTCAAAATATAAAAAGAAACGTTCGTCGAACCCGCCGAGCGTTTTCCACACGCTGCCGCGAATAAACATGGCGCAACCGGAGACAATCTCGCAATGGTCGAGCGGCGCATCAAACGCCGTTTCCATTCGGTCATAGGCCTCAAGGCGGGACGCAAACAACGACTTCAACCAAGCCGGCGCAAAGCCGCGCAGCGCCAGCGTCAACACCGATGGCGCGGCTTTGACCAGATACTGCGGCGCGCCATCCGGGAATGCCGCCACCGGCGTCACCATGCCGCAAGCAGGATGCCGGACAAGGTGCAAGAGCGCCTCGGAAATCGCTTCCGGCGCCAGCGCCACATCCGGATTTAGGACCAACACACACTCGCCGATATCGCCGGCAATATGACGCAACGCCAGATTGTTGGCGGCACCGTAACCAAGATTTTTCGCGGATTTGACGATCTGGTGGGTCACGATGTCGGCAAGACCCGGCTCTGCCAACGCCTGTCCGACAATGTCTGAATAACCACCGCTCCGGCCGGCATCTGCTTGCGGATCATTGTCGATCACCACCAAACGTGCCGACCGCAACTGCCGGTGGTCAATCGCCTGTTTGATTGACACAACGAGGGCATCAACCGTCTGCCGGAACCAGTCTTTATCAGATCGAAATACAACAATGGAAACGGTGATGATGTCGACGGGGATTTGTGGCGCAGGCTGCATGGGCGGCAGAATAACATAGCCGGTCATTGCCACGTATCATCGCTGATAATGTTTGAATACAACATCGTATTGTTGCGCAGCGTTGCGTCAGCCGATGCGCCACCCGTTGCGCCGCCACTAACCGTCCCTGTTCGACCATCATGCGCCTGAGCATCATCATTCCGGTATTCAACGCCGGCGGCTATTTGCAGCCGCTGCTCGACAGCCTCGGCACACTCACGCTCCCGGATATCGAGTTTATTGCCATTGACGACGGCTCGACGGATCAAAGTCTGCAAACACTGACGGCGTTTGCCGCTATTGAGCCGCGACTGCGCGTGATCCGCCAGGCCAATGCCGGTGTGGCGGTGACGCGCAACCGGGGGTTGCAAGCAGCGTGCGGTGATTACGTTTGGTTTGTCGATGCCGACGACCTGATCGATTCGTCCGCCGTTGACACGCTGTTCACGGCTGCCATGGACGGGACGGATGTCATCACGTTTAACGGCGAGCGGTTTGGTGATGGCGGCGACAAGACCCGTCCCACCAACATCTATCAGGTTGCCAAGTCCACCGCCGTCGTCACCGGCGAAAACTGGCTGACAACGTTATTGACACAAAAAGAGTTGCGTCATTTTGTCTGGCTGCACTGGTGCCGTCGCGACTATTTGCAAACCATCGGGTTGACCTTTTTTCCCGGCATTTCGCATGAGGATGTTGCATGGGTCACCGAGGTCACGCTGCGGGCAACACGCCTGAGGTACGTTGATGTGGTTGCGTACCGGTATCGGCTCAACGCCGCCTCTGCAACCGGCAGCAATGAAGACGGGCGGCTGATGCGGCGCATCGTCAGTTATTTCACCGTGGTCCGGCAATTGCAGGAGATGAACCGGCGTATCGGCGTGGACGCGGCGTTTCGGCCGGAAACACTAGTGATGCTGCGCGGTGAGGTGGTCGGTCAGGCGTTGCAGGTTTTTGAGCTGACCAAACAACTGACAGCCGGCGAGAGACGCCGCGAAGTGATTGCGGCATGTCGGGCAAGCCGGTTCGCGCAGGGGCTGTGGCGCGACGCGCTAAACTTCAAGCGAAAGCGTCAGGTTGTCGCCATCTGGCTCAAGCAGCAGTTCGGCTAGATGCCATTGCCTCAGTTCCCATCGACCGCCCTTTTTTATTGCCACTTTTGTGATTTCTGAATCTCCCAACGCCGGTTCCAACCCATCCACCGAGGCGGCCATCACGTCGGTCTGGATGCGCATCGCGATGACGTGCGCCGGCATCTCGCTGTTGGCCGCGCCGTTTCGTTCCAGCGCGGGAATTCGCGCCGCCATGCTGGTACTCGCGTTGGTTGTATTGGTTTGGTTATGGCGCTATCGGGCGCTGACGATACCGGCCATGCCCGTCACAACACGACGACCGTTGTTGTTTGCCATTGGCCTTTGGGTATTGGTGGTTGCGGGCATGTCGTTGCTCGGGCCGGATCCGCTGGAAAGCTTGCGATCATGGCGCGGCGACGTGCTCACGCCGATATTGGCGGGTGTTGTGTTTTATTGCCTGACACAAACGCCACGCGCGCTGGCGATCTGGCTGCTGATTTTGTTTGCCTCGCTGTTGGTACTCACGGTGATGGTGGTGATCGATCCGTTTAATGTCGCCGTGCCGCAACATGAGCCCCGCTATGTCAGCGTCGGTTGGCTGTCGACCTGGTTGGTGATGTTGGGTGCGTTGTTGCCGCTGGTCTGGCTGGTGCAGTGGCCTGGTCGTCGCCTTGCACAATTGATCGGCATGGCGGCGGCATTTGCCATTTTGCTGGCGGCATGGTTTACCGCCAGCCGCATCATCTGGATTTGTTTTGGGGTGATGCTGCTGATTTACGGCGTCATGCAATTGCGCGCCGATCGGCAACACGTTTCACGTGTCGCCGTCATCGTGTTGGCGGGATTGGTGGCCATGGCGGCATTGTTTTATGCTTCGGCGACAACCCGTGCCGGTCTTTATCCGGCGGCGGCGGATGTCGGCACCTTTATGTGGCGCGACAATCGCAGCATCATCTGGGCCGAAGCGCTTGGCGTGATTGCCGAAAAACCCGTGCTTGGTCACGGCTACGCGCTCGAAGCACCGCGGCAGGCGCTTGCCACACGTTTTACCGACCCCTGGTTTCGCGATGTGTTTAAGCACGCCCACAACATGGTGCTGAACTACGCCATCCAACTCGGTTTGGTCGGCGCGCTGACGTTGCTCATTTTGTTTGCTGCGCTTGGCCGGACCTTTTGGACGATGCGGTCATATTCCGAATTTTCGCGCGCAGTCAGTGTGTGCGGCGTAATGCTGGTTGCCGGATTTTTTCTGCGCAACATGATGGACGATTTTTTCTCGCGCCATGCCGCGCTGTTATTCGGCGCACTGGTGGGAATGTTGCTGGCGGTGACCCGGTGGCCGGCGCAGGTTGGCAGCCAAACTGATTCGGCAAAGCGTTGATGCGTCGCCAATAGTCAATATACAAACCCTATTATTGACAATCACTTTCAGGCATTTATGCCCCAAAACGCCCGCCAATATTAGACTTTCAAAAGGTCTTGGGCCCGCCTGCAACCAGGCTAGGATCCGGCAAACTGCATGCGGTACAAACTTGCATACAAGCCGTTCGCCGCGAGCAAGTCGCGATGCGGGCCGACTTCAACAATGCGCCCGGCTTCGAGCACCACAATACGTGTGGCATTCTCAATGGTCGAAAGCCGGTGCGCGACCACAATGGTGGTGCGCCCTTGCATCAGCGTTTCCAACGCGTTCTGCACCGCGCGCTCGGATTCGGTATCGAGCGCCGAGGTGGCCTCATCAAGCAACAAAATCGGCGCGTCTTTGAGCAATGCGCGGGCGATGGCCAGACGCTGGCGCTGGCCGCCTGAAAGTTTTGCGCCGTTTTCGCCGATCATACTGTCGTAACCCTGTGGCAGGGCATCAATAAAATCGCCGCAGTTCGCGGCGCGTGCAGCCGCAACAATCTGCCCCCTTGTTACGGTTTCTTCACGGCCGTAGGCAATGTTGGCGGCAATGGTGTCGTTGAACAACACCACGTCCTGACTCACCAGCGCCATCTGCCGGCGTAAATCGTGTAACTTCAAATCGGGCAGCGCAACACCGTCGAGCGTAATGCCGCCGCTGGTGGGGCTGTAGAAGCGCGACACCAGATTCACCAGGCTCGATTTGCCGCCGCCGGAAGGTCCGACCAGCGCAATGGTTTCGCCGTGGGCGATGGTCAGGATTACGTTTTCGAGGGCGGGCTGTGGCTTGTTGGCATAAAACAACGACACATTGTTGAATTGCAGCGCGCCTTGCGCGCGTTCCAGCGTCTGGCTTCCCGTATCCACCTCGGGGCGCGCATCAATCAACGCAAATACACTCTCGGCCGACGCCAGCCCGCGCTGGATCTGCTCGTTCACGCTCGACAACGCCTTGATTGGTGTCATCAGTGTGCCGGCTGCGGTGATAAAACCGATGAATTCAGCCACCGCCATGCCGGTACCCAGCGACTTGCTGGCCGCGAGATAAACAATGAACGCAATCGCCGCCGATACCACCAAATGGGTCAACGGCGTGGCGGCGGCGGCGGCGGCACTTTGTTTCATGTTCAACTGACGGATCCGGTTTGCAGCGGCGTCGAAGCGCTTGCGTTCGTATGCTTCGCCACCAAAAATCTTGATGACTTTCAGGCCGCGGATCGCCTCTTCCAATACGTCGGTGATGGCGGCATGGGCGAACTGGCCTTGCCGGTTAATTTCGCGCAGCCGCTTGCCAAACGCACGAATCACCATGGCCATGACCGGCACCGTGACAAACATGATGAGGGTGAGTTTCCAATTCAAATAGAACAACGTGATCAACAGCATGGTCAGGGTGGCAATGCCGCGCACCACAGAATTCAGCGCGGTGGTTGCGGCGGCTTGCAGGCCGATGACATCGTTGGTGACTTTTGACATCAACGTGCCGGTCGACAACGCGTCAAAGCCATCCATCGGCAGTTGCACAATTTTCTCAAACATGCGATTACGCAAGTCAAGCATCATTTTGTTACCGACCCATTGCATGCCGTAGCCGGCGATGAAGTGTGACAACCCACTGAGAAAAAAGATGACGACAATGCCGAGCGCCGCAAACACGGCATAACGCTCGTTGCCATCAACAAAAAGCTCGTTGATCACGCGTGTCAGGTAAAGCGCCACCGAACCCTCGACCAACCCGCCGATCAGCATGGCCAACACCGCGCCGGCAAACGCCAACCGGTATGGCTTCACGTAACCGAGCAGGCGGCGATACAATGCGGACGAGGATTGCATCTTGGTATCGGCAGTTGTCATTCGGCTATTTTACGTGGCTATTGTTGATATGGTGCCGACTCAGCCTGGCAGGCCAAGTAACTCCCGATACAGCCCGACGTAGGCGCTTGCCATTGCCGCCGGCGTGAGTTTGGCGACACGTTCGCGTGCACGCGCACCCATGCCCGCATCGGCAAGCGCGTGGCCGATTGCGTCGGAAATGGCAGGTGTATCCAACGCGTCCGTCACATAACCCTCGACGCCGTTGGTGATCAACTCGGCTGCGCCGGAAGTCGTGCTGGTGACGACCGGCAACCCGCACGCCATCGCCTCAAGACAGGCGTTCGGCAGCGGGTCATACAAGGTCGGCAGGACAAAAATATCGGCGGCGGCATAATACGGCCGGACATCGTCAACGCCTCCGGTGAAGACCACCCGGTCGCTCAGACCAAGCTGGTCAGCGAGTGATTGATAACGCACCAGATGTTTGTCATGTCCGACCACAATGCCACGGATGGCATCGCGCGTCAGCGTGGCATAGCCCGATTGATCGGCCAGACCGAGTAAAAAG
>JANMNT010000242.1:0-3492 GCA_031368465.1 Burkholderiales bacterium
CCCGGGTCATAGATCATCAGCAACGGGCGGCCGGGCAGGGCCATGTCACCGAGTACCACCGATACGTCGGCGACGATGCCCGGGTAGGGCGCACGAATGACAGCGAAATCAGACTGACTGCGCGCGGCGGCGGTTTGGGCAATTTGTACCGCGACCTGTGCTTCGGTGGATTTGTAGACGGCTTCGGCTTGATCGAGTGCGGCCTGACTGATAAAGCGTTTTTCGAACAGTTGCTTTTGCCGGTTGAAATCCTTGTTGGCGACATCGAGCGTTGCGCGTGCGGCGGTAACTTGGGCTTGGCTGGCCGCCGCCGTCTGGTCTGCGGCGCGGGCATCGAGCCGCACCAGCAGTTGACCGGCGGCGACCCGATCACCTGCTTTGACCTTTAGCTCAACGATGGCACCGGCGACTTGTGCGGCCATAACCGTTTGGCGGATGGCTTCGACAACGCCGTCATAACTGGCGGTTTGTGTTGCGCCGCCGCCTTCGGCCACTGCCGTTGTCAGAACGGGCAGCGTTGCCGCGGCGCTGATGGCGGGGATAAAAATCATCAATAACAGCGACGCGAGCTTGGTTCGTTCAATTCGGTAAATCTTCATGGTTTGGCTCGCTCGTATCATTGCTTGAGAAGTCATCATTATATCAATTAATAATATATTGACAAGTATATTAAATGCGATATAATGAGCCAGATCAAACTCTTGTGAAATATAAATCGTGAAAACCAATACCAATACGATTGAACTGCACCGGATGCGGCTGGCCGCCGACCGGACCAGCAGCATGCTCAAGACACTGTCAAACCCGGACCGGTTGTTATTGCTCTGCCAAATCTCGCAAGGCGAGTGTTGTGTGGGGGATCTTGAAGAGGCGCTCGACATTCACCAGCCAACACTTTCCCAGCAGTTGGGCGTGCTTCGCGACGAGCAACTGGTCTCAACCCGGCGCGACGGAAAACGCATCTACTACTCAATGGCGAGCAAAGAGGCGTTTGCGATCATGCAGGTGCTTTACGCGCAGTTCTGCAAAAAGTAGTTCATTTGCCCGGTTTTCCTGCGTCGCCGGTTGCGGATGCAACCTGATGCAATGCCGCTTGCTTACGCTTGGTTCATGACGCAATATCCAGCCATCATCACCCGAACTGTTGGCGCAGTTTGAGTCAACATATAAGCCCGACCCCGCGTCGGCATGATCCAAACGCTGCGGCGGTTTATACCCAGCATTGGCCTGCTCGTTTCAAGAAGGTCGTTGATTGACGGGCGTTTTCAGATTGTTTTGCCTGAAAACACCCGTCAAATGGCGAGTTTGTCAACGCATTATTGCCCGACAATCCCGGCACGATGCGTAATTTTTAGTAGTCCTGTTAGCGGTTTCCCGTCATAATTCAACGCTTTAGCCCGCGCCACTCACAACAGGATTGTTTCCGATGGCAGACCGCACCGCGCCACCCGCTGCCGACAATGCAGCGCTTGACACCATGCGATTCCGCGCCGATCCGTGGGCAGATGCGACCATCGCGCGAATCCTCGGTCGTTCGGACCTGCCGACACAACCTTCCGACAATACGGCCGCCGCCGCCATCATGGCGCACTGGCAGCCCCGCTGCGACAAGTTGACAACTGTCAACCGTGTATTTGCCGCGTGGACCGACAATGCGGCGTTGTTAAGTTGGCGTGCGGCGGGTTCCGGCCTGCCGGATGACATCGGCAATGCGCTCGAGGCATATATACAGGCAGCGGCGGTTCGACCAGACTGGTTTGACGCGGAAAAAATTGCCCGTGCCGAACAGCTGTTTATGGATCACGGTGCACTGTCGGTGACGTTGTTGTTTTGTGCCAGCCTGCCGCAGTGTTATGCGGTGCCCGATCTTTCTGCCGTGTTACAAATTACCGGTCAGCTCGATGACAATACCGGGCATCGTATTCGCGCAACCGGCGCGATGATTTTTCCGGTGATGATGCACAATGGATTGGCATTCGATCAGGGTGCCGGCTTGGCACAAATTTTTAAGGTGCGGCTGATCCACGCAACCATCCGCCATTTAATTCTGCGGCAAAGTCCGGCAACAGTCATGACCGAGTCTGGTCGGGCAGGTCAGACCAATGCGAACACCGAAGTGATCGCGCCGCTCGCCGAAATCGCCAAGTCAGATTCGATGAACCGGGCGCTGTTGGCCAGCGGTTGGAATACGCCGGAGCGCGGTCTGCCGTGCAACCAGGAAGAGCTCGCCTATACATTGCTGACATTCAGTTATGTCTTCCTCGATGGATTGCGCAAACTCGGCATCGGTTTGCCCCAAGCCGATGAGGAAGCGTACTTGCATACCTGGAACGTGGTCGGCTATTACCTCGGTATTGATGCATCGTTGATTGTGCATACGATGCATGACGCGGCGCGTTTGTTTGCCGCCATGCAGGCACGCGGCCGCGCCGGGCAACTCAGCAGACCCATCACGCCCGACCCGCGCCCGTCGCTTGGCAACGCGTTGATAAATGCGATGAAAACCATCATCCCCTGGACCATCGCCAAACCGTTTCCGGTGCTGATGACGCGTTACCTTTGTGGCAACGCCACTGCCCGCGACCTGGGACTCAACGGCGCGGTATGGTGGAGTTCTAAAGCACTTTTTTACCTGCTGATGCTGATTGCAAAATCCATCGACGCGACGGTGCGCCTCAAGTTTCCACAGTTTTCGACGTGCCGTTTTATCACGCGCTTGTTGGGCTATCAGTTGATCACGCGGCTGTTGATGAGTGAAACCCGCCCGCTGAAATTGCCTGAACACGAATCAGTGCGTATGAACAACGTGCTAAATCACTGGGGTCGTGATCAATTTGCGCCGGCGTGGATGAACAAGGTCGAAGGCATGATGACGACCAAAGACGGGTGGGGCAGTGAGAACAAGCGCTGATATTTTGTTAACGCTTGACCGGCAGTCCGGTGCCATGTCGGTGCCGTCAAATCTTTTGCGGCGCCACCTGCGGGCGCTGTTGCTGGCGTTGTGTGTGTTGTTTGGTTTCACCGCCGCGCAGGCGCAAACACCAATCCTGCTATCGGACAACGTGGGACGCGTCGATGTCTGGCCTGCGGTCACCACAATGACCGATCCGTCGGGCCAATTGACTATTGACACCATACGCGACAAGCGACAGAACTTCGTGGTGCCGGTGTCGGCCTACGCAACGCTGGGTTTCAAGTATGGTGTTGAGTGGCTGCACGTGCCGTTGCGTGTTGCGGACAATTCGGATGGCGACTGGATTCTCGACATCGATTACGCGTTGTTAAACCGCGTTGATGTGTTTTTTGTCAGCAACGGCCTGGTAGTCAAGACCCTCCGGCTCGGCAACGATCAGGCCTATGCGTTGCGGCCGCTGGCGAGCCGGTCACTCGCCGCAGAAGTGATGCTCAAACCGGGCGCTGAATACGACGTGTACATGCGCATTGACACCATCGGCGCGAAAATTCTACCGATCACGTTCAGCAAACTGTCGA
>JANMNT010000267.1:0-24765 GCA_031368465.1 Burkholderiales bacterium
GCCACGCCGAACAACGTGGCAAACGCCACCGCGATGGCGACGTCAAACGAAATGGCCGGCAGGGCGAGGCCCAGACCCGCCGCGGTGATGGTGACGTGACGCACATCCAGCGGCACGCCAAGCGCGACGCCGAGTGGTCCGACCAGGCCCAGCATGATCCCGAGTGACGCGTTACCGGCGAGCGCGCCGAGATTGTCTTCAATGTAGCGGGCGAACCGGTCATTGCGATCGCGGCCCAACAGTGCGACGAGCCCAGCGTGGGCTTGCAGGCGCTCACGAATGCGATTGTAGGACGATTTGTTGTCGAAATAGCCGCTGATGAGGCCGCCAAAAAATAACAACACGCCCGCGATGCCGGCGTACATCGGCGCCAGACTGAGCAGGCTTGCGTCATGCATCAGCTTTTGTGCTTTGCCTGCTTCGACGATATGTGCGCCAGACAGGGCGAAGACAACATACGTGAGCAGGATGGCGGTGGGTATGGTGAGAACGATGTTGCCAACAATCGCGGCAAGCTGGCTGCGGGTGACCCGCGCCACCATGTCAACCATGCGCTCAATGCGCGATGAGTTGGTCTGCTGCCGGGAATCGTCAAGCGCCGCCGCAATCGCGGCGGCGGTCATCGCAGGTTGCTTGGTCGCGAGCGAAAAATGCAGCAGATGAATAATGATAAACGCGGCGGCGTACATCGCACAAATGCCAAATACTTCAATTAACGCGGGCAGCTTTATGCCGACGATAAATATTTTTGCCCACGCCATAAACGCGACCACAAAGCCCGCGCCAAGCGCGGCGCGAAACATGACAAAGTACTCTTCACGTGTTTCCGTAATGTAGTGCTCGCCGGTGCGCCCCGCATTCTCTGTCACCCGCAATGCAACCAGATCCATACTTTGGGCGATGTGTTTGCCGATGTCGTTACGCTGGGCTTGCGCCAGACCGACTTCGCGGAGCAGCAGTGCGCAGGCAACAGGCTTCGCGGCGGCATCCGCGCCGGCGACGTTAACCAACAACTCGAGGCGCCTGATTGTATGCAGCAGGCGGCCGATCAAATAGGTGAGTCCAAACGAGGTACCGATTGATGCGGTGTTTTTGCGTACCCGGTCAAGCACGCTGCGGCACTGGTCAAGCAGCACCAGCGCGTGGTCAAGTTGACTGTGGTCGTGTGTGCCTTCGGCGTTGACCGTATCAGCGCTTTGCATGCGTCCGGCGCACCAGCGCTGAATTTCGTGCTGTTGTGCCATAAACGGCGAGTCGTGTTCCTCGAGGTCCGGATAGACCCGCAACAACTCTGCTTCCAACCCCAGGCCGGCCAGACGCAGCGACAGCACGTCGATTGCATTTGACAATTCAGTTTCAAACCTTTCGATGCAGCGCGCCGCCAACGCACCGCCGTCAGGCGACACTAAGCGGATCAATTCCTGCCACTGCTCATCCGATGCCGCCGCCAGCCAATCATCATCGCACGGATCGCAGAACGCTTCAGCCAGACAGTCTCGCAGATAGATCGGATTCACCACTTCTGGCAAGACGCGATGGCTGACGCGCCGATACAGCTCACCAACAAATCCGGTCGAAGGCAAAATGCCCGCATCGGCATATAGCGAGACATGTTTGGTGTGGCAAAGCAGGGTGCAGGTGAACCGCGCCAGCGTCGCCCGATCACCTGCGTGAATGCGCAACCGCAGCAGCAGCGGCTCCAGCCCGGCGGTGCGCTGGTGCTGGTTTGGCGGGCGCCCACTCGCGACAAAGTCGGCGAATGCGAGCATGAACTGTTTGGCGACCGCGGCGCGGTGGGTGAGATCGCCGTCGGATGCGACGTCGACGGTTGCGGCGGGATTGGTCGCGTCAGCGGTCGTATCGGCGCTCGCATCGGCGTTCGCATTGGCGTTTAGCGCTCGTTCAAGAATGTCAAAGTCAAAGGACATGGCGGGCTGCCTGGGAAATTATTCGTCGGGGGGCTATTTTGTATTGTGAATGATCAACGATCTGTGCGCTGGTGCAGTTAAGGCTGTCGCTGCAACGGGGTGCCGCCGGCATCTTGACCACTAGGCGAGGTGTATCAGTGCCGCCTCAGCCACCGTTCCGCCCCACTCTTGGACAAAATGCCCGGCGTCGGCCAGCTCGATTGGCGGTGGACAACCGCGAATCTGTTTGTGTAGATAACGCATCGCCGGCGGTCCCAGCACAGGATCCTGCATGCCAACGGCCATCACGCTTTTACCGGACCAGCCTGCGCGCCACCACGTGCGTGCATCGCGCTAAATCGCCGCGCCGGCGGCGTCGGGATGATCCGGTACCAATTCCGGAAAACGCCGCACACCGGCTTTGTAACGGGCATCCGGAAACGGCGCGGCGTAGGCCGCCGCTTCTTCGGCTGAAAGCGTCGGCACACTGCGTTTCATCAACTTTGCGATATCCAGATCCGGTTGGCTGCGGACGTAAGCACGCCAGGCGATAAAACCGTCACCCAGCGGCAGGTCGCCCGTTGCCAGTGTGGTATTCATCACCAATAGACCGTTGTAACGCTCAGGTGCCGCCATCGGCAACGTCAGCCCCAACAACCCGCCCCAATCCTGGCAGACCAATCGCACATTGGTGAGTGCGAGCCGCTCAACCAATTCGCGCAGCATCTGCCGGTGAAAATCAAACGTGTAGACGGCCTCATCAACCGGCTTGTCGGATCGGCCAAAGCCGATCAGGTCGGGCGCGATCACACGATGCCCGGCCGCAACGAAGATCGGAATCATTTTGCGATAGAGATAGCTCCAGGTCGGCTGGCCGTGCAGACACAGCCAAACAGTGTCGGCGTCACGCGGGCCAACATCCAGATAATGCACCCGCAGCCCGACAGATGAGGGCAGGTCATCAACATAATTTGGCGGCCATGGATAGCCGGGCAGGTTGGCAAAACATTCGTCAGGCGTGCGCAGGCTTTGCATGTCGAAGCTCCTGAAAATGCTATTTCTAGATCAATTTTGCAGTATGACGTACACGTGCGGCGATTCCCCGTCATTGCCAACAATGCCACCGCAGCTTCACCCCAAGCGGGGCATTTCAAACTTATGGCAGCTCACGATCAGCTAGTTCGGGCATACAAAGTTTGGGGTCGCGCTGCAAGCCATCGAGTATCCAAAGCGGTGGTAACTCGGGAAATTCGCGAAGAATTTCTGAAAGAGCGCCGCTTCGCACCAACTCTGTCGCGGCTTCAATATCTGGGGAAACATGGCGATCTTGCGGCATCGCCGGCACTCGCTGCCTGAGAATAGCGTGGGCTGTTTCGAGCGCGGCCGAGCTCTTTAGCGGCCGAAGAAATTCGATCGCCTGCGCGGCTGCCAAGTACTCAATACCCAATATGTGCGCGGTGTTTACGATCATCGTTTGCAGGCGCCGCGCCGCAAATGTTGCCATCGACACGTGGTCTTCTTGATTGGCACTGGTGGGCAGGCTGTCAACACTCGCCGGATGTGCAAGCGACTTATTCTCTGACGCTAACGCGGCTGCCGTGACGTGCGCAATCATAAAGCCGCTGTTCAAGCCAGGCTCGGCCGCCAAAAATGGCGGTAAGCGCGAGACACTGCTATCGATCAACATCGCAATTCGTCGCTCGGCGATGGCCCCAACCTCGGCAATGGCCAGGGCCATGCCATCCGCCGCAAGTGCAACAGGCTCAGCGTGGAAGTTGCCGCCCGAAACGACCGCGCCGTCCTCGGCAAAGACCAGCGGGTTATCCGTCACCGCATTCGCTTCGCGCAACAGCACCACCGCAACATGCCTCAGCTGATCGAGACAGGCGCCGACGACTTGTGGCTGGCAGCGCAGGCAATACGGATCATGCACTCGATCATCGTCGCTGAGATGCGACTCTCGAATGTGGCTGCCCTTAAGCAGGGCGCGATAGTATTCCGCAACATCAATTTGACCAAGTTGACCGCGCAGCGCGTGGATACGAGGGTCAAATGGCCCGTCGCTACCCCGAGCGGCATCGACGGTGAGTGCGCCGATGACCAACGCTGACTCCAGAACAGGCTCAAAGGTAAACAATGCGTGCAGCGCCAATGCCGTGGACGTTTGCGTCCCATTGATTAACGCCAACCCCTCTTTTGCGCCGAGCGTGAGCGGCGTAATGCCGGCGTGTCGAAGCGCGCCAAGTGCAGGCACGCGTTTGCCGTCCATCAGCATTTCGCCCTCACCAATCAAGGCCAGGGTCATGTGCGACAACGGCGCAAGATCGCCGGATGCACCAACAGATCCCTGCGAGGGAACATACGGAATCAAACCAGCGTTGTGCACTGCAATCAGGGTATCGACGACAACCTCGCGCACGCCGGAAAAGCCCCGTGCAAGGCCGGCTGCTTTGAGCGCCAACATCAGGCGAACAACTTCGGCAGAAAGTGGTTCACCTACGCCAACACTGTGCGAGCGAATCAAATTCAGCTGGAGCGTGGCAAGTTGTGCCCTGCTTATTCGCTGATCTGCAAGCTTGCCAAATCCGGTGTTAACGCCATAGATCGGCGCATCGCCGTCGGCCGCGCGCTGTATCACCTTTGCACTTTCGCGAATCCGCCCTCGCGCCGTGTCGTCCAGCTCCAGCGTCACGCCGCCGGCGTGTATCGCCTGCAGGAGCTCAAGTGTGAGACACCCTGGCCTGATGCGCATCTTAACGCCCCAACATTGGCATATTCATGCCTTGTTCACGGGCGCACTCGATGGCAGCGGCATAGCCCGCATCAGCGTGGCGCATCACCCCTGTCGCCGGATCATTCCACAACACGCGCTCAATTCTCTTCGCCGCCGCGTCTGTGCCGTCACAAACAATGACGACACCCGCGTGTTGGGAATACCCCATGCCCACACCGCCGCCATGGTGCAGCGATACCCAGGTGGCACCACCGGCAGTATTGAGGAGGGCGTTGAGTAGCGGCCAATCCGAGACGGCGTCACTGCCATCACGCATCGCTTCGGTTTCACGATTTGGCGATGCAACAGAACCGCTATCAAGATGATCACGACCAATCACGATGGGTGCGGACAACTCCCCGCTCTTGACCATCTCGTTGAACGCCAGCCCCGCCAAATGCCGTTCTCCCAAGCCAATCCAACAAATGCGTGCCGGTAGCCCTTGGAAGGCGATCCGTTCTGATGCAAAATCAAGCCAGCGATGTAAATGTTTGTCCTCCGGAAACAGCGTCTTCATGCGCGCATCGGTCTTGCGGATATCTTCCGGGTCGCCACTCAGTGCCACCCACCGAAACGGTCCTTTGCCGCGACAAAACAGTGGTCGAATGTATGCCGGTACAAAGCCGGGGAAATCAAACGCGTTTTTGACACCCTGATCAAGCGCGACTTGGCGAATGTTGTTACCGTAGTCGACCGTCGGCACGCCCATCGCCTGAAAATCGAGCATGGCCTGCACGTGGACTGCGCAACTTCTGGCGGCGGCGTCGCGCACGGCTGAATGTTGTCGGGTATCTGCTTGTGCGGCACGCCAACTCTCTACGCTCCAGCCGGCGGGTAAATAACCATTGATCAAATCGTGCGCCGACGTTTGATCAGTAACAAAGTCGGGGCAGAGTCCACCGCGTCGCGCCCGCCTGACCAATTCGGGCAGAATTTCGGCGGCATTGCCGAGCAATCCGATTGAAACGGCACGCTTTTCACTCTTGTAACGCGCCAACCTCGCCAGCGCATCGTCAAGGTTTTCTGCCTGCTCGTCTAGATAGCGCGTCTTGAGGCGAAAATCGATGCGAGATTGCTGGCATTCGATATTGAGTGACGACGCACCGGCAAAACTTGCCGCGAGCGGCTGCGCGCCGCCCATGCCTCCCAAACCCGCAGTCAATATCCAGCGGCCCGCAAGGTCGCCGCCAAAGTGTTGGCGGCCAGCTTCAACAAACGTTTCGTAGGTACCCTGCACAATTCCCTGGCTACCAATATAAATCCATGAGCCGGCGGTCATTTGGCCGTACATCATCAGGCCCTTGCGGTCCAACTCATGGAAGTGTTCCCATGTCGCCCACTTTGGAACCAGGTTTGAATTCGCAATCAATACGCGCGGCGCGTCGACGTGTGTTCGAAACACGCCGACGGGTTTGCCCGATTGAACGAGAAGAGTCTCATCTTCCTTCAGGGCTTCAAGGCTGCGGATGATGCCCTCGAAGCAGGCCCAATCGCGGGCCGCTTTGCCGATGCCGCCATAAACAACGAGGGCGTCAGGGTTTTCGGCAACCTCGGGGTCGAGATTGTTTTGAAACATGCGGTAGGCCGCTTCAATCAACCAGTTTGCACAGGTGAGCTTTGCACCGCGCGGCGCGCGGACAACCCGTGGTTTTGCGATGCGCTGTGGTGCTGACAAATCGGACATTTGAACCTTGGACAAAAGCCGGACGATTGACTTAACTAAGCTTGACTGTACTTGACTATACAAGTATATGCAACTACTATTCTTGCATGACGCAAATTGATGACCTCCTGCCGGCCACTTCGCTCCCGCAGGCACAGTACGCACGAATCAAACAATTCCTCAAGGAGGGGCTTGCCAACGAGGTGTGGCTGCCGGGAGCGCTGATGCCGTCGGAAACCGAACTTGCCGCACAATTTGGCGTGAGCCGCGTAACGGTCACCCGCGCGCTGCGTGAGCTGCAATCGGACGGACTCGTCAATCGCTTGCAGGGTGTGGGCACGTTCGCGGCACACTTGTTTCGTGTGTCGTCCAGCCTCACCATTCGGGACCTGCATGCGGAAATCATCAGTCGCGGACACCGGCACCACGCCGAAGTGCATATCGCTAAACGCGAGCGCGCGACTTCCGCCGTTGCGGCCAAGCTGGGATTATCCGTCGGTGAACCTGTATTTCACACCCTGATTGTTCATTTTGAGAACAACGTACCGCTCCAATGTGAGGATCGTTTTGTGAATCCCGCGTGCGCCCCCGAATATCTGAGTGTGGACTTCAGCCAAATCACCCCGACGAATTATCTGCTGCAGGTCGCCCCCCTATGGGAGGCGCAGTATTCAATTGAGGCAGGCGTACCGACGGATCAGGAAGCAAGGTTGCTCAATATCCGGCCCAACGATCCTTGCCTGGTAATTTCACGCGGAACAGAACGGGGTGGCATTGCGATCACCAACGCGCGGCTCGTACACCCGGGATCGCGTTATATGTTGAACGGAAAATTTAAACCCTAGTTGAATCGAAACAGCAATAAATCGCGCAATCAGCGAACATGCAGACAAAAAAATATTGACGGATTGAACAAGCAGATGAATATCAGATCATTGTTCGAGCAAGTGAAGTTAGCGCACCATAAAAGACGCCCACTAAATCGATAAATGGAACTGAGCATGAACCTAGTTGCCCTCCAGGACGCCTTCTATCCGTTCACCGAAGTCGCAAGTGGCCGAAACTGGGTCGTGAAGTCGGTTAGGACCGGCGGGCTTTCGTTTCCGTGGTACTCAAACAGTAATACGATGCCAACCTGGCTCCGAGGCGTCATCACCATTTGCAATTTGTCAGGACCGATGCGTTCCCGCCGAACCATCGCGCGTGAGCCCGGCCACAAGGTGATGAACGTCAGCCATGAATACATGAACACTGACCCCGACTTCGAAGTCTTCGCCGAAGGGGGCCTGATGTTATATGGCAAGGGAGAGGACATGCTCGCCGGCAAAAGCGGCAGATGGCATCTCAAGCGCTTACATTTATCACCATTCCTTTATCGTCATAAGCCGGATGGCACCAAACTATGGAACGAGGACGATAGAGAAGGCGGACACTATTACGATCTGCAGTATGGCGACAAGTCGGTGAAATTTGATCGCAACGCCACCTGAGGGTTAGCATTGGAGTCGCCTTTGAGTACGCCCACCGATTACATACTTGTACGTGCACGTGATGTCGTTCCGCAGCAATGGCTGAATGGGGGAGGGAAAACGCGTACCCTCCACGCAACACCAAACGGTTCTGATTGGAATTTTCGAATCAGTCTTGCGTGTATCGAGAAAAACGGTCCTTTCTCGACCATGTCCGGTGTTGAAAGGTGCTTTGCGGTTGTGGAAGGCGCGGGCGTGCGCCTGGGATTTCCAAAAGGGGAAGCTGTGCTTAGTCTGGGCGATCCACCGATTCGTTTTGATGGAAGCGACGCGCCAGACTGCCACTTGGTTGATGGTCCGACGCAAGATCTTAACCTAATGATTCGCCGCGGCGTCGGCGCCATGCGTCTCGCAGCGCCCGGCAGAAGTTGGCAGGAGCAGTTCACCGAGCGTGGTTTTTTCGCCACCGCTGCGGGGCGCTTTTGCATTGGCACCATCAATGATGCGGGCCACCGGTCAGACGAAAATTCGATAACACTTGAGCCGTTTTCGCTTTTGTGGAATGTCGGCGATGGTGAATGTTGGTTTGAACCAGACGACGGCCGCAACGCAGGATTTTGGTTGGGATATTCGAGTTGAACGGCCACGACACGGATCTTGTACTCTGGCGGAGCAAAAGTATCGCCACGCTCGCCGAAGGCAGCGCCTGGGGATTGATCGACGCTGGCGCGATATTGACTGCAGGTGATCAAATCAAATGGGTTGGCGCGACAACCGCGATACCGCAAGCGTTCGCCAAGTTCATTATTGCGGAGCACGATTTTGGCGATGCGTTGATCACCCCCGGTCTGGTCGATTGTCATACCCACTTGGTTTACGGTGGCCACCGCGCGGCAGAATTCGAGCAACGCCTCAACGGTGTGAGTTACGCGGAAATCGCCCGAAACGGCGGCGGCATTCAATCCACCGTCACGGCGACCCGCAACACCAGCGACGACGAACTCTTTACATCGACGCGCCAACGTCTCGAGGTGCTGATGGCCGAGGGTGTCACCACGGTCGAAATCAAATCAGGTTATGGATTGACGTTGGCAGATGAACGAAGATGCCTTTTAATCGGGCGCAGGCTAAGTGCCGAACTGCCCGTCAGCGTAAAGACGACCTACCTTGCCGCTCACGCGGTTCCGCGCGAATTTTCTGGTCGTGCGGATGCCTACATCGACGCGGTCTGCGCGTGGCTACCGGTATTAGCCGGCGAGGGTTTGGTCGATGCCGTCGATGTCTTTTGTGAAAACATCGCCTTCAGTGTTGCGCAAACGCGCAAGGTCTTTGAAGTTGCAAGGTCGCTAACGCTACCCGTGAAAGCGCACTCGGAACAACTTAGCCATCAGGCAAGCGCGCAACTCGCCGCAGAATTTGGTGCATTGTCTTGTGACCACTTGGAATATCTTTCGGCCGACGGCGTTCGGGCAATGCGCGACGCGGGAACGGTCGCCGTCCTACTTCCCGGCGCATATTATTTCCTGCGCGAAACGCAGATGCCACCGATTGCCGAACTTCGCGAGCAGGGCGTGCCGATTGCGCTCGCGACCGATCACAATCCCGGCACGTCCCCGATCCTGTCCCTACTGCTCATGATGAACATGGCTTGTACGCTGTTCCGACTGACACCAGAGGAAGCGCTGCGCGGCGTAACCCTGAACGGCGCTCGCGCGCTTGGACTACAAGACCGCGGCCAGATCGCGGCAGGCCTGCGCGCCGACTTCGCCGTTTGGAATGTTCCGCATCCCAACGAACTCGCCTATTGGGTCGGACGCAATCCATGCCGCGCGGTTATTTTTGGAGGGGAGTTGCGAGGCTAATGGCAAATTTCCCCTACCACCTGTCAAGCGGGACCTCACCCGTGCTCATCAGCTTTCCGCATGTTGGCACCAAGATTCCGGCAGACCTTCGGGAAAGGCTCACGCCGCGTGCGCTCGGCCTTGAAGATACCGATTGGTACGTCGATCAGCTCTACGACTTTGCGACGGAGATGGGTGCGGGTCTGTTGGTCGCTAACTATTCGCGATACGTGATTGATCTGAACCGACCACCTGACAACACCCCTATGTATGGCGCCAGTAACAACACCGCACTTTGTCCGACAACATTCTTTAATGGCGACCCGCTCTACAAATCAGGATGTTTGCCAGGCGAAGCCGAAATTGCATTGCGTCGAGACGTGTATTGGCAGCCGTATCACCGTGCACTTGAAAGCGAAATTGCGCGCATTCGGTCGATCCACGGTTATGCGATTCTGTTTGATGCACACAGCATCAAGTCCCGGGTGCCGTGGCTATTTGAAGGGCGGCTCCCCGACCTAAATCTTGGGACTGTGAAGGGTTCAAGTTGCGCCGGCAATCTGCGAGTAAAGCTGAACACGGTTCTCGAATCGCAGTCGCACTTCAGCCACGTCACGGACGGCCGCTTTTCCGGCGGCTATATCACCAGACACTACGGCCAACCAGCCAATAACGTGCATGCGATCCAGCTGGAAATGGCTTGGGGCTGTTATATGAAAGAAGAGTCACCGTATACGATTGACGCCGATCGTGCGGCGAGGCTGCGGCCGGTTCTCAAAAACCTGATCAGCACGCTGCAGTCATGGAGGCCAAATTGAGTCGTTCTCGTTATTGGGCGGCGTATGCCTGGATCAATGGACAGTGGCGTAATAACGTCTACCTTGAAGTAGACCAGCGTGGCTTCTGGTCCGACGTTAGCTGTGATGTGCTGCCGATTCCGCAGGGTGCCGCCGTACTCGAAGGCCCCGTCTTGCCCGGCCTCGTCAACGCCCACAGCCACACATTTCAGCGCGCGTTCGCCGGGCTGTCTGAACGTCGTACTGCGGAAGAAGACGATTTTTGGTCTTGGCGGGATCGAATGTACAACGTGGCGAATCGGATCACCGCGTCGCAGATGCGGATTGTTGCCGAACAGTTGTCCATCGAACTATTAAAAGGTGGCTATACCCAAGTCTGCGAGTTTCACTATTTGCAACACGACGAATATGCCAAGCCCTATTCGCGCCCGTTTCAACTGGCGTGGGAAATCGCCGACGCGGCGACGGACATCGGTATTGGCATCACCATGCTGCCTGCGCTCTACGAGCGTGCAGGATTTAATCGATCTGACACCGAGGCTTCGCAGGGTCGATTTTTATCCTCTCCTGAATTTATCTATCAACTCCACCGAGAGTTCGCGAGTTCGGGAAATACGCTTGTCAATTCCGGCGTCGCCATTCATTCGCTGCGCGCGGCATCCCAGCCATCCATTGCAGCGCTGCTGCAACTGGTGGGTTCGGAAAATGTGTCGATTCATCTTCATATCGCCGAGCAATCCAAAGAAGTCATCGACTGTATCGAGGCCACCGGCGCGCGCCCAATCGAACATCTTTGTCGTGACTTAAAGCCGGATCGACGCTGGCAACTCGTTCACGCGATCCATGCAACGCAAAGCGAAATTGAGTCGGTCGCGTCGTGCGGGGCAGGTATTGTCATTTGCCCCAGCACGGAAGCAAACCTGGGCGACGGCTTGGTGGAATTGACGAATTGGCAAAAAGCCGGTGTGCCCGTCGCAATAGGCTCAGACAGTCACGTGTCGCGAAGCTGGCCTGAGGAACTGCGATGGCTCGAATATGGTCAGCGCCTCAAATTGCAAAAGCGAAATGTCTCGGCAGCACCGAATGCAAACGAGCCATCTTCAGCCGCGCGTCTGTTCAATGCTGCATTAAGTAGCGGCGGTGCCGCAGCCGGCATGGCGAAATGGGGGATTGAAATCGGCGCGCGAGCGGATTTTCTCGTGATTAATACCCATAGTTCCAACCTGTTGGGAATCCCGACACCATTTGTTCTCGACGCAATCGTTTTTTCAGGCAATGTGTCGACCATACGCGAGGTATATGTGGCCGGCGTGCGTGTCATTACAAACGGCTTCCATGCCCATGAAGACGAAGTCGCTAATAAATTTGCGGACGTGATGAGCTCGCTTTGGCAGATAGCTCAGTCGGGCAGTTGAACGAAGAAGCGCGGGACATACTTATTGGCAAATTACGTTACCCCGCCAGCGGCGTGATGATTGGCAACACATCATTTTTGACGGCGGCGGTCCGTTTATTGTATTGATACGTTGACCTCATAGACACAACGCGCACATGGATTCTTTCTGCAGCGAATGTATTTTGTGCCTCGATCACAAGCGATACGTCGATGCCGACGGCGATGCACCATCATTCACACGTAGGCTGGAATCGAGTCGATACACCAGTTGGCCAACTGTGCGATCTGTTTGGAAAACGACCTCGTTACAATTTTTATGCATTGAGAATTGGGAGATGGAATCAAATGAATGTGGCAATTTCATCGAGCGACTTACGTGAAATCGCCGGTACCATCGCGTTCGACGCAGGATAACCCACCACCATGAGCACAAACGGACGTTCGTTATCCGGTCTGCCGAGAATTGAATTCAAAAACGCCATCGGGCTCGGTGTGTGGGTGAGTGACGCCAACCCCGCGTGATGCAATGCGGCGATCAAAAAACCGGTCGCAATGCCGGTCGAATCAATCGGATAGTAACGTTTCTCTTTGCCGCCATCGGCTGCGTAACCGTACGCCTCATAAAACACCGCAATCAACCACGGCGCGGTTTCCAGAAACGGCTTGTCCGCGTCGGTTCCCAATGGTGACAATGCCTCGCGCCAGGCATCCGTGACGCGGTGATCATAAAATTCGCGCTCCTCGGCTTCGGCAGCGTCACGAATAACTTTCTTGATCGCCGGGTCGGCAATCGCCACAAACCGCCACGGCTGCTGATTCGCCCCGCTTGGTGCACAGCCCGCCGATAAGATGCATTTTTCGATAATGTCGCGCGGCACATCGTCGGATGAAAAATCGCGCACTGTGCGGCGACGCATCACTTCGGCATGGAATGCCTCAGCGCGCGATTGCATTGCGTCGATCGGCAAGCGATGGAAATCAAGTGGAATTTGGACGTGGGTCATGGCGATTGATCTCGGTGCACTCAATGCGGCGAGGATACGCCGACCACCAACTTTCCGTATGTTTGGCAACCACCCACCCTACAAAACCCCCTTCACCGCCTTCACCAAACCTTCCGCGGTGATGCCAAAGTGTTTGTACAACACGCCGGCCGGCGCGGATTCACCGAACGTGTCGATGCCGACCACGGCGCCATCCAGCCCGACATATTTGCGCCAATAGTCAGTCACGCCCGCTTCGATGGCAACGCGTGGCATGCCGGTCGGCATGACGTCGTTCTTGTATGCAGCGGTTTGTTTGTCGAATTGATAGGTTGACGGCATCGATACCACGCGCACGTGGATACCTTCTGCGGCGAGTATCTTTTGTGTTTCCATTGCCAACGAGACTTCTGTGCCCGTGGCGATGATAATGGCGAACAGTGTGCCGGCTTCCTTGGCGAGCACATAACCGCCGCGCGCAATGTTGGCGGTGGTCACACCATCGCGCAATTGAAAGGGCGAATTTTGTCGCGAAAATATCAACGACGTCGGGCCGTCCTTGCGCGCTAGGGCACATTTCCACGCAACGGCCGCTTCGGTGGTATCGCAAGGGCGCCACAGGTCCATATTCGGAATCATGCGCAGCGTTGCCACGTGTTCAACCGATTGATGGGTCGGGCCGTCTTCGCCGAGGCCGATCGAATCGTGGGTGAACACGGCGATGTTGCGAATCTTCATCAGCGCGGCCATGCGCAGGGCATTGCGCGAATAGTCGCTGAAGGTCAAAAAGGTGCCGTGATAACCAATAAAGCCGCCGTGTAACGCGAGGCCGTTCACAATCGCGGTCATGCCAAATTCACGCACGCCGTAGTTGATGTAGTTGCCGCCTTGTGTGGCGGACAACGCTTTGCTGCCGCTCCAATTGGTCAGGTTGGAGCCGGTCAAGTCGGCCGAGCCGCCGAGCATCTCGGGCATATGCGCGGCGAAGCCCTCGATGGCGATTTGTGATGCCTTGCGTGTGGCGACGGTTTCGGCTTTCTCAACGGCTTTGGTCAACACCGCGTTGGCGATGTCGGCAAAATCTGCAGGCAGATCACCTTTCATGCGGCGCGTGAATTCTTCGGCCAACTCAGGGTGCGCATGCTGATACGCGGTGAATGTGGCGTTCCATTGCGCTTCAACCGCCGCCCCCTTTTGTGTGGCATCCCATGCATCAACAATATCTTTTGGGATTTCAAATGGCGGATATTTCCAGCCGATCGCCTCACGCGTCGCGGCAACTTCCTTTTCGCCGAGTGCGGCGCCGTGTACTTTGTCGGTGCCGGCCAAGTTCGGTGAGCCTTTGCCAATCACGGTCTTGCAACAAATCAGGTTTGGCTTGGTGGCCTGTTCTTTGGCCTCTTGAATCGCCGCATCAATCGCATCCGGATTGTGGCCGTCAACATTCGGGATCACATTCCAGCCGTAGGCGGCAAAACGCATTGGCGTGTTGTCGCGAAACCAGCCTTCGACTTTGCCGTCGATTGAAATGCCATTGTCGTCGTAGAACAAAATCAGCTTGCCCAGGCCGAGTGTGCCCGCCAGTCCGCACACTTCGTGCGAAATGCCCTCCATCAGGCAGCCGTCACCGGCAAACACGTAGGTGTGATGGTCGACAATATTCAGGCCGTCACGATTAAACGTGCGCGCCAATTCCCGCTCGGCGATGGCCATACCGACGGCGTTTGCCAACCCCTGTCCAAGCGGACCGGTGGTTGTTTCCACCCCGGGTGTGATGCCGAATTCTGGATGGCCAGCCGTTTTTGAATGCAACTGGCGAAAATTTTTGATTTCGTCCATCGGCAAATCGTAGCCGGTGAGATGCAGCAACGAATAAATGAGCATCGAGCCGTGACCATTCGACAACACAAACCGGTCACGATTGGCCCAGTGCGGGTTTTTGGGATTGTGCGAAAGATGATGCCGCCACAAAACCTCGGCGATTTCGGCCATGCCCATCGGCGCGCCTGGGTGGCCGGAGTTGGCCTTTTGGACGGCATCCATCGAAAGGGCACGGATGGCATTGGTAATGTCGGCGCGGGAAGGTTGGGTCATGTTGGTCAACAGAAAAGTGGGCGGGGCGGCAGCGGAAAAGTAACAAGGGGCGGGCGGGTAACAGGCAAGTTGGCAGACACAAAAATCATACCTGCGGCAGACCCCCGAATTATAATGGACGCCAGAGTCACGACCCAACAACACCCGAGCGCCCTGCATTGCCCGAGAACGGCACAAAAAGGAATCAAAAAATGAAGGGATTGCACATCATTGCGGATCTGTATGACTGCCCGCAAAGTGATTATTTGACGTCCGCCGCGGCACTGCGCCAACTTTGCCTGAACGCCGCAATGGCTTCCGGCTTGACGGTGTTGGGCGAGCATTTTTTTCAGTTTGATGGTTTTAACGAAACCCAGGCCGGCGGTGCCACCGGGGCAATCGTGCTGGCCGAGTCGCATCTGGCGATCCACACCTGGCCCGAACGCGAAGCGGCCACGCTCGATGTGTATGTTTGCAATGTGTCGGGTGACAACAGCAGCAAGGCCGAACGCCTGTATGCGGAATTGGTGGCGCGACTCAAGCCTGCCGATATCGATGTCGAGCGCATCTGGCGTGGCAAAGGTGTGCCGGTCAGGGCCGCGGCGTAGTGGCAACGCCAAGTCGACTTGCCATGCAGCTCGTCATCCCAGCGAAGGCTGGGATCCAGTCCCATCAACATCACTTATATTGAACATCGGAAACGACAGTCAGTTTATGCAAGGACTGGGTCCCAGCCGTTGCTGGGACGACGGCTTCCGAACTACCATTCGAAGCATCGATGATCAGCTTTGGTAATTTATCGAATGAAACAAAAATGGTATCACCCATACAGCTGATTGAAACCCTAAACGAGTCCTCGGGCGTCTATTTCGACGCGACGCGATGTGTATTGTCAAAGCAATCGGCATATCAATTGATCGAGGTATTCGACACGCCCGACCTGGGCAGGATAATGCGCATCGACGGCGCAAACATGGTCTCTGAACGCGATGAATTTTTTTATCACGAGGCGCTGATACACCCGGCCGCGATCGTCCATCCGCACCCGCAATCGGCGCTGATCGTTGGTGGCGGCGATGGCGGTGCGGCCGAAGAGTTGTTGAAACACCCATCGGTCAGCCATTGCCGGCTGTGCGAACTGGACGGCGACGTGATCGACGTTGCCAAAGTCCATTTCGAACGTGTTCACCACAATGTATTTGACGATCATCGTCTGCAGGTGGTGGTGGGTGACGGCTTTGAATTACTAGAGACCACACCCGACCGTTTTGACCTCATCTACCTCGACCTGACCGATCCGGTTGGACCGGCCGAGGCCCTTTACACCACACAGTTTTACGATGGCTGCCGCCGTGCGCTGAATCAAAATGGCGCAATGACAATGCATCTTGGCTCGCCGTTTTCGCATCCAAAACGGGTTAAAGCAGCGGTCGTCAATCTGCGGTCGGTATTCCAACACGTCACGCCCTATTTTGTGCATATACCGATGTATGGTGCGACTTGGGGATTTGCGGTCGCGTCCGAGTCGCTTGAATTGAATGCGCTCAGCGAAGTTGAAATTGAGTCGCGCCTGAAGCAACGCAATATTCAACTACGACAGTTTTACAATGGTGGGATGCATCACGCCATGCAGGCACTGCCGGAATATGTGAATGCGTTGCTGTAATCGTGAACGCGTGTTTGCGGGATTGTATTTGCCCGCGTATTTGTTAGTATAGAAACACCATGACCATCTCCCGCAAATCCAGCTCACGTGTCACCCTGGTATTGATTGGTGCCGCGACCATCGCGACCCTTTCGGGGTGCGCGAAAGAAGAAACACGGCGCGATGTCTATGCCAACAAGGAAGACTGCCTCGCCGATTGGGGTAACAACCCGCAAGACTGTGAACCGGCATACGATCACCCGCATTCGCGCGGCGCTAACACTGCCTACTACGGGCGATCCTATCCCTATTACGGCGGATCGGCCTCGCCGTCGCGCAGCGGCAAGACGATTGGTTCATCCTCATCAGGCGTTTCACGCGGCGGCTTTGGTGGCAGCGGCCATAGCGCGGCCGGCTGATGGTCGACATCGATGTTCAAACGACAATAACCACCGGGGATCGCGCCGGTCTTGCGCGCCTGTTGCGTGATGCCGTCGAAGGCGGTGCCTCGGTCGGTTATGTTTTGCCTGTTTCAGGAGCAGACATTGATGCATATTGGCAAGGCGTGGTGGTCGCCATGTCCGACGGCGCGACCAAACTGCTGGTGGCGCGTCTCGATCACAATATCGTCGGCACGGTACAACTCGCATTGGCAAACAAACCCAATGCACGCCACCGTGCGGAAGTACAAAAGCTGCTGGTGTATTCCGCTGCGCGGCGGCGCGGCATCGGACGGCAGCTGATGATGGCGGCCGAACAGGTGGCGCGCGCCGAAAAACGCGAGTTGTTGGTACTTGATACCGAAAGCCATTCAGGCGCGCAGCATTTGTATGCGTCGCTGGGTTATTCGGTGGCGGGTGAAATTCCGCGTTACGCAATCGGTACCGCCGACGGCTGGACGCCGTCGACGTTCATGTACAAAATTTTGTCGCCGGCATGAAGCGGGAACAACTTATTCCACGGCCGGATTGGCCGCAAAAAATGGCAGGCAAGGTGGTTTTGGTTCCGGCCGACCCCGCGGTCTCAACTTGGGGCGCGCCCCAAGTTAGCCTGCACTGAAAGAATAGCCCGCGACCACTATCCATGCAACGCGAACGCCTTATTCCCCGACCCGACTGGCCTCAAAAAATGGAAGAAGTCGGTTTCGGCTTCCACTCCATCGACGGGATTTATTGGGACGAGCGGGCGTGTTATGCGCTGACCACCGGTGAAGTCGATATGCTCGAATCGTCCACCAATGAATTGCACCAGATGTGTATCGATGCCGCGCAACACGTCATTGACCACGATATGTTTGGTCGTTTCGCCATCCCGGCAGAATTTGTACCGTTGGTGACGGACTCGTGGAACAACGATGACGCGACGCTGTTTGGGCGCTTTGATCTTTCATGGGACGGCCGCTCGCCACCCAAGCTGCTTGAATACAATGCCGACACGCCAACCTCACTGATTGAGGCGAGTGTTGCGCAATGGTATTGGTTGCAGGAGGTCAAAAAAGACGCCGACCAATTCAACAGCCTGCATGAAAAACTCATTGCGCGCTGGCAGGCAATCGCCGGCAATAAGACGGTGCACTTCACTTGTGCCGATAGCGAAGAAGATATCGGCAACCTCGATTACATGCGAGATGTCGCTTCGCAGGCGGGTGTCACCCAGAAATTCATTGATATTGCCCACATTGGTTGGGATGCCATTGGCAAACGTTTTGTTGATGACGAAAACAACCACATCGAAACCCTGTTTAAGCTTTACCCTTGGGAGTGGATGGTGCGCGAGGCGTTTGGCGGTAATTTGTTGACCAGCGACACCAGAATGATCGAGCCGGCGTGGAAAATGCTGCTGTCAAACAAGGCGATATTGCCGATCCTCTGGCAACTGTTCCCGGACCACCCGAATCTCCTGCCCGCCTATTTTGAGCCGCAAAAATTCACCACCGACTTCGTCAAAAAGCCGCTGCTTTCGCGCGAAGGCGCCAACATCGGCATTTTCGCCAAAGCGGGCGAAATTCATACGCCGGGCGAATATGGGGAAGAAGGATTCATCTATCAGGGTTATCATCCGGTGCCGAACTTTGCGGCCAATGGTGAGGATAACTATATGGTGGTCGGCAGTTGGATTGTCGGTGATGAAGCCGCCGGCATTGGCATTCGGGAAGACGAATCACCCATCACCAAAAACACCAGTCGTTTTTTACCGCACTTTTTTGTTTGATTGAACACACAAACCCGGGAGAAATATCATGGCGAAATATGAATTACTGCAATCGTTTTCCGGCTTTGACGAATTTCTGATCTATCTGGCAATTGCCGGGGTGCTGCTGGCGGTGTTTATCGCCATCTATGTGCGCATCACACCGTACCGCGAAATTGCGTTGATTCGGGACGGCAACATGACCGCGGCGTTCAGTTTGTCCGGCACCATCATCGGTATGGTGTTGCCGTTGTCGTCGGCCATTCGCAGCAGTGTTAATTTGATTGATCTGGCCGTGTGGGCGACCATCGCGCTGGCGGTGCAATTGATCGTGTTTGTCATCGCCCGCATCGCGCTGCCGAATATTGCGCAGGATATTCCCGCCGGCAAACAAGCCAGTGGCATTTTTCTGGGCGCGATTTCGATTGCCGCCGGAATGCTGAACGCCGCAGCGATGAGTTACTAGTAGTGCATCCGCACCCAGCGTTTCCACTCTTCAAATAACGCCGGGTGGCGCGCGGCGATGACCGATTGCTCCCACATGGCATCGGGGTCATTGGTGCGCCAGTAGTCGTCGTGGTGCAGCGTGGCAATACGACCGCCGGCTTCTTCCAAAATCAACGCGCCCGCGGCGTAGTCCCATGGGCGTTCACCGGCGTGCAAAAAAACATCGGTGCGGGCTGCGGCGAGGTGACACCACTGCAAAACGGAGGCACCACTCAAGGTTGTCTTGCGACACGGCGGATGCGCACGCAGTGCGGATTGAAGTCGCCCGAGTCGTTTGAAACGGCCAATTTCCAGATGTGCCTCGGCTAAATGCACGGCGGGGTGCAGTTTCATCCGCCGGTTGTCGGTTTTGCCGGCGACATACGCGCCGCCGTGTTGGGTGGCATAAAACAGCTCGTTGGCATTCGGATCAAACACCAGACCAAACACACTCCGCCTGCGGTGCATGAGTGCGACCGAGATGCCGAAATACTTCTTGCCGGCGGTGAAGTTGGCCGTGCCGTCCAGCGGGTCGACACACCATATCCAGTCAGCGTTGCGCCATAAATCTTGTTGAATATCGGCGGGCATCTCCTCACCCAACACCGGACAATCAACAATGGCCGGCAGCGCCAGCGTCAGCGCGGCTTCGACCGCGCGGTCGGCTTCGGTTACCACCGTGCCGTCGTGTTTGCGTTCCACCGCCACCCGCCGGAAGCGCGGCATCAATTCAGCCGCGGCGATGTGCCGGACCGAAAAACCGACCGGTTCAGCCAGCCCTGACAACACAGTGGCCAGCGCAGACGGGTCGGCGGCAATATTTTGGTCCGGCTGGGGCGCGCCGATACCGGTTTGATGGTCTGAGGCGGCGAGGCTGGTGCGGAATAACGTCATGGAGGCGCTATGATAGCGCCTCAACCCATCATCACCACCAACACCATGCCACCGCGTTTTTTTTGTCGGGTTCCATTACCGCGACAGCACTTTCCTGAAACCATTGCCCTTGACGACGAATGTGCGCGGCATGTGCGGGTGCTGCGTTTGAATGAAGGTGATGCGGTCACACTGTTTGACGGTGAAGACGGTAACGGTACCAGACAGGGTGAGGCGACGGCGTTTATCAAGACCATCGATAAACGCACCATCAGCGTTGAAATTTCGGCGTGGCGCAAGGTGTCGCGCGAATCAACGCTCGATATCGCCATCATGCAGGCGCTCGCTACCGGCGACAAGATGGATCTGATCATCCAAAAGGCGGTCGAACTGGGTGTCACGGAACTGGTGCCGTTGCGCACCAGCCGCAGCACACTCAAGCTCGATGCAGAACGCGCCGAAAAGCGCATTCAGCATTGGCGCGGCGTGGCCGTCGCCGCGTGTGAACAATGCGGACGTAACGTGGTGCCGAACGTGACGGAAATACAAACCATTGATGAAATACCAGCATCCACGCGCTGTTTGGGGCTATTGCATCCCAAAGGTGGCGTGGATAGGCGAGTTTCATTGTTGGCCTGGGCGCAGTCGAATGCCGGCAAACCGTTGGCGATCATGGTCGGCCCCGAGGGTGGATTCAGCGATGTCGAAATCGCCGCCGCCGAGGCAAAAGGGGCAACCGTGGTCACGCTCGGCCCACGCGTTCTGCGCACCGAAACCGCCGGATTGGCGGCATTGTCAATATTGCAATCAACACTCGGTGACCTTGGCTGATAAAATTCGCCCAGATATCGACGCCAACCCTCTCATGCCAAAACAAGATTCCAAAAAACTCGAAGCGTTCGTAAAGTGGTTCCGCTCGGCGACGCCGTTTATCCACGAGTTCGGCGAACGAACCATTGTCATTGCCTTCGGCGGCGAGGTGTTGACCGACGGCGAAATGATGCAGCTCGCCCACGACATCAATGTGTTGGTGAGCCTGGAGATCCGTGTGGTGTTGGTGCACGGCACCCGGCCGCAGGTCGAAGACCAGCTGCGCCAACACGGCGTGCCATCGCGTTATGCCGAGGGTCGGCGTGTGACCGACTTGGACGCGTTGAAATGTGTCAAAGAGGCCAATGGCATCGTGCGTATGGAGATCGAGGCGACGCTCTCGACAGAGTTGGCCAATTCACCGATGGCCGGCGCCGATATCCGCGTGGCGTCGGGCAATTTCATCACCGCCAAACCGTTTGGTGTGCGTAATGGCGTCGACTTTATGCATACCGGCGAAGTCCGCAAGGTTGACGTCGAAGGCATCAACCGGCGATTGGACGACGACGAAGTCGTGCTGCTGTCACCAATCGGTTTTTCGCCAACAGGTGATATCTTTAATTGCACTCTCGAAGACGTTGCCACCTCGGTGGCGGTTGCACTCAAGGCCGAGAAGCTCATTTTCCTCACCGAAACCATGGGTGCAAGCGACGCCAAAAGCAAGTTGATTGGCGAGATCACCGCGCTGCAAGCCCAGGAGCTGCTCGGCAGTTCGCAGCAGGCTGAAGACATCCGTTATTACCTGCCGGCGGCGATTCGCGCGGTTCGCGAAGGCGTCAAACGCGCACATTTGATCTCACGCCATGTCGATGGTGCATTGCTGATCGAACTGTTTACCCACCACGGTATCGGTACCATGGTGGTGCTCGAGGCGCCCGACAAGTTACGCGACGCAACCATCGCCGATGTTGACGGCATTCTGGCCTTGATCGACCCGCTGGCCGAGCGTGGTGTGCTGGTGGCGCGTTCGCGCGAATCCATCGAGCAGGAAATAGATCGTTTCATCGTGCTTGCACACGACGATGAAGTGATCGGTTGCGCGGCAATGAACCCGTACACCGGGGAAAAACTCGCCGAACTGGCCTGTCTGGCGGTGAATCCGTTTTATCGCGACGGCGGCCGCGGCGAGCGGATCCTAGGCCACATTGAAAAGCGCGCCAAAGAGCGCAATATCAAGACCCTGTTTGTGCTGTCGACCCAAACCACACAATGGTTTGTCGAGCGGGGTTTTGCCGAGGCCGATATTAATGCCCTGCCGGAAGCGCGCCGCGCGCAATACAACCACGAACGCAAGTCAAAAATTTATACCAAAGCCATTTAACAACGCTTATTTTTCCCGTTAGGAATCAACATGTCCCGCACCGTGAATTGTGTCAAGCTGAAAACCGAATCCGAAGGTCTGGACTATCCGCCATACCCCGGCCCGATTGGTAAACGCATCTTTGAAGAGGTTTCCAAGACCGCGTGGAAGGGTTGGTTGGAAGACCAGAAACGGCTGGTGAATGAGAATCGGCTCAACCTTGCCGACCAAAAAGCGCGCAAGTATCTCGAAGAACAAATGATGCGGCACTTCTTCGGCGATGGCGCCGATCAGGCGACGGGGTATGTGCCGCCTCCGGCCTGATACCGTTTGCGGCCACAATAAAAAAACCACACCGTCGGGTGTGGTTTTTTTATGTCTGTCCTTCGGCGTGTCCGCCGGAAGACATTAATCTTGCAGTGCGACTTTTTCCAGCTCTTCGGTGGTGATGTGTCGGACATCCTTACCCTTGACCAGATACACAACGTATTCACTCATATTTTTGGCGTGGTCACCGATGCGCTCGATGGCCTTGGCGATAAACAACACTTCGATCGATGAAGAGATCGTGCGCGGATCTTCCATCATAAATGTCACCAGTTGCCGCAGGATGGCGCGGAAACATTCATCGACTTCCTCGTCCTGGCGCACCACCTTGGCCGCACCGGTCACATCGAGCCGCGCAAACGCATCGAGCGAGGTGCGCAGCATATCCAGTGCGATATTGCAGGCGATACGCACGTCGGCAATCTTTGCCGTAATACGGACTTCGCCTTGATGGATCTGTTTGGCCATCCGCGCAATTTTTTGCGCTTCGTCGCCGATACGCTCAAGATCGGTGATGGTCTTGATCACCGCCATCACCATGCGCAGATCTGATGCGGTTGGTTGGCGGCGCGCAATAATATGGGTGCAGTCGTCGTCAATGCCCACTTCAAGCGCATTAACACGATGATCATCGGCGATAACCTGATCGGCAAGTTTCTGGTCGCCATTGGCCAGCACTTCCATCGCACGGTTGATCTGCTGCTCAACCAGCCCGCCCATTTGCAATACGCGTGAACGTACCGCCTCAAGTTCGGCATCAAATTTTTTCGAGATATGCTCGTTGCCCATACTGTTCTCTTTCGGATCGGACGGAAAAGCCGCCCCAGTTGTATATGATTAAATTCTAAGCGCCAATTATGACGGAAAGGTTACATGGCAATGAAACCCGGGCCAGTCTCAACGCAGGATTCGCTCGACACCGTTCTCACTAGCCAATAACAGCACATCCGCGCCGCGACGGGCAAAAATGCCGTTAGTCACCACACCGGGGATCTGGTTGATTTCGGTTTCCAGCAACGGCGGGTTCTCGATCATCATGCCGTGCACATCCAATATCCAATTGCCGTTGTCGGTAACCACCGCCTTGTTGTCTTTCATCCGCCATTCGGGGTGCCCGCCGAGTTTGACCAGTTCGCGCGCTACATAGCTGCGCGCCATCGGTATCACCTCGACCGGCAGTGGAAATTTGCCCAACACCGCCACCAGTTTGGATTGGTCGGCGACACAAACAAACACTTTTGACGCGCCGGCGACAATTTTTTCGCGCGTCAACGCCGCGCCGCCACCTTTGATCATTGCAAGGTGACGGGTCACTTCGTCGGCGCCGTCAACATAGACGGCCAACTGGCCGGCGTCATTGAGCTCAATGACCTCGATGCCACCCGCTTGCAGGCGCGCGGTTGACGCCGCCGAGCTTGATACCGCCGCCTTCACGCGGTCGCGTATCTTGATCAATTCGTCGATAAAAAAATTGACCGTCGAGCCGGTGCCAACACCGATGACCGCGTCGTCGGGGACATAGGTCATGGCGGCCTTGGCGGCGGCGGATTTGAGGGCGTTTTGGTCGGGAATTGATGCCATGCCGCTAGGATAGCGAATTTCTTGGTACATTGGGGGTGTTGCCACAAAATTCCCGCTCTGGGCAGACAACGCAGCAGCAAAACAAGTCGCCAATTCCGATCGCCAAAATATGCAAAACGACTACCTGAAAAAAATTCTGCAGGCACGTGTGTATGACGTCGCCATCGAGTCGCCGCTGGAGCGGTCGGTCGGTATTTCGGACGCGCTCAAGAACAACATTTTGCTCAAGCGCGAGGATTTGCAGCCCGTGTTTTCATTCAAGTTGCGCGGTGCATACAACAAGATGGCGCATCTCTCACCGGCCGAACTCAAGCGCGGCGTGATTTGTGTGTCGGCGGGCAACCATGCACAAGGCGTGGCGCTGGCGGCGGAAAAGCTCGGCTGCAAGGCCACCATCGTCATGCCAACCACCGCCCCCGACATCAAGATTGATGCGGTCCGGCGCCGCGGCGCGACGGCAAATCTTACACCTCGTCAATAAGGATGGCAAACCGCACGGCCATCCCATTTTTTTCCAGTCTCATGGCGGTCAATACCCGCTTTCATCAACGATTTGGGGGCTTGCAGCCTGCGCCACCAAACGCACCCCCA
>JANMNT010000281.1:0-10583 GCA_031368465.1 Burkholderiales bacterium
GGGTGCATTGGCGAGCTGGGCCGGTCCGGTGCGTGCAGCGTTTGCGGTGCCGGCAGAATACAAATTGCTTTGCGGACTGGCAATTGGCTTTGCCACCGACCAACCAGTCAATCGATTCAACCCCGGGCGCGGCGAGGTTGCCGGACTGCTGATCCCCGTCAACGCGGCTGTTGGCATTTAATGGCGATTGGCATCGCTTGGCGCCGGGGCGTAGACTGAACGGCGTCGACCACCGCGAACCTTAGCCCATGCAAATGACGGATATCACCGACGACCCCGAAGACTCCCAACGCAGCGTTGCCGAGCGTGCTGCGGCGGCCTCGCGCAGCACGTGGATCAGTGTTGTTGTCAACATCCTGCTCAGTACGACCCAGATCGTGGTTGGTGTGACGTCAAAGTCACAGGCATTGATCGCCGATGGTTTGCATTCACTGTCAGATCTGGTGGCGGATTTTGTTGTCTTATTTGCCAGCCACCACAGCAAAAAAGATGCAGATGAGGATCATCCGTATGGGCACCAACGGTTTGAAACCGCGGCGTCACTGGTGCTGGGTGTATTGCTGCTGGTGGTTGGAGTGGGCATGTTGTGGGCGGCGGTTCAGAAACTGGAGTCGCCGGAAACGGTTGCAACGGTGCATATTTCGGCCTTGTGGGTGGCGTGTGGTGCGCTGGTCGCAAAGGAAGTGTTGTTTCGCTACATGCTTGCCGTTGCCAAACGCGTCAAGTCGAGCATGTTGATTGCCAATGCCTGGCACGCGCGCTCCGACGCCGCCTCATCGCTGGTGGTTGGCATCGGTATCATCGGCAACCTTGCCGGCTATCCAATTCTCGACCCGATCGCCGCATTGATTGTCGGGTTTATGGTCGCGCGCATGGGCTGGACGTTTGGCTGGGATGCGCTGCATGATTTGATGGATCGTTCTGTCGACGAACAGGAGGTCGACGCGATCCGTCAGACCCTTGCCACAACACCCGGTGTGGCTGGTGTCCACGACATTCGCACCCGCAAGATGGGTGACATGATTGTGGTCGACGCGCACCTTGAAGTAGATGCGTCGATCACGGTTGAAGCCGGTCACGATATCGCGGTCGAGGCGCGGCGCCGGGTACTCGAACGCCATCGGGTATTAAATTTGATGACCCACGTTGATCCGTGGCATCGGCCGGACCTCGATCATTCACAACCGTCAGCGCCGCCGCTGCCGCCAGTTCCACCGGCAGCCGGTTAAATCAGATCCTCGACGGCCGAGGCGGCAATGGTGCGGCCACGCACAAATTGCTCATGGTTGTGCTCAATGCGGCGTCGTTCATAGACGTAATTGACCATCATGCCGAATGACTGCTTGAGCCCCTTGTCCGAGTCGTCGGCCGCCCAGTTCAGGCGGTCGAGGCGGGCGCCGTTGTTCAGGTGAAATCGTGCCACCGGGTCCTGCGAGGCGCCGTTGGCTTCACCCACGCCCAACAGGTATGCCGCGCATAACGTGCTCAATTCGCGCTTGAGGCTGGTGATCGTTGCGGCATTTGCGCGCAGGTCTGCGGTCGACCCAGCCAATGCGTCACCAAGTTTTGATTTGACGGCGGTGAGCGCCTTGCGCAGTTTTTCATTGACGCGTTTATCCGTGGCGGTGAATCCATTTGCCGCACGCGTCTTTAACCAATCGCGAAACCCGGGGATCGGCGACAGTGTGCAAAATGCCCGTACCCGCGGAATATCCTGCAGCAGGCTATCAACCACCTGTTTGATCAGAAAATTGCCGAGTGAAACGCCGCGTAATCCGGGCTGGCAGTTGCTGATCGAATAGAACACAGCCGCTTTGACACTCGACAAATCGCCCGGCGCGGCATTGACGTCAATCAGCGGGCCGATCTGGTCCGCCATTTCGCCCAGCAACGCCACCTCGACAAAAATCAGCGGCTCGTCCGGCATGGCCGGATGGAAAAAAGCGAAACAACGCCGGTCTTGTTGCAATCGACGGCGCAGGTCGCCCCATCCGCGTACCTCATGCACCGCTTCATGTTGTATCACCTGCTCCAGCAATGCCGCTGGTGAATCCCAGTCAACGCGGCGCAACGCAAGAAAGCCCGGGTTGAACCATGACGACAACAGATGTCTAAAATCATCGTCGACCTGTGCGAGCTCGTGATCTTTGCGCAGCGCATCGAGCAGCTTGACGCGCATGCCAACAATCGCCTTGGTGCCGCCCGCGGCGCGGTTCAACCGTCGCAGTAATTCCTGCCTTGGTGGTTCGGTAACGCTGGTCAGGACGGCAAGATTCACCGATGAAGGCTCGTGCGCATAAGCATGCGCGGCTCCCAGTACTTTTTCCGGATCGGGGGAGAAATCCAGCTTCAACGCTTCGAAAAAACTTGCGCGCTGGATCCCATCCAATGCCGCATAAAGTGCCAGTGTTTCCAGTGCACGCGTGGTGCCGGATGCTTCGCCCTCTTCAGACAATAACTGACGACACGCGGTAACCAGCCGGCTCACGGCGCGATCGCGTCCGGACAGGTTCTTGACCGACGATTTGAGGGCGTCAAATATCATGCTGACAGTATGCCGAATGGTTGAATGAAAAAAAAGCGTTTGGCGGAAAACCAACCAGCCAAATTGTATGAACTGACAGAGCGTAAACGGCGGTGACGGGCGATGGCTGGTTGCGTGACCGGCCGCGTGAGACTCAACGATACTTGCGTGGCAGGCCCGGCTATTTTTTGTTCATGCTTGATCCGTATCAATAACAACCGCCAATGGCCGCGTAATCTGGGGTTGCCCGCTCTTGGTGCGTGATCTGTTTGGAGGCGAGACATGTTTAAACGAATTTTGATTCCGACCGACGGTTCGGCGCGGGCCGAACATGCCGCGCGCGCCGCTATTGAGTTGGCGAGGTATCTCGATGCGTCGATTGTGTCGTTGTACGTCTACCCGCCGTTCCATGTCGTCGCAACAGAACCGTTCGTGGCAGTGCCCGAATTGGTTTCCGAAAAGGCTTATGAAAAGGTTCAGCGGACGGCAGCCAGGCGTTATCTTGGCGTTATCGATAAAGCCGCCCACGAGGCTGGTGTGGCGTGTACATCCCTGTGTATCGAAAACGACAGTCCCGCAAAGGCAATTGTCGACACGGCGGTTTCATCAAATGCGCCGTGCGACCTCGTCTTTATGGCCTCACACGGACGCAGTGTGTTTTCGCAAATGTTTCTGGGCAGTGTGACAACCAAGGTGCAGACCATGTGCGACCTGCCGGTGCTGGTCTATCGCGATCCACAGGAAAAACGGGTGGCCAAGAAAACAGCCAAGCAGTCCGCCAAAAAAACCGCCAAAAAAGCCGCCAAGAAAAAAACCGGCAAGGCTTAGCCGGGGTCGTTATCCCCGACGACTGGATGCCAAACACAATCGATCAGGATGGCGCCGGTCGTATTACGCCGCCGGTTTGGACGACCAGGCGTCAAAGTCACACATATTGGCGTCGAAATTGGCAACCGTCTGCACAACTTTTGCGCGGCCGGCGAGTTCAACTTCATGAAATGCTTTGGACAACTCAAAACTCAGTTTGGCGAGACTTTTGGCATCAACCGGCAGAGTTGCAGCGTTATTGCTGATGACGACGCCGCCACTTGCCAGTTGAATGAATAATCTTTCCGCCGTGACGGCGACCGGGTCGACGACGGTCGCGGCGGCGACGGGTGCGGCAGTGGCGGGGGCGACGGGAGCAGCAGCGGCATGTGACATGATGGGAATCCGAAAATGGTGGTTCGCTATCGTACCCTGAAAGCGCCGGGTGGGACGGCCTTTTATGGTGTTTTTGCGGTGAGGGTGGCCGGCCTCGAGGCCAATGGCTTTGTCATCACCCCGGAAAACAGCGGCGAGGCAACGTAGCCATCCAGCCAACCTTTGACCCGTGGCATCCCGCATTGATCAAACCAAGCTGGGTCAACGGCAACAAATTGCCGGACAAATGGAACGATGGCGGCATCGGCCAGTCCACGTTTGTCGCCGGTCAGGAACGGCATTATGGCCAATTGCGACTCAAGCTTTGCCAGAAATGCGCCGCCCTCATTACGGTATTTTTCAACTGGATGCATGGGAAAACGTCCGGGATATTTGTAGCCATCCAGTGCACTCTTGAAACTGCCGTCGTTCTCAGCGATCAGGGCTTTTGCCATTGCCGCGTCCTGCGGTGCGCTTCCGAGCCACTGTTCCGGATCATTGATGCCAAGCGCCCAATACATAATGTCGAGACTTTGTTCGAGCACCGTGCCGTCGGCGAGTTGTAGTACCGGCACCGTTGCTTTGGGCGAGATGGCAAGCAACGCCGCCGGCTTGGCGCTCAAATCCACCTCGAATTCACCGACGTCGATACCGGATACGGCAATGGCCAGCCGCGCCCGAATCGCGTATGGGCAGCGCCGAAATGTGTAGAGCAGCGGGTAATTGGTCATTGTTGGCATATGTAAGAATCGGCATCAGCAACATAATGGTGGCAAACAATTGATTATGAGGTGGGGAATTCACATTGGTTGAAATTGAAACAGAACGCCTTGTGCTGCGCCGCTTTGCGCTCGATGACGCGGCGTTTTTTATGGCATTGTTGAACGATCCGGACTGGATACGTTTCATTGGTGATCGACATGTGTACAACATTGATTCGGCGCGCGCCTATCTCGCCAAAACCTACCTTGCCCAATACGAGAAAAACGGCTTCGGACTGTATTTGACCGCACTCAAAAATGGTACGCCGTTGGGCATGTGCGGACTGATCAAACGGGACGGACTGGACGACGTCGATATCGGCTTTGCATTTCTGCCCGCCCATCGCGGCCTTGGTTATGCGTTGGAAGCGGCACAGGCGTCGCTCGACTACGGTCGAAGGGTATTGATGAAAAAGCGCGTGGTGGCAATCACACTACCGGCAAACACGGCTTCTGTCGCCGTGATCAAGAAGCTGGGCATGCGTTTTGAGCGCCTGATTCGCTTGGGCGACGATCCGGACGAACTTGCTCTCTACGCGGTAGAATTAAAAACGTAATCAGGCCATTTGCCACAAGCTGAGATTGTGAAGTGCGGCGGCGGCGTTTTCAACGCACATTGTGATGATTTGGCTTCGTCATGCCCAACGGGATAATTCAAATGTTTTCTGACCAGCAACGCCGGGTTTCATGCCTGCAAATGATGCGCGTATTCCGACGGGTTGCCGCCGCCGCCGTCACGACGATTCTTGCCGCCGGGCCGGCCCACGCGCAAACCAATCAGCCGCTGTCAAAGCGCGGCGGTATCGACATTGACGGCAGCAACAAAAGTGTACTGTTGATTAGATCAACCGGTAACACCGGCGTTTCGCAGTTGCTGGCAGGCCGTTTGGTTGGCAGCCAGTTTCAATTCACGCCGCAGCCCGACCCCGGCATCAACTTTCGGCTGATTGGGGCAACTGATTTTGACGGTAACGGCAAGTCCGATCTCGCCTTTCAAAACATCAATCAGGGTGCAATTGGTGATGTGAAAAGCTGGACTGATTTTTTACCCGCCAGCGAACGTGTTCTTCGGTCGGTCAAACAGGTTTGGGATGTGCAGGCGGTCGGCGATTTGGACGGTGACGGACGCGGTGATTTGGTCTGGCGCTACCTTGGATTTGACGCCGCGCGGCCGGGTGATACCGGTGTTTCCTACGTCTGGTTTACCAATCCGAGCGGTTTGCCCACCGTTCGCAAACGTGGCGGCGCACCATTGACCTGGAAGTTGCTCGGCGTTGCCGATTTGAATGGTGATGGTGCGGCTGATATGGTCTATATAAGCCCGGATAACAGCATCCGTGTTTTGATGGCAACGCCTGGCCGCACCTGCGCCAATTTTTCCGCAGGCGTCATCCCCTCGGGATTTGTTGCGCAAGCCTATGCAGACTTTACGGGAGGCGGTCGCGGTGACATATTGATCCGTCACGCCACCACCGGCCAAATGGCGTTGGTCTCGCTAAATGCCACCGGCATTGCGCTGCCGCCGTTTACCGGCACACCGGATGATCCCGACGCATCGTGCACGGCATCCACAACCACGCTATCGACAACAACCATCAATCTGCCGACAAGTGACCCGAGCTGGCGGTTGTTTGGTACCGGTGATTTCAACGGAGATGGTGTGTTTGACGCTGTCTGGCAACGCCCGGACGGTAGTTTGGCGCTTTGGCAGATGAACCGCAACGGCGCCGCACCAACCGTGGTCAATAACGCCGGGAGTGCACCTGCCGGCGCAGCGGGATTTGCGGCGTTTCAAGGTGTGACCAACATGGTTGAACCGGTGGCAACCAGCTTTACGCGATTGCACCAAAAGGTTCTTCAGCCCGCCTGTAACAGCTGCCATGCGGCCGGCCAGTCGTTTGCGATCCAGTCTGGTTTGGTGTTGGATCAACCTGTTGCCTACGCCAATCTTGTCAACGCACCGGTGAAAAATTCGGTCGCCATTGCCCACGGCATGAAACAGGTGTTGCCGCGCAATCTCGACAATAGTTTGTTTTATCAGAAGCTGCTGCTTTGGGATCCGGCCAAACCGCAACACTTCGGCAGCCCGATGCCGTTGGGTACCACGTCCCTCAGCATCGGCCAGATTGAATTCATCAAGCGCTGGATCGAACTGGGTGCGCCGGAAACCGGCGACAGCATTGATCCGGCGTTGCTCGATGACAAGACGCTGCCGAGTTATGCGCCATTTGTTGCGTTGACGCCGCCCGCGACCGGCGTTCAACTCGTCATCGAGCAGTTTTCGGTGCAGCCTAACTTTGAGCGCGAGTTGTTTGTATTGCGGGAACTAAAGAATGCCGCGCCGATATACGTTTCCCGTATTGAAACGCGCATGCGGTCGAACAGTCACCATTTCCTGCTTTACACCTTTCAGAACAATACGCCGACGGCGTTGATGCCGGCGGCGAATCTGGTGCGGGATATCCGCAATACCGATGGCAGTCTTAATTTTTTGAACGCATTGCCGATGGGCTACCACACGTTTTTTGCCGGTTCGATGACACCCGAAGGCGGATATTCATTTCCGCCGGGCATTGCACTGCAACTGCCGGCAAATGCAAAACTCGACCTCAATGCTCATTATGTCAACCGCGGTACGGCCAACATTACAGGCGAGGCGTTTGCCAATCTGCATACGGTTGATGCGGCACAGGTCACGCAGGTCGCGCAAACGCTCAATCTTGGCAATACCAGTATTCCATTGCCACCATTGCAGCGGACGACGCACAAAAAAACCTTCACCTTTTCAGCCACCACCCGCATCTTGATGCTGACCTCGCACATGCATAAGTTGGGTGAGCGGTTTGTCATCCGCATCAAGGGCGGGACTCGAGACGGGCAGGTTGTTTATGAAAACACCGATTGGGAACACCCGGCCATCATCACGTTTGACCAGCCGATTGTCTTATCAGCCGGTGAGGGATTGACGTCTGAAATCACCTATAACAATACGACCAGCCTGATGGTCAACTTTGGTTTGACCAGTGAAGACGAAATGGGCATCATTTTTGGCTATTACTACTGACAATTCGTCTGCCGCCGAAATTCTTATTGCTTTGGCGGTGTGCCTGGCTCAATCAGCACACCAATCACATCGGCGACCGGTCGCTCCATTCTGACCGGAAATCCCTGGGTCGAAATTTCAGACGGTTGATTGGCAACCGCGAATGCACCGGTGCGCATGTCTTTGACAATCATGGCGGTGCTGCCACCTCCGTCAAAATTGATGGCGTGGTGGGCGCCAAACTGTTTCATCAATTCGCCCAGTTCGACCATGTTGGCGCCGCGGCTGTAGCCTTCCTGCCGGCCATCCACCACAACCAGATAGAGCGTCCCGCCATCTGCGCTGATGCCGACCACGCTGCGCGGATGGCGTATTCCGGCATTGTCCTTTGAAACAATTTCACCACCGATCAATACCATGGCGTTTCCGCTCACGGCGTAACGTGTTCTGGGTGGAAGTTCGCGAAGGTCTTGCCGCAGGACGACGCTGCCGTCTTCCATGACCAGCATGGTCGCGCGCAACTTGTCGCCAGCCGGTTTGCTGATGATCTTGCCGGATGAATAATGCCAGCCCACCGGCATTGCGCAATTGCCGACAAAATAGCGCACCTTTTGACCATCCATTTCCTTGACCAGCGGGGCACCAAAAAAACTTGCATTCAGTGTCACCACAAAATCGTTCTTGCGCGCGGTATTGCTTGGCACATCGAGTTGACCAACACAAGGGCCGTCTCCGTCCGGGTCTCGATCGTCCGTCAGAACAACCTTTATCTTCACCTGCGGGTGGCTCAGATCAATGGTGGCGATGACACCGGCAAGCGGCCCGGGTCGGCTGAATCGTTCGACTTTGTACGGCGTAAGGAAGGACGTTGTTGCAGACGCTGTTGCCGGCGCGATTTTCGCCGGGTCGGATGATGATTCGACCGCCTGCGCCACGGCGAGGCCGCCCGCACAAACAGCGCCGAATACACCGAGTCCATGGACTGCGACGAGAAACGAGCGCATTTATCGCAGCGGCTTGTCGCGCAGGCCGGCCAGAATGGCCTGGAAGCGCAACGCGGCAACCGCATCCGTCAATGGCACACTGATAAGGCCGGCGACCCATTGTTCAATGTCGGTGTTCGAGATCGTCACCACTTGACGCGCCTCAATCGCATTTTTCATTGCCCGCAGCTTCATTTCGCGCCGCGCCGGCTGGAACGCCGATGGTGACGCCAGATCCAGTGCCGCTTCCAGATTGAGCAGGTCTCCATCGTTTGTCGCGCCTGCTCGGGCTGCATGCACCTGCCCGCCAATTGCCGCGTCAAATCGCACGCGCAGCGGTTTTTCCCAGGCCGGCGTCAACTCGGGCAATGCCGACCAGCTTTCTGCTTCGTTGCCTGCCGACATGCTGTTGGCTGATTCGACTGCGGCACAAAGCGCCAGCTTTGCCGCCAGCACATCGCAGGCTTTGTGCCATGTGCGCGTGGCACTGCCGGCCAGTAACAACTGCGCCTTTTCGCGCGCGTCGCGAAAACGTTGTTCAAGCTTGTTCGCAATGTTACGAGGCGCCTCACCGGTCCGCCGCCACGCAGTATCGACCTCCGAAATGGTGCGCTTGATATCGCCCGGCGCACTATCTGCACCAAGCGCCTCAACACGCCCAATCAGTTCATTGCGTACTTTTGCATTGTCGTGATACACCGCATCGCGGGCATTGTTGGCGGCATCCCGTGCCAGAAAGATGGCGTCAGTGGCGGTTTTGAATTCATTCCACAGGCGATTTTCAACATTGCGCTGCAATGGCAGCGCCTTTGCGTGCTGCTGCCATTCTGCCTGCAATTCCCGCACTTTATTGATGGCATCGCGCGGCTGGTTTTCGCCGCCAAGCGCCTTCGCACGGGTGATCAGCTGTTCACGTTTGTTCGCCTCTAGTCGGCGGCTTTCATTTAACGGTGTCTCGAGCCTTGCCACCGCGGTCTTCATCCGATCTTGCAACGCCGCCTGTGCTTTGTGCGGAACAGTATGCTCAAGCGGCCCAAGCTTTCGCCATTCACCCTGAAAATGTTCAAGCGCGCGCGCCAATTCACGCAGTCCATCGGTCGGCGCTGCGCCGGCACCGGCAGGCAGCAAGGAATCGAGCCCCGCAATCAATTTGTTACGCGCCGCAAGATTCTCTTGACGAACTGCCTTCAGCTTTGCAAGTTGTGCGGATACCGGCAGGTATGCGGTCTTGAGCGCGTTGTCGAATCTGGACCATAACTCGCGACTCGTGGCACCGCCCAGCTTGTCGAGTTCCTTCCAACGCTCGCGCAATTTTTCAATCGCGTCCGCATGCGATTTTATATGCAGCTTTTCGTCGGTAATGGCTTTGGCCAGCAATTCAGCTTCAACAACCAGATCTTCGCGCACCCGGCCGCCGCCCCAATGCTGCCAACCCTTGAGCCGGGTTATTTCAGCCTTGAGTGCGTCGATACGACTTTGCATTTGATGATTGACGGTCAATCCCTTCAACGCGGCTTCGACTGATGCAAGCGATGCGGTTGCGTCAACGATATGACCCGACGAGAGCGCCGCTTCCGCCGCCGCAAGCAATTCAGCAAGGTTGGACATTTTCACTTGACGCCGCGCCTTGTCTTTTTCAACCAATACGTCCTTTGCCGCGCGCTCGGCACCCTGCCGTGTTTGCTGTTGTGTGCGCCGGATGGATTCAAATCGTGTGGTCAACAACGCGGCGATTTTTGTATCAGCAACGGGTGGTAGTGCGTGCCACGCCGCAGTATCGCCGGCATTGGTTTCTGCAATCAGTCCGTCCAGATGCGTCAGTCTCGCGTCGAGCGAACGCGCCACCTGAAGCGCAGTATCAAGCAGCGATTTTTTGTGCGCAACATCGCGCGCCTGCGCGTCTTGATCGAGCGCGATTGGTGCGTTGTCGTTTAGCCGGCTAACAGCGTCATATGCGGCGGCAAGTTTGTCCCGCTCGAGCCCGGTTTCTGCAACCGCAATTGAACCGGCCTGCAATTCCGCAAGTGCGCGATCAGCGTCATTGATCCAACGCTTGATCGACGAGTGTTGGTCTCCCCGCGAACGCAACA
>JANMNT010000298.1:0-2396 GCA_031368465.1 Burkholderiales bacterium
CCAGCACGAGCTGCTTCTCGCCCTGGACCACCAGGGCGAAGACGGGCTCATAGACGCGGCGGCTCGGCTCTCCGATCACCCGCGCACCACGGGTCAAGTCGCCGTAGAGTGCGGTGCTTTTCGTGTATACCGTGACGATGGTTTGACCAAATAATCCCGCTCGATTCAAGAAGTTGTTGAATACCTCGCCGCCCGCATCGCCTTTGAAGTAATATGCGCCCATCACGCCCGATGAGCCGCTGCCATTATCGTAGGTAGCCTGGAATTCCTGCGTCGTTTGCTTGTCTTTGTAAGTGGCAAACACGTCGGCGACGATCGCCGGCAGCATATCGAAGTCGATCGTGGTGTATGTATCCGATTTGCGTGAAGAGGTAATCGACTTGAGCGTCCATTGGTCGGACGCGATCCAGGTGGCGGTTGCCGACACGCCGGAGAGGTTCGTGAAATTCTTGTCGGGCTCGGGCATGCCGCTGTTGATGTCGTAGTTGCTTGAGGTCAACGGCACCGGCGCGAGGGGGCTGACGGCCAGACGCTTGCCGCCGCGTACGCCAGACTTATCCTCGACGCGATCAGCGGAAACGACGAGCGTAAACGGGACGCCATCAGGATAGAAACCGATCGACACGCGCGCTGCCTGTGTGTCTTGGTTGCTGACCGGTTTTCCCGTACTCAAATTCTTGCCGAAGCCATCATTCTGCAAAGACGCGACGGACACGCGGCCGCGAATCACGCCGTTGTCGGTTCCACCGCCGATGCTGGCTTTGACGTCGCGCTGCTTGAAGTTGCCGACATCCAGCGAGACCGATGCCGATGGCTCTTTCCGCAACGGGTTCGACACATACTTGATCGCACCACCAATCGTGTTCTTGCCGTAAAGGGTGCCTTGCGGGCCGCGCAGAATTTCGATCCGCTGCACGTCGAACACATCGAGCAGCCCACCTTGGGGCCGCGCGATGTACACGTCGTCCAGGTAGATGCCGACGCCGGGGTCAACGCCCCACAGCGGGTCGGCCTGGCCGATGCCGCGAATATAGGCCGTTATCGTCGAATTGTTTCCGCGCGCGGCAAACACTGTCAGGTTGGGAACTTTTCCGTCCAGGTCGCCCAGATTCTGGACATTCAGCTCTTTCAGCTGTTGCCCTGAAAACGACGTCACCGCAACGGGTACATCCTGCAGCGACTCCTCGCGGCGACGTGCGGTCACGACGATGCTTTCAACCTTGCCATCATCGACCTTTTCAGCGGCGACCGGGGCGGCCGGCTTGGGTGACGCCGACTGCTGCGCGTGCGCGGCGCCGGCTGCTGCAAACAGTGCGGCAATGGCAATACTGAGCGTTTTTGCTTTCATGGGTATTTCTCCTCGGTAAGGTGTCATTCGATTTCGCTGACCACTTGCACAAAAGCGCAAATAGTCGCTAAAATTCACTAGTTGTTGAATTAATGTTAACAAAGAAATTTGCCAGCCGCAAGTAGCGTTGCAAACGCGCAACAAAAACCGCCTGGAAGTATCACAATACCCAGGCAGACGATTACCAACGCCATCGCGGCGACCCGAGGCATGCACCACCAATGAACAGAAACTGCCTAACAATGAAGGTGTTATACGCGATCACCCTGCCCTGGTTGATGGTCGGTAGCAACCTTCTCGCGCAACCCAAAGACATACGCATCGGCTTGGTTTACGAACGTACCGGCCCATTGGAGGCCTATTTCAAACAGACGCAGGTTGGCTTCAAAATCGGCTTGGAATACGCAACAAACGGCACGATGATGGTCGCCGGTCGCAAGTTGGTGGTGATTGAGCGCGACAGCAAGGGCAAAGCAGACGTTGCAAAAGCCGAGTTGGCTGCCGCCTATGCCGATGACAGGGTCGATCTTGCCGTTGGTGCTGCCGCATCGGGATCGACCTTGTCATTGTTACCGGTTGCCGAGGAGTATAAAAAAATCCTTATCATCGAACCGGCCGTTGCCGATTCAATCACCGGCGCAAAGTGGAATCGTTACATTTTCCGAACCGGCCGCAACAGTTCCCAAGACGCCATCTCGAACGCGGTGGCGCAGGATCAAGCAAATGTGAGTATTGCCACGCTGGCTCAGGACAACGCATTTGGCCGCGAAGGCGTACACGCATTCAAGGGCGCACTCAAGCGTGCCCAAGTGGTCCACGAAGAATATCTGCCGCCGTCAACCAACGATTTCACACCCGGCGCGCAGCGTTTGATCGACCGGCTGAAAACCCGTCCGGGCCGAAAAATAATCTGGATCTCGTGGGCCGGCGGCGGAAATCCGTTCAAGATCGCCGACCTTGACCTGAAACGCCACGGCATCGAAATCGCAACCGGCGGCAATATCCTGCCGGCAATGTCGTTATACAAAAACTTTCCGGGCATGGAAGG
>JANMNT010000162.1:0-12688 GCA_031368465.1 Burkholderiales bacterium
CGCACCGGGTCGCATCCCCGCACGCGGGGCCCCTGCTCTTCCCTCTGCACAAACGCCCATAGCCATTTATCCAACCGCGCCTGTTTGAGCGGCGGCGCCGGCGTCTTACCTGCCACTGGATTTCGCCAACTTCACGCTCGCCAAATTCATCGGCAATGCAGTGGCGGTGTCGTATTCACAGCCCGCCTTGACACCGAGCTCGGCAATCTCTTTGGCGGTTTTACGCGAGTTGTAGATGGCGTACATTGCGCCCAATGCAAAATCGCGCCCCGAGCCAATCGCCCAGAAACGGTCAAATTCAAACACCTCACGCATCGAATAAACACCAAAAATACCCGACGCATTAACAATCATTGCGGTCAGTTGCGACGACTCATAGGGGTCGTCGTCCTCTTCCTTGGTGTTCAGGTAGGCCTCTTCCTTGAGAATTGGATGAATCTTGCGAAAGCTCTCATAAATCTCGTGGCGGCCATTAAATGAAAAATCCTTGGCCTTTTCGTGATTGGTGAGGATGCTCTCGAGCACCATTTGGTGCGCCGCCGACCCGGCGATCCCGAAGAATGTGCCGAAATGTTTGAGGATTTTTTCCGGCGCGGCGTCATGGGCGCTGCCAAGACGGGTTGAGCCAAACGTGGTGAGCGTGTCACCCGCAATGACGGCCTGGCCATTCTTTTTTACAACGACAATTGTGGTCATGCGACGTCCTTAAAAACATTGGGGGCAATATGGTCTATTTTAGCGTTCCCGCCGCCCCTGTTACGAGAGGTCTGCCAACGGCAAAAAAGCGTTGATTTTCATTGACTTGGCAAGCCGATACAGGCACACTTTTTGTTTCGCTGCCGCCGCACAGCCTCACCGCGCAGCGCGTCCAAAACAACAAACTTTTTCCGGGTTTTTTATGCCAATTCATGCCGTCAAATCGCTTACGTCGTTATCCGTTGCCGCGCTGGTTGCCGGCTGCCTGGCGGTTTCCGCCATTCCTGCCAACGCCAAAACATTTCGCTGGGCCAGTCAGGGAGATGTGTTGACAATGGATCCTCACGCACAAAATGAGGGCCTCAACAATTCGATCGCCGATCATGTGTATGAGCCATTGGTCAACCGGGGCAGGACCATGGCGATCGAGCCGTCGCTGGCGACGTCATGGCAACTGATCAACCCGACCACCATGCGCTTCAAGTTGCGCGACAAAGTGACCTTTCACGACGGCGCCGCTTTCACCGCCGATGACGTTGTGTTCTCCATCACCCGCGCGATGGAAAAAACGTCGAACTTCGCCGCCTACATGCAGGGGATCAAGGAAGCCAAAAAAGTTGACAACCTGACCGTCGATATCATCACCAACGGCCCGGTACCAACCCTGCTTGACCAATTGACCGAGGTGCGCATCATGAACCGCGCGTGGTCGGTTAAATTCAACGTCACCAAACCACAGGACTTCAAGAACAAGGAAGAAACCTATGCCGCACGCAACGCCAACGGCACCGGTTCATTTGTGTTGCGTGCACGCGAGGCGGACGTCAAGACAGTGTTGGTTGCCAATTCCAACTGGTGGGGCAAACGTGAATCAAACGTGACTGAGGTGATTTACACGCCGATCAAACAGGATGCCACACGTGTCTCGGCGCTGATCACAGGCGAGATTGACCTGGTGCTTGACCCGCCGGTGCAGGATTTGACCAACTTGAAGGCAAATTCAAAACTGAAGATCCTCGAGGGCAATGAGAACCGCACGGTATTTCTGAGCATGGATCAGGGTCGCGCCGAGTTGCTTTACTCAAACGTAAAGGGAAAAAATCCGTTCAAGGATGTGCGCGTGCGCCAGGCCATGTTGATGGCGATTGACGTCAACGCCATCGGCAAAACCGTCATGCGCGGATTGTCGCTGCCGACCATGTCGATGATCGCGCCACAAGTACGCGGCTATTCGAAAGACCTTGAGAAACGCCCTGCGGTCGATTTTGCCAAAGCGAAAAAATTATTGACAGAAGCCGGTTATCCGAACGGCTTTGAAGTCACGCTTGATTGCCCGAACAATCGTTACATCAATGACGAAAAGATCTGCACCGCCATCGCCGGCATGCTCGCCAAAATCGACATCAAGATCAAATTGAATTCGATGCCGCGCGTAACCTACTTCCCAAAAATCCAAAACATGGACACCAGTTTTTATCTTTACGGATGGGGCGTGCCGACCTTTGATTCGCTCTACACGCTGCAAAGTGTGATTCACACCAAGGTCAGCGGTGGCGACGGCGAACAAAACTATTCGGGTTATTCGAATCCGAAGGTTGACGCGGCAATCGGGGCGCTAAAAACCGAAGCCGATGTGACCAAGCGGGTGGCGCTCACCCGCGAAGCACTGATGTTGCATCAAGCCGACGTTGGTCATATCCCTTTGCATCACCAGATTATTCCCTGGGCGATGCGAAAAAACGTGTCGGCGGTACATCGTCCGGACAATCGTGTTGTTGCCCGCTGGGTCATGATTAATTAGTTTCGGGCGGGTTGCCCATACGGGCATCACCGCATATCGTAGTATTATTCCGCGCCCGCTGCCTCGTCAGCGGGCGATTTTTTCCACACGGTCATTGTTCGGTTTGCCCATCCCATGCGCCTAGGTCATGTCATCGCCGTCGGTCTGCTCATCGTTGTCGCGTTATGCGGCATGACAGCTGCCGTCGAGGCAAAGTCACTGCGTTATGCCACACAGGATGAACCACAGACGCTTGATCCGCATTCGGCCAATCTGGCGGTGACCAATCGTTTGTTGTCCAATGTTTACGAAGGTTTGGTCGGGCGTGACAAGGATTTCAAACTGGTACCGTGGCTGGCGACGTCGTGGTCCCAGCCGACACCAAACACCTGGCGATTTGTGCTGCGACCCAACGTCAAGTTCCACGATGGCGCAACGTTCACCGCGGATGATGTGGTGTTTTCAGTGCAACGCGCATTACACACACTGTCGCAACACAAGATTTCGGCGCAGGGCGTGGAGCGGGCACAAAAGGTTGACAACCTGACGGTTGACCTGATCATGCGCGAGCCGAATCCGGTATTGCCGAATCACCTGTTCCAACTACGCATCATGAATCGTGCCTGGGCGGTAAAAAACAAAGGTGAGGTGCCGCAAAATTATCGCGATAAAGAAGACACCTTCGCCTCGCGTAACGCCAACGGCACCGGACCATTCATGGTGAAAGAACGACAGGCCGATGTGCGCACCGTGCTGGTTGCGCATCCGGACTGGTGGAACAAGAACAGTCCGGAAAAGGGCAATTTGACTGAAATCACGCTGTTGCCGATCAAGTCCAATCCGACCCGGATGGCGGCTCTAATCTCAAATGAAGTCCAGTTCGTCAATGATCCGCCACCGCAGGATATCCCGCGCCTGAAGGCGAGCGGCCAGGTCAACGTCATTGCAGGGATTGAGTCACGCGTGCAATACCTGGTGTTTGATATGCATCGCGAAGAGCTGTTGTATTCAAACGTGAAAGGCAAAAACCCCTGGAAAGACATCCGGGTGCGCCAGGCGGTTGCACACGCCATTGATGCCAACGCCATCAAAACCAAGGTGATGCGGAATCTGGCGGTATTGACCGGCACCATCATCACCAATCAGGACCAGGGGTATTCAAAGGATGCGGACAAACGTCTGCCGTTTGATCCGGCGCGCGCCAAACAATTACTTGCTGATGCCGGCTATCCCAACGGATTCTCGGTGACGCTGGACTGCGGCGCCAATCAGCCTGCGGCCGATATTTGTCAGGCAATCGGTCCGATGCTCGCAAGAGTCGGTATCAACGCCACGCCCAATATTGTGCAGACAGCGAATCTGTTCCCCAAGCTACAAAAATTTGATACCAGCTTTTATTTGTTGAGCTGGGCCACACCGACGGCAGATGCGCTTTACACGCTTCAAAGTTTGCTGCGAACACAGGTCCCCAACGGGGTAAGTGGCGACAATAACTATGGTCGTTATTCGAACATGGCATTTGATGATTTGGTCGATCGGTTTAAAATCGAAAATGACTTGAAAAAACGTGATGCGATCATTCGTGAAGCGCTATTGATGGTCAATCAAGAGTTACCGCTGGTCACGTTGCACATTCCGATCATTCCGTGGGCAATGAGCGCAAAACCGGGCTCCAATATTTCCGCCGTATTGCCGCCGAACGGTATTCCCTATTTTTTCCGTTTTAACGCAAAGTAGCCCCAAGGACCATCATGCTTGCATTTATTGTCAGACGATTACTTCAAAGTATTTTGGTCATGTTGGCGGTGGGCGCCATCGCCTTTTCTCTGTTCAATTTTGTCGGCGACCCGGTGTCGTTGATGTTGCCGCCCGAAGCGACCCAGGCAGATCGCGATGAGGTGCGCAAGTCACTCGGCCTTGATCAGCCGTTTTATGTCCAGTTCGCCACCTTTATCGGTAATGCCGTGCAGGGCAACTTTGGCATTTCACTGCGACTGGGCCGGCCGGTTTCCCAGCTGCTCGCCGAGCGCCTGCCGGCGACGCTGGAGTTGGCGATGACCGCCGCGGTGTTCGGCTTGTTTGTCGGTATTCCCATGGGCGTCTATACGGCACTAAAGCGCGACAAATGGACCTCCAAATTGTTGCTAACCGGTTCGCTGGTCGGGGTATCGCTGCCTAATTTCTTGATTGGCATATTCCTGATTCTGATTTTTGCGGTGTGGCTCGGCTGGTTGCCGTCGTTTGGCCGCGGTGAGGTCACTGATCTTGGGTTTTGGACGACCGGCTTTCTGACTACCGAAGGATTGCGGGCGATTATTCTGCCGGCCATCACGCTTGGTTTTTACCCGATTACACTGATCATGCGCTTGGTGCGCGCCGAGATGCTCGAGGTGTTGCGCACCGACTACATCAAGTTCGCCCGTGCCCGTGGACTGACCAACAACGCGGTGCATTTTGGCCACGCCCTCAAGAACACACTGGTGCCGGTCATCACGATTACCGGTTTGCAGCTGGGCGGCATTATTGCCTTTGCCATCATCACCGAGACCGTGTTCCAGTGGCCGGGCATGGGGTTGCTGTTTATCCAAGCGGTGCAATTTGCCGATATTCCGGTGATGGCCGCCTACCTTTGCCTGATCGGCTTTATCTTTGTGGCGGTAAATTTGATTGTTGATCTTTTGTACTTTGTGGTCGACCCCCGACTACGTGTCGAGCAATCCGGATCGGGGGGCCATTAACATGATCGATACATTCAAACGCATGTTGGAAAGCGACCTCTGGTACAGCTTCAAACGTCACCCATTGGTCATTGGTGCCGCCATTCTGGCGCTGACCTGTCTGCTTGGTGCTTTTCTGGCGCCGCTGATTGCGCCACATAATCCGTTTGATCTTAAAACGTTGAACCTGCTCGACGCCTTTACGCCGCCCGCCTGGACTGAAGCCGGCAAAGCGGCGTTTTTTCTCGGCACGGATGATCAGGGTCGCGACGTACTTTCTACCATCATGTACGGTTCGCGCGTTTCACTACTGGTCGGCATCTGCGCGGTGGCACTGTCGATGGTTATCGGTATCACGCTCGGCCTGATTTCGGGGTACGTCGGTGGCGCGGTGGATGCATTTATCATGCGCGTCGCCGATATTCAGCTGTCATTCCCGGCGATTTTGATCGCGTTATTGATCGACGGTGTCGCGCGCGTGGTGATGGGCAAAGACGGGCATGATGATGTCGCCGTTTATGTGTTGATATTTGCCATCGCCGCCTCGGGTTGGGTGCAGTACGCGCGCACGGTGCGTGGTTCAACACTGGTCGAGCGCAACAAAGAGTATGTACAGGCGGCGCGGGTGATTGGTCGCAAGCCGCTGGTGATTATGTTTTCGCATGTATTGCCCAACGTGATGGGACCGGTGTTTGTGCTCGCCACGCTACACGTCGGCACGGCCATCATCACCGAGGCCACCTTGTCATTTCTTGGTGTTGGTGTGCCACCCACGCAGCCGTCGCTGGGTACCCTGATTCGTATCGGCAACGACTTCCTGTTTTCGGGCGAGTGGTGGATCACCGTGTTCCCCGGCGTGATGCTGGTGATTCTGGTGCTGTCGATCAACATCATCGGTGACTGGCTGCGCGACGCCCTGAACCCGAAACTGCGTTAATTTAGAAAGTGCAAAAAGAAGTGGAAACCAAAATGACAACACCATTGCTTGAAGTCAAAAATCTGCGCGTACAGTTCCCCACACGGCGCGGTTTGCTGACGGCGGTCGACGACATCAGTTTTACCATTGCGCCTGGCGAAGTATTGGGTGTGGTGGGTGAATCGGGTGCCGGTAAATCGCTCACCGGTGCGGCCATTATCGGACTGCTCGAGCCACCTGGTCGCATCGCAGGTGGCGAGATATTGCTCAACGGCCGCCGGATCGATAACCTGCCGTTTGAAGAATTTCGCAAAATCCGCGGCCGTGAAATCGGTGCTATTTTTCAGGATCCGCTAACCTCGCTCAATCCGCTTTACACCATCGGCCGGCAAATCACCGAGACGATCCTGACACATTTACCGGTCACGCCGGAAGAGGCAAAAAAGCGCGCCATCGATCTGCTCAACGAGGTCGGCATTCCGGCAGCCGAAAAACGCATCGACCATTACCCGCACCAATTCTCCGGTGGCATGCGTCAGCGCGTGGTGATCTCATTGGCCCTCGCCGCACAACCCAAACTCATCATCGCCGATGAACCCACCACGGCGCTGGATGTATCGATTCAGGCGCAAATCATCACGCTGCTGAAAAAACTGTGCCGCGAACACGGCACCTCGGTGTTGCTGGTCACGCACGACATGGGTGTGATCGCCGAAACCGCCGATCGCGTTGCGGTGATGTACGCCGGTCGCATCGCCGAAATCGGGCCGGTGGCGGATGTGATTCACAAACCCAAACACCCTTATACCGTCGGCCTGATGGGCGCGATTCCAACGCTGGGCGATGAAGTTGAGCGCCTGACACAAATCGACGGTTCGATGCCGCGTCTGAACGCCATTCCGACCGGTTGTGCATTCAACCCGCGCTGCACCCGCAAACAGGAAATCGGTGCCCGGTGTACCACGGAGCGGCCGGGACTGCTGCCCGCCGGCGCAACACAGGCGTCCTGCTGGTTGTATGCGCAAGATAAAAACAAACAAACGGTGATGGCATGAACAGTCCGACCAATAAAGTGCTGCTTGAGGTGCGCGATGTCGCACGCGAATTCGACGTTTCCAAGCCGTGGTTAAACCGTGTGTTGGAAGGTCAGCCAAAATCAATTCTGAAGGCCGTTGATGGTGTATCGTTCACCATCAATCGCGGTGAGACCCTGTCGCTGGTCGGTGAATCGGGTTGCGGTAAATCAACCATCGCCCGCGTGGTCTGCGGCCTGTATGCGCCATCACGCGGCGAGGTGATTTTTGATGGCGTTGATATGGCCAAGGCCGGCACCAGCGAGCAACAACAGCTGCGCAAACGATTCCAGATGATTTTTCAGGACCCGTATGCCAGCCTGAATCCGCGCTGGCGGGTCGGCCGGATTGTTGCCGAGCCGATTGTCGCGCACGGCATCATGCGTGATCCTGTCGCGATCAAAAAACGTGTTGATGAATTGCTCACCCAGGTTGGTTTGTCGCCGCTGGATCAGGAAAAATTCCCGCACGAGTTTTCCGGCGGCCAACGTCAACGTATTTCGATTGCCCGTGCGTTGTCATCCAATCCGGAGTTTCTGGTGTGTGATGAACCAACCTCGGCGCTCGACGTCTCGGTGCAGGCGCAAATCCTGAACCTGATGAAAGACCTGCAGCGTCAATACGGCCTGACCTACCTGTTTATTTCGCACAATCTGGCGGTGGTGTCGCACATTTCCACGCGTGTTGGTGTCATGTACCTCGGCCGGCTGGTCGAGGTCGCCGACACCAAAATGATTTTCAAACGGCCGTTACACCCGTACACGCAGATGCTTTTGTCGGCGATTCCCGATCTGAAGATGACCGGCAAACAACGCACACCGGTTGCGGGTGAGGTGCCGAATCCGCTAAACCCGCCATCCGGTTGCACCTTTCATCCACGCTGCCCGTACGCGAATGATCGCTGCAAATCGGAAGCACCGGCAATGATCACCGCGCCAGATGGCGGGCAGGTGGCGTGCCACGCAGTGGAAGAAAAACGTATACCGATCCGGTTGGCGGCGTGACTATTGGACGTCTGATTTCTTGCGCCACATCTGCCGTCCCGCACCGGCGCAGCCGATCCCGAGCGCCAGTATGAACAGCACGCCAAATACGAACAAACCCGGCTCGTCGGCGTAGCGGGCCACAAATGGCTGGTGCTTGCCACCAATGTTGATCGCGCCCTTTATCATCGACTGCAACGCGTAAACCGCTGCAAACCCACCGCCAAGAATCTGCATCAGCGCTTGGATCTTCAGCACCAGGTCTTTCAGCCCTTCAGCGCTTTATGCAAGACCGGTAAGCTGGTCTCAATACGATAGTCGATTCCTGAGTGCGTGTCGTCAAACTCTTCGTACACATGTTTGATGCCCGCCAGCTTCATGCGCTTGGATAAAATGCGAGCACCAAAGTGAATGGCGTATTGATCGCGCCAGCCGCAATCGACATAGATCGCCTTGAGCGATTTCAGATTGTCGCGATACTGCGTGACCAGATTGATCGGGTCGTGTTTTTGCCACGCCTTCCACCGCGCCGGAATCAATTCGCCGGTTTCGAGATTAAACGGCAGGCGAAAGCCCAACGGCGCGGCGCGGTCGGTGTCGTAGCTTGCTGCCATGGCGATAATCATCAGCGCATGACCCTCGCCGTCGGACAACTTGTCTTTTTTCCAGGCGTATTGCAAAAAATTCTTCACGCGCCCATCGTCGACGCCGAGCGCGGCGCGTTTCTCCTCTTTCAACACATCGTACGCGCCGTTGACGCGCTTTACCGTGCGGTGTTTGGTCAGTTCGGTGAGTGTGCGCGGCCAATCGTTCATGTACACAAAATCAAAATACGCATCACCCGAGTGGCTGGCCACCGCACCCCAATACTTCGCGTACTTCATGCCGTGAATGATGGCGCCGTAGCCGCCGGATGATTTGCCGAAGCAGCCGCGGTGCTCGCGTGTGGCGAGCGTGCGAAATTCGCGATCAACAAACGGGATCAGCTCGCGGGTCAGGTAGTCGGCGTAATTGCCAATGGCCGATGAATTGATGTATTGATTACCGCCAAGCGAGGTGAAACAATCCGGAAATACAATGATGGCGGGCCCCATCTTGCCGTCGTGGATCATGCGCGCGACACGTTCGGGGATATTTTCATCAAACCCCTTCCAGCCGATGTGCGCCAGCCCGGACCCCATAAAGCCGACCAGATCATAAAAAACCGGAAAACGTTTACCGCGGCCTCTTGTGGAATCTTCGTCGTATTGCGCCGGCAGCCAGACGGCCAGCTTGCGGACATGCGGGTCGCCAAGTGCGTTACCCTTGAGAACAGTCGAGGTGTGTTCGAGGTTGACAATGCGGCCTTCCGGCCATGTGGGGCGTTTACGTGCCATGTTTCAACTCGCGATGTGGTTTCTACGGAGCTTGATTATGGCAGACGGCGCGGCGCGCCCATGGTGTGCTTACAGGCGCGTTGCCGTGACAACAATGGTCTCAATTTTCTGCTCGGCGTTATTTTGCGCTTGCGAAGGCGCGTATGACTGCGATGTTTGACTGACGGCTTCGATATCGTTTGACGCAAGCAGCTCAAAGCCGGCAATGTGGATACTGACAACAAGCAGCGATAACATCGCGGTTGTCACAAAATTTGTTGCGCCATAAGATTTGTGGTTTTTCATGCTCATTCCTTTGCGTGGTTCGACGTACTGCGTTGTTGGTTTTACTGCCTTGTTTGTTGCGTTTGACGACATGTGCATGCAGTTTGGATTGGGACGCAGGTCTTTTAAACCGCGATGCGACGAAACGCAGAATTTGGTGCCCAAATCGGCCCGAATTCGCGCCGATACAGCTTATGGGCACATCCATTGGTTGTTTTTCCGCGTAATCAATCCAAAGTTCCCGATAAAATCGGGGTTCATTTCCACGGAGAACACCATGTCACTGTCTATGTATCAAGCCTCGGTTCCGGCATTTCAAAAAATGCTTACCAATCTTAAAGACATCCTGAAAAAAGGCGAGGACTTTGCCATCGCCAAAAAAATAGAACCGTCGGTAATGCTTAATGCACGCCTCGCACCCGATATGTTTGCGTTAACCCGGCAGGTGCAGATCGCCACCGACGTCGCCAAAGGCGCCTGTGCGCGCATGAGCGGCCAGGAGATTCCGACGTTTGAGGACAAGGAAGCCTCGTTTGCCGATCTCTATGCCCGCATCGATAAGACGCTGGCATTTATCGCGACGTTCAAACCGGAACAAATCGACGGCAAAGAAGATTTTGATATCACCATCACCCCCGGCGGTCGCACCATGCATTTCAAAGGACAGGCGTATCTGGTCAATTGGGCGATGCCGAATTTTTATTTCCACGTGATGACGACCTACACCATCCTGCGCCACAACGGCGTTGAAGTCGGCAAGATGGACTTCCTTGGCAGCTTCTAATTCCAACGGTAGCGGCGGCAAAACAAGCGGACCGACCGCCCCGCGGCGCTTGCTGCGCGCGCGGGCGGTGCGTGGCTTTACCACGGTTGTTGTTGCCGGCACGCTGCTTTACGGCGGCGTGGCGGGGTCGTTTTATGTCGGTCAGGAGAGTCTGATATTCCGGCCGGTGCCGCTGCCGGCGACGCATTCGTTCACACTCGCCGGCACCACCGAGGTCACGATACCGGTGGAGGGTGCCAACCTCTCCGCGTTGCATTTCAAACAGCCCGATGCCAAGGGCGTGATTTTTTTCCTGCACGGCAACGGCGGCAATTTGGCGTCGTGGTTAAAAAACACCGACTTCTATCGCAAGAATAATTTTGACGTGTTCATGATCGACTATCGGGGTTACGGCAAGAGTACCGGCGGCATCGACAATGAACCGCAGCTGCACGCTGATGTGATGACGGCGTGGAAAACCATCGCACCACAATACGAAGGCAAAAAGCGCGTTGTCTTTGGCCGGTCGCTCGGTACCACGCTGACGGCAAAATTGGCAACCGAAGTCAACGCCGATTGGACGGTGTTGGTATCACCCTTCTACAATATCGACGCAATGCGGCGTGATTATTATTCATGGCTGCCGGCACCGCTGATGCGATATACCTTCACCACCAATGAATGGCTGCCGAATGTAAAAGGCCCGATCAGCATCATTCACGGCGACCGTGACGAGTTGATCGCGTATTCGCATGCAGAACGGTTAAAGGCGCTGGTGCCTCAAGCCGAGCTGATCAAGATTGACGGCGGCACCCATTTGAATCTGCATCACCTGCCGCAATACGTCGAGGCGCTGTCAGCGCGACTGGCAAAACTCTAGGCAGGACAAGCGTTTTCAGCATGTTTTGCCTGAAAATGCCCGCCGAATGGCGAGTTTCTTGGGCTAGTGGCCCATGGCTGCGACCGTCACAGTCACCGCAGCCGGAACGGCGTCGGATAGGTTGCCGGACTTTCAAAGCCGTCTTTGTCATACGCCACCAGACCGAAAATGAAATTGTCTTTCGACACCCCATCAATGGTTGCGCGGGTGACATTGCCGACATCTTTGCCGAATTGCCAGAACGGCGCAGTGGTGTCGCGCCAGACAATTTTGTAACCTGCGAGGTCAGGCTCGACGTTTGCCTTCCACCGCAACGTTGTGTTGTTTTCGAGTTGGATGGTTTCCATTTGCACCTCGCGCGGACTGGCCGGCGCGAGTGCCAGCGACGCCAACGCCACCGCATTCACCCGCGTCACCTTCGCCACATAATCGAAGTCGACAAATTCCGGCAAATCGCCGTATTGTTTGCCGTTTTCAATGCGCGGATTCTGATGTTGATGTTGCCAGTTTTCGACCGGCTCGGTCATGCGCACCGCGGCATACCCAAGATCGAGAAATGGAAAATGGTCACCACCACGCAAATATCGGTCGCGGCGATAAATCACGTCAACCTTGATGTCCTTGAGAAAACGATCTGCGGACGACTTGATATGACGCGCCAGCTGGCGTGTCGGCAGATCATTCTCGCCGCCTGTGCGCAGCGCCGTAATGACCTCGTCGGGTAAATCTTTTTGTGGTGGCACGCCCTCGGCAAACAGCCGCACACGGTCTTTGATCACGGTGCCGTCGGCACCCTTGGTATTACCGATGATGTCATTGGTGATCATGCCGGCGATGTTGGCATTGCGTCCCTTCGCCTGGGTGGCCCACAATCGCGCACCGACCAAGCCCTGCTCTTCACCGGCCACCGTCATAAACACCAGCGTCGCATCAAATTGATATTTCGACAACACACACGCCAATTCCATTGACGCGGCCGTGCCGGACGCGTCGTCGTTGGCGCCCGGCGCATCAGTGGTACCGTCGGTCGGCAGCGTCGGCATCGAGTCGTAGTGGCCGGAAACAACATAAATACGCTCTTTTGATTCCGGCTGCATACCGGGCAGTGTGGCCACCACATTGATCAGCTCGGTCGGTTTGGCGATGCGCGGTGAAACCGGCGCGATATGCGCATCAAATACAACCTCAAGCCGGCCACTGCTGGCCTTGCTGCAGGCGTCGAGTTCACGTTTTATCCAAC
>JANMNT010000360.1:0-12332 GCA_031368465.1 Burkholderiales bacterium
GGGATCACCCTCGGACGCATCAATGCCATGCCCGCGCAACTTGATCGGCTTGGTGAGGCAAAGCTGCATGTGCTGGCGGCCTACGTCTACAGTCTGGGAGGAGGAGAACCCCCGGTGGTGGCAGCAGAGGCGGTGTCGGCGGCAGCCGAGCCGCCGCCTGCGTCGACATCGACCAAACACGGCAGCAAGAAATAGCGCAGCAGACAAGGAAAACGGATGGCCATTTCAGGCAACGGGCAAAAGGTCATCCCGATCGTACCGGGCATCGTCGACGCACCCGAAGTCGAGGAAGCGCTGTACGAGGTACGCAAGAAAATCTATCCGCGTGCGGTCAGCGGCTGGTTTGCCAAGTGGCGGTGGGCGCTGGTGGTACTCACCCAACTTGTTTATTACGGCACCCCGTGGCTGTACTGGAATGACCGGCAGGCGGTGTTGTTCGATCTGGCCGCACGCAAGTTTTACATTCTCGGTATTGTGTTCTGGCCGCAGGATTTTATCTACCTGACGGTGCTGCTGCTGATCTGCGCGTACTCGCTGTTTTTGTTCACCGCCGTTGCCGGTCGCCTTTGGTGTGGGTATGCTTGCCCGCAAACCGTCTATACCGAGATTTTTCTGTGGATTGAGCGCGCCTTTGAGGGCGGTCATGTCAAACAAAAGAAGCTCGATCAGGCACCATTGTCGGCACGCAAGATTGCCGCCAAGACTGGAAAGCATATGGTCTGGATCGGGTTGTCGCTGTGGACCGGATTCACGCTGGTCGGTTACTTTGTGCCGATTCGTGAACTCGGCATGCAGATATTGACCTGGCAGCTCGCCGGCTGGGAACTCTTCTGGATGCTGTTCTACGGCTTCGCCACCTACGGCAACGCCGGCTGGATGCGGGAACAAGTATGTAAATACATGTGTCCCTATGCACGTTTTCAGGGCGCCATGTTTGACCGCGACACCCTCGTCATCACTTACGACGCAACGCGCGGTGAGGCGCGCGGTGCGCGCAGCAAGACTGCCGACTACAAAGCCAAGGGGCTGGGAGATTGTGTTGATTGCGATATCTGTGTGCAGGTATGCCCGACCGGCATCGATATTCGCGACGGCCAGCAGTACGAGTGTATCGGCTGCGCAGCGTGTATCGACGGCTGCAATCAGGTGATGGACAAAATGGGTTATCCGCAGGGCTTGATCCGCTACGCAACCTTAAATGCGATGGATCGCCACTACGGCTGGCGCGAAATGCTCGTCCGCGTTTTCCGGCCACGGGTGATGATTTACACCGCGGCACTTTGGGCGATTATTTTTGCCGCCGGCTTTTCACTGTGGAACCGCGCGCCGGTCAAGGTTGACGTGATTCGGGATCGAACCTCGCTTGCCCGCGAAGTCGAAGACGGCAAGTTTGAAAACGTCTATCGCCTGCAAGTGATGAATACCCAAGAGCGCCCGCAACGCTTTGTGGTCAGTGCGCGCGGCATCGAAGGCTTGACGGTTGTCGGCGTCACCCAGCCACTCGAAATCGGCCCCGCCTCATCACGCGTCATTGCCGTCCAATTGCGTGCCAGCGGTAGCGCTGCACCAAAAGGTTTCAGTCGTATCGAATTCGATATCACCGCGGTTGACGCTGCCGGCCGTGCCGCGCCGGACCACTTCAGCCTGCACGAAAAATCCGCCTTTTACAAACCTTGAGGTTCCCATGATTAAAACCGATGCGCTCGATACCCGTCCCTGGTACCAGGAACCGTGGCCATGGCTGTTGATGTCAGGTCCGGCGATAGTGGTGGTGGCGGGGTTTGTCACGTTGTACCTCGCCGTGTCGGGACAAGACGGGCTGGTGGTGGACGACTATTACAAGCAGGGCAAAACGATCAATCAGTCTCTTCATCGCGATGACGTCGCACGGCAGATCGGTGTCACAGCAACCGTGAACTTTGATCAAATCAACGATCGTCTCGTTGTCGCCCTGAGCCGTACCGACGGTCAGGCACTACCTGCTGCAATCAGCGTCGGGTTGGTACACGCAACACGCAGTGGCGAGGACAAGATCATCTCACTGTCTCTGGGCGTAAACGGTTATGCCGGCAAACTGCCTGTGCTCGGCGCAGGCAAGTGGAACGTGTTGATTGAGGACGCACAAAAACAGTGGCGTCTGCAAAAGGAAATTCTGGTTGATGCCAGGCCGGTACCGGTGCTGCAAATTTCGCCAGCAGGAAAGAGCTGATCATGCTGCGCCTGACGTTATCAATTTTGTGGCCATCGTTTGTGGCGGCCGGGATTGGTATCGGCATCATTTTTACCCTGGTTGATCCGATGGAGTTGGTGGTGCTTGGCGAGCACGTGCGCGCATCGCGAACTGCGATTTACTCGTCGGGTTTCTTCATTTTGTGGGCGATCGCGGCACTGGCCGCCGCCATGTGCAGCCTTTTGCTCACCGGCGGACAGCTGGGAGACAAGGCCCTCGGTGGCAAAGGCGACTAATACTATCCTCGCAAACACGATCTCTAACCAACCAATAGAACCCAATATCCACGGACGTTTTCAGGCACTTTTGCCCGAAGAGGCCCGCCAAACAAGCACTTTCATATAACATTTCGCCGCACCGCTAATCCCCGCGGTCGCGTCATTTCTTTCGCCAGCCCTATCGTCTGGCTAATTCACCACTTGCCATCATTTGGCAGGCGCTCTCGAAAGGAGTTCGACATGAACCCATTGCGTATTGTCGCTGCAGCTGCCTTTGTCGCACTAGCCTACCTACTGTCCACGACCGCATCCGCACAAGTCAAACAGCCTCGTGCACCGGGCGACTTCGGCCCGCCACAGGGTAAGCCGATTCGCGCAATACTCACCAGCCCACCGAAAGTTCCGCCACCAACAAACCGGAAGTACCCGGCAAAAGTTATTGTTGAGCTCGAAGTTATCGAGAAGGACATGCAGATCTCGGAAGGTGTGAGTTACACCTTCTGGACCTTCGGTGGCACCGTCCCCGGCAGCTTTATCCGCGTGCGTCAGGGCGACACAGTCGAATTTCACCTGAAGAACCACCCGACCAGCAAAATGCCGCACAACATCGACCTGCACGGTGTCACCGGCCCCGGCGGCGGCGCAGCATCGAGCTTTACGGCGCCGGGTCACGAGTCGCAGTTTTCGTTCAAAGCACTCAACGAAGGTATCTACGTTTACCACTGCGCGACTGCACCGGTTGGCATGCACGTCGCCAACGGCATGTACGGTTTGATTTTGGTCGAACCCCCGGGCGGATTGCCCAAGGTGGATCACGAGTTTTATGTGATGCAAGGTGATTTTTACACCACCGGCAAATATCGCGAAAAAGGCCTGCAACCGTTTGATATGGAGAAAGCGATCGACGAACGGCCCACGTACGTGCTATTCAACGGTGCCGAAGGCTCCATGACAGGTGACAAAGCGCTTCAGGCCAAAACGAACGAGAAGGTTCGTATGTACGTCGGCAATGGCGGCCCCAATTTGGTTTCCAGTTTTCACGTCATCGGCGAAATCTTTGACAACGTGCGTTACGAAGGTGGCAGCAACATTCAGCACAATGTACAAACCACTTTAATTCCGGCGGGAGGTGCTGCCGTCGTTGAGTTCCGAACCGAAGTACCGGGCAGTTATGTGCTGGTTGATCACTCCATCTTTCGCGCATTCAACAAAGGCGCGTTGGCAATTCTGAAAGTCGATGGTCCTGAAAACAAAGCGATCTATTCAGGTAAAGAACTTGATGCGGTGTATCTGGGTGACCGCGCAGAGCCGAGCTTGGCCGCAGTCACCAAGGCAACGGCGGCGGCGGCTGGTGGAACGCTGACACAACAAGATCAGATCAACGCGGGCAAGGTGCTGTTCACTGGCACTTGTTCTGTCTGCCACCAGGCCAATGGGCAGGGTTTGCCAAATGTGTTTCCGCCGCTGGCGAAGTCGGACTACCTCACCAGCGACACAAAACGGATTATCAGCACGGTGCTGCACGGACTTGCAGGGAAAGTGGTCGTCAATGGCAAGGAATACAACTCCGTCATGCCACCGATGAACCAACTCAATGACGACGAGGTCGCCAATATCCTCACATATGTGTATGGCAGCTGGGGCAACTCAGGTGCGCGCATCTCCGCTGACGAGGTCAAGAAAGTTCGTGCACAGCCCGCACCGTCGGCAGCCCCGGCACATTAGTGATTGTGCCAAGCCGCATGAAACCCGCAAAGAAATTCGCGCAAAGGGCGCGCCGCTTCCAGCTGGCGGCAGTCGTTGTGCTGGCATTTGTTCAAGGCGCGCAGGCGGCGGCTGTGCATGCCGCCGACGGTGCTGCCAACTACGTGCCAATCGAGCCCGGCACGTTTAGCAGCGTGCTGGCAAACGACGCCGCGATCAGTGCAAACACAGCGTTGACCAAGGTGGCGGCGTTTGCGATGCGCGATACGCCGGTTACCAATGTCGAGTACCTCGCATTCGTCAAACGCAATCCCAAGTGGCAGCTTGGCAACGTCCCAAGGGTGTTTGCGGATCGCGGCTATCTGGCGCGGTGGTCGGCATCGACAACCCTCGGCACTGAGGCCGGCCCAAACCAGCCAGTAACCAACGTCAGCTGGTTTGCAGCCCAAGCCTTTTGTGAGTCCGAAGGCGCGCGACTACCCACTTGGCTTGAGTGGGAATTAGTCGCCGCCGCAGATTTGAGCGTGAAAGACGCACGGGCTGACCCGGCTTGGCGCGCTGGCATCCTCAAGTGGTATAGCCAGCCTTCGACAGGATCACTACCGGGCGTCGGTGGCACGGCCAATGCTTATGGTGTGCGCAATATGCACGGCCTCATTTGGGAATGGGTTGATGATTTCAACGCACTGCTCGTTTCTGCTGATAGCCGCAACCAGGGCGACCCCGACAAACTGCAGTTCTGTGGCGCAGGCGCGATCAGCCTTAAGGATCGCGACAACTATGCTGTGCTAATGCGCATTGCGTTGTTGTCGTCATTGAGCGCCATCGATTCCACACGTAACCTTGGCTTTCGCTGCGCGAAAGCGGCCAGCCCCACAGATCGTTCTGAGGTGAAGAAATGAAATTCACACATACCGCACATCGCGTTGTGGAGACCATATGTATTTTGGTTTGCACATTGGCATGTACTTTCAGTATTGCCGCGCACCCGGTCGGGGAAGAGTCCAACACGAGCAACGCCACAGTTAAAACTGATTCTATTTATCAACTCAGCGTCCCACTGGTGGATCAGGCGGATCGCGAATTTTCTATCGACCGTTTTCGTGGCAGCCCCTTGCTGGTGACGATGTTCTACAGCAACTGCCAGTTTGTCTGTCCACGCATTGTGGCGTCGCTAAAGCGGACAGAAGGTGCACTGCCCGGCGCCATCCGCAATAAAGTCCCCGTGCTCATGGTCAGTTTTGACATCGTACGCGACGACCCTGCGGCGCTCAGGGCAATAGCGGGAGAGCGACACATAGACACCAATGTTTGGACGCTGGCACGCAGCGATGCTGCCAGTACGCGAAAACTTGCGGCAATCCTGGGCATCCAATATCGCGAGCTCGACAGCGGCGAGTTCAATCACACCAGCGTATTGATCCTGCTTGATCGCGAGGGGAGAATTGTTGGAAAAAGCTTCGACATTGGCGGCCTAGACGCGGCGTTTGTGAAATTGGTGGCGAAGACAGCCGGCGGCAAAATGGCGACGCGTTAGTCAATCAACCCAAGCTCGCGCTGTTGTTTCCTGGTCAGCTTGCGCGCCACCAGCCGATAGGATCGTGCGATCAGGGTTTTTATTTCAGCCGCATCAATACTCTTGATGTCGGTGATTTGCACCCACTTTGCACGCGCCAGATAGGGTGCCGGGACAAAGCCGGGGCGGTCGGTATATTCAAGAAAACGCCCGTCATCGACCTTAAAAGCGACAAACGTACCGCGCAGCTTGCTGACGAACGCAACCGCAAACATTTTTCCGCCAATGGAATACACATGGTCCGCCCCCCACTTCACATCGGCGGTCGCGTGCGGGAGCGATGCACAATATTTCTTGATGGCGGCTAAATTCATAAACGCCTTATTGGGCGGGCAGTTTCAGGCGTTTTTGTCTGAAACGGCTTACTGGATCTCGCGTTTGCCTTTTGACGGTGTCGCATTTTTTGCGCCGTCTTTGGCGTTATCAATGATTTGGTAAAACGTTTCATTGGCCTTGATCATGCCCAACTCAACGCGGGCACGCTCTTCGACGGCAACCAGACCTTCTTTCAAGTCTCGAACATCGGCATCCAACCCTGCGTTGCGCTGGGCGAGTTTGATGTTTTTCTCTTTTTGCTGCGTAAGCTGTTTATTCACTTCCCAAACCCGCAACCAGCTGCCCTTGCCAATCCACAGCGGATATTGGATGGCGACGATGAGTACGATCAACGTGTGCGGAAGGTACTTCATGCGGTTAGGTTGGGCATCCCGGAAGGACTATCGCAGGTTGTAATACGCCGACTTGCCGGGATAACTTGCGGCATCACCGAGTTCTTCTTCGATACGCAACAATTGATTGTATTTGGCCATGCGGTCCGATCGCGAGGCAGAACCGGTTTTGATTTGCAGCGCGTTGGTTGCCACGGCGATATCGGCGATGGTGGTGTCCTCGGTCTCGCCCGAGCGGTGCGAAATGACGGCGGTATAGTTCGCGCGCTTGGCCATCTCAATGGCTGCAAATGTTTCAGACAGGGTACCAATCTGATTAACCTTGATCAGAATCGAATTGGCGATACCCTTCTGAATGCCCTCGCGCAATATTTTGGTGTTGGTCACAAACAGATCATCACCGACCAGTTGAATTTTTTTGCCCAATTTTTGGGTCAGATTTGCCCAGCCATCCCAATCGTTTTCGGCCATACCGTCTTCGATTGAAACAATTGGATATTTATCGCACCAGGTTGCGAGCACATCGGCAAACTGTGCGGCCGTGAAGTTCAATTTCTCCGCCTCGAAGCGGTACTTGCCGTCTTTGTAAAATTCAGAAGCCGCGCAATCCAGACCGATCAAAATATCCTGACCGGCGACATAACCGGCTTCCTCAATCGCCTTCACTGCATATTGAATCGCCGCTTCGTTGTTTGGCAAATTCGGCGCAAAGCCGCCCTCGTCACCAACGTTGGTGTTGTGACCCTCGGCGTGCAGAATTTTTTTCAGCGTATGAAATACCTCGACACCGGCGCGCAACGCTTCGCGGAAAGTCGGCAGGCCGGCCGGAATAATCATGAACTCCTGGATGTCGAGCGGGTTATCCGCATGTGCCCCGCCATTGATGATATTCATCATCGGCACCGGCATTTGCATCGGTGCCGCACCACCCAGATAACGATACAGCGACAAACCCGACTCATCGGCGGCGGCTTTTGCACACGCCAGCGAAACCGCAAGGATTGAATTTGCGCCTAGGCGCGATTTTGATTCCGTGCCGTCGAGCTCAATCATGGTGCGATCGATAAACGCCTGCTCGGTCGCATCGAGGCCGATGATCGCTTCACAAATCTCGGTATTGACGTGTTCGCACGCCCGCAACACACCCTTGCCAAGGTAGCGCTTTGGATCCTTGTCGCGCAGCTCAATGGCTTCACGCGAGCCGGTCGATGCGCCGGATGGTACCGCCGCACGACCAATCACACCGGACTCTAGCAATACATCACATTCAATGGTGGGGTTGCCGCGCGAGTCGAGAATTTCACGGGCAATAACGTCAACAATTGCAGTCATAAAGATAGTTGGAGTAAGAGTTATTTCATTAATGCCGATTCAGCAAAACCACGTTGCTTCACCAGCGCGTCAATTTCTTTTAATACGTACAACAATTCTTTCATCATGCCTAGTGGCCACGCGTTTGGGCCGTCGGACATCGCTTTGGACGGATCCGGATGGGTTTCCATAAACAATCCCGAAATGCCGGCGGCGACCGCCGCACGTGCCAGCACCGGCACAAATTCACGCTGGCCACCCGAAGTTGTTCCCTGTCCGCCGGGCAATTGCACCGAATGGGTTGCATCGAATACAACCGGGCACAGCGTATTGCGCATGATTGCCAGCGAGCGCATATCCGACACCAGATTGTTATAACCAAACGACGCACCGCGCTCACACACCATGATGTTGTCGGCACCACTGGCGTCACGCGCCTTGTCGACGACATTCTTCATATCGGTGGGCGCGAGAAACTGGCCCTTTTTGATATTGACCGGTTTACCGGCGCTGGCGACCGCATGAATAAAATCTGTCTGACGGCACAAAAACGCCGGCGTCTGCAACACATCAACCACCGACGCGACAGTGGCAATTTCTTTTTCCGAATGGACATCCGTCAGCACCGGTACGCCGAGTTGTTTCTTGACCTCAGCCAGAATCCGCAGCCCCTCATCCATGCCCGGCCCGCGAAACGACTTGCCGGAAGAACGGTTGGCCTTGTCGTAGCTCGATTTGAAAATAAACGGGATTCTTAACTCTGCAGCCATTTCTTTGAGCTGCCCGGCCACATCGATTTGCAATTGCTCGGACTCAACCACACACGGCCCGGCTATTAGAAACACCGGGTGATCAATCCCCACGTCAAAGCCACATAACTTCATTTAATGCTCCCCGCACTAAGACCGCAGGCCCGCTTCGTTCTATGCGGTCGCATCCCCGCTCTGCGGGGCCCCTGCTCTGCGCGCCGAACTCGCCCCGCTATCAGGAAAAATGGTTTATCGAGTCCAACTTCAAAGCCACATAGTTTCATTTAACGCCCTCTGTCCCAAAATCGCAGGCCCACTTCGAATCTACATAACTTCATGCTGATTTCGCTCCCTGCACAATACGCAAACCCGTTTCACCGTGCGTTTTTTTGCGCTGCTCGAGTGCGGCCTTCACAAATGATGTGAACAACGGATGGCCGTCGCGTGGCGTGGAGGTGAATTCCGGGTGGAACTGGCAACCGTAAAACCACGGATGTCCGTGTTTGCCCGCATCGAGTTCAATCATTTCCGTCAACGATTCCGAATTGGTGCGCGCCGAAATCACCATTCCCGCCGCTTCGAGCCTCGGCACGTAGTGGTTGTTGACCTCGTAGCGATGACGATGGCGTTCGCTGACGGTGGTGTTTTGGTAAATTTTGAACGCCAGTGTATCGGGGCGGACCGTGCACGGCTGAGCACCCAAACGCATGGTGCCGCCCATTCTTGAGCTGGCGTCGCGACGCTCAATCTGGCCATCATGATTTTGCCATTCGGTGATCAAGGCGACGACGGGGTGCGGGGTATCGGTATCAAATTCAGTCGAATTGGCACCGGCAAGACCCACCACATTGCGCGCAAATTCGATGGTGGCGATCTGCATGCCCAGACAAATGCCAAGATATGGAATCTTGTTTTCGCGGGCGAATTTGACGGCCGATATTTTTCCTTCGGTGCCGCGCTTGCCAAAACCGCCCGGTACCAGCACCGCGTCCATGCTCGCCAGTTGGTCAAGACCGCCTTTTTCCAGATCCTCTGAATCGAGATAGTGGATGTTGACCCGGGTGCGGGTTTGAATGCCGGCGTGGATCAATGCCTCGGACAGCGATTTGTAAGAGTCGGCCAAATCAACATACTTGCCGACCATGGCCAGATCGATCTCCGCCGTTGGATTCTCCAGCGCATCAACAATGCTGTCCCATTTGGTGAGATCGGCGGGATTCGGCGTCAGGTGGAGTTTGCGGCAGACAATTTCGTCGAGCCCCTGTTTGTGCAACATCTTGGGGATCTTGTAGATCGATGTTGCGTCGTAACAGGAAATCACCGAACCTTTGTCGACGTTGGTAAACAACGCGATCTTGCGCCGTTCTTCTTCGGGCAACGGCCGGTCGCTGCGACACATAACGACATCCGGCTGGATACCAATCTGGCGGAGCTCCTTGACGCTATGTTGGGTCGGCTTGGTCTTGATTTCACCGACGGTGGGCAAATACGGCACCAGCGTCAAATGGATATAGCAGGTATTGTCGCGGCCATGCTCGACACCCATCTGCCGAATGGCTTCCAGAAATGGCAGCGACTCAATATCACCAACTGTGCCGCCGATTTCGATGATGCCGACGTCCGCGTCGGCTGTTCCGGCCATGATCGACGATTTGATCTCGTCGGTGATATGCGGAATAACCTGAACGGTTGCGCCCAGGTAGTCACCACGGCGCTCTTTGTTGATGACGCGCTCATAGATCTGGCCGGTGGTGAAATTATTGGCCTTCTTCATCTTGGTCGACACAAAACGTTCGTAGTGACCGAGGTCAAGATCGGTTTCAGCACCGTCGTCGGTGACAAATACCTCGCCGTGTTGGAACGGCGACATGGTGCCGGGATCGACGTTGATGTACGGATCAAGTTTCATCATGGAAACTTTGATACCGCGTGATTCAAGAATGGCGGCCAGAGAGGCGGCGGCGATGCCCTTCCCTAGTGAGGAAACCACACCGCCCGTGACGAATATGTATTGTGTCATGGTCAAGCTCCCGGGAAGGGATGCGTTGGAAATTGAAATTATACCGCATCAGCCCGTTGTTTATCGGTTCGGCCTGAAGGATCTCCGCCTTCAAACAGCCTGGACACCGGCAATCCAAACCAAGCGAGGCGCCAGAAACGCCAATCCGTTTATGCGCCAATCACAATGCTGTGGAATACTCCTTGCATGAAATTTGGAAGCCGGCCCGTCCGCAGCCTTGTCGCAGACCAACAACACCGTCACATCAACATTGTTGACCAGACAATGTTGCCGTTCGCGCTTGAAATGCGCACGCTGTCGAGTTGGCAGGATGTCGCCGAGGCAATCCGTGCCATGCGGGTGCGTGGCGCGCCGTTGATTGGTGTGGCGGCTGCCTATGGTATGGCGATGGCGATGGACGAGGATGCCACTGACGATGCGCTTGCACGCGCCGACGCCGGGCTGTTGACGACGCGTCCGACGGCGGTCAACCTCGCTTGGGCGCTCAAGCGTGTTGTTCAACGTCTAAAAAGCGTCGAACCACCCGATCGCGCCGATATCGCATGGGCCGAAGCCACCTCGATTGAGGCAGAGGATGTTGCGACCAATCACGCCATCGGCATCCACGGTTTGGAAATACTCAAAAAGCTGCACCAGCAACAGCGCCGCATGATCAATATTCTTACCCATTGCAACGCAGGCCGGATGGCGTGTGTGGAATGGGGCACGGCCACCTCCGCGATTTATCAAGCGCATCAGGCCGGCCTGCCGGTGCATGTCTGGGTTGAAGAAACACGCCCGCGCAATCAGGGATTGATCACCCAATGGGAACTCGAAGACGCCGGTGTGCCGCACACCTTCCTGACCGACAATGCCGGCGGACATCTTATGCAGCATGGCAAAGTTGATGCGGTTTTTGTCGGCGCAGACCGCATCACCAGTCGCGGTGATGTTGCCAACAAAATCGGCACGTATCTTAAAGCGCTCGCCGCCCGCGACAACAACATTCCGTTTTACGTCGCGGCGCCGACCTCGACGATTGATTGGTCCATCAACGACGGTCTGGCGGAAATCAATATCGAGGAGCGTGGCGGCGCCGAAGTACGCACACTGCGCGGACTCGACCGCAAACGCATGCTATGTGACTTTCGGATTCTTGACGATGATGTCGCCGTCTGCAATCCGGGCTTTGACGTCACGCCGTCGCGTTTGGTGACCGCCATCATGACAGAACGCGGCGTGTTCAGCCCTGACAAACTTTCACAATCTTGAGCACATGACATTTCTGAACCTCAACCACCAGCCGGACAAGGCGTTGCGCCACGAGGTCATCACGACCGCGCTAAAAATGAATGCGTTGGGTATTAACCATGGCAAGGCCGGCAACGTCAGCACACGGACGGAAACGGGATATCTGATTACGCCAACCGGCATCCATTACGACAAACTCAAGCCGGAAGATATTGTTGCGATGGCGTTGGACGATAGTCCCGATGGCACCTATGAAGGCGCGATTTTGCCGTCATCGGAATGGCGTTTTCATCGCGACATCTATGCCGCACGGCCCGAAATAAAGGCGATCGTCCACACCCATTCCGTCTACGCGACAACACTGGCCGTGTTGGGCAAGGTTATTCCGGCATTTCATTACATGATTGCGGCGGCGGGCGGTACCGATATCCGCTGTGCGCCGTACGCCACTTTTGGCACGCAGGCATTGTCCGACTATGCGCTTGCCGCGCTGGAGGGTAGGCGCGCGTGCCTGTTGGCACAACACGGCATGATCGCCTGCGGCACTAATCTCGAACAGGCGCTGACGTTGGCTGTCGAGGTCGAAGCACTGGCAAAAATGTACCTCGAAGCGCTCAATACCGGGG
>JANMNT010000376.1:0-2664 GCA_031368465.1 Burkholderiales bacterium
ATTTTCGCAGGTGATTCTGGCCGATGAAATCAACCGGGCAAGCCCCAAGGCGCAATCGGCATTGCTCGAGGCAATGGAGGAAAATCAGGTGACCGCGGACGGCAAAACGATGGCGCTTCCCTCCCCTTTCTTTGTCATCGCGACACAAAATCCATCGCACCAAATCGGTACTTTCCCATTACCCGAGTCGCAATTGGACCGCTTTCTGATGCGCATCAAGCTCGGCTATCCGGATGAGGCGGCTGAGCGTGCCCTGCTCAAGGGTGAAGATCGGCGCGCGATGATCGCAAGAATATCGCCGCTCATGAGCGTGTCAGAACTGGAAGGACTACAAAGTCAGGTCAGGGAAATACACGTGTCTGACGCGCTTATCGATTACCTGCAGGCACTGGTGAACCATACGCGCGATTCGGCGCGTTATGAAATGGGCCTTTCACCAAGGGCGGGACTCGCATTGTTACGCGCTTCGCAGGCATGGGCCATGCTGGCCGGCCGCAAGCTGGTATTGCCTGAAGACGTTCAGGCGGTTGCACCATCCGTTGTTGGGCACCGGTTGCGCGCGGTCACGTCGGGCCAATCCGGCGGGAAAATTCTCGATGCCGCACAAGAGTTGCTCAGCAGCGTTCCAATTCCGTAATGCCGTACCCGGTTTTATTGCCTCGCGTTTGCACAAACATGATTGCCTGGCAAATCAGCCAACATAACGAAGGTAGAAAACAATGAAAACGCCAACCCGCAGATGCCAACTTTCTTTTCTGATTGGGATCGCTGCAATTCTCTCTTCCATGACCGCACATGCCCAGTTCAAATGTCAGGGAGCCGACGGCAAAATTGAATACTCGGACCGACCATGCGACACGAGCAAGAACACGCTCGACAAACCGCGGACCAACTCTGGTGTGCAGACGCGGCCGATCGGCGACCCGATGGCACAATTGGAAAAACTCTTCAGCGACTACGAACCACGTCTTTGTGAGCGTGAAAAACTCGATGTTGTACTGGACGCCGCGCGGCGCGAAGGCGCGATTGCCAAACAGCCCGCTGCCTGGCGCGTGAAGCAGGACCGTCAGATTGAATTGAACGAGGTACTGGTTGACTTCCAGATACGCGCCGGAAAGATCACCAAGGCGGCCGGCAATGACAGCAAAGAAATGGCTGCACTGCGCAAATTCCAACTTGGTTTGAAAAAATGTGATGTGAGCAAGCCGGCGACTGTGGTTGAGCCAAAGGTAGAACCTAAAGCTGAAGTGAAACCGGCAACCAAACCGGCAAAATAATTCGTGTTAGCCGGTCTTGGGTTTACCCTGCGCCAACGTATTTCTGACTGGATTTTTCGGGCCAGGATTCCCGAGCAGCCGCCTGTTGTATTGACCCAGCGTCGTATTTTTATCATCCCGTCGCGAACCGGTTATTTTTTTGCATTTGTCCTGTTTTTGCTGCTCGTCGCCTCGATCAACTACAGCCTGTCACTCGGCTACCTGCTGACGTTTTTGTTGGCCGGTATGGGTGGCGTTTCGATGCTGCATACATTTCGTAATCTCGCGCAATTATCAATCTCGCCGGGCAAGGTTGATCCGGTGTTTTCGGGTGAAATCGCGGAGCTGCATCTTGTATTGCACAACCCCAGCGTCGCGCGCTTTTCGGTCGGCCTAAAACGCGCCACCCTGCGCGATGCACAGCCGTCGTTTGGTGATATCGCCCCCCAACATGGCACCACCAGCACCAGCACCAACCTGATGCTGCCCATGGCGGTCGACGGGAGGGGCTATATTGGCTGTGGCCGCCTGGAAATTTTTTCCGAGTACCCTGTCGGCCTGTTTCACGCGTGGTCGTATGTTGATTTCGGCATGACCTGCCTTGTTTACCCAAAGCCCGATCCCGGTGCCGGCGCGCTGCCTATTTCGGCATCCGGCAATGGCGAGGGCAACATGCCGATTGCCGGTGACGAGGAATTCCAGTCGCTGCGCGCCTATCGTCCCGGCGATACGCTGAGGCAGGTGGCGTGGAAGGCATTGGCACGGGAACAGGGACTGCTGGTCAAAGAATTTGGCACGACCACCAGCGCCGATCTCTGGCTGGACTACGCGGCGCTTGAGGGGTTTGGTGTCGAGCAACGACTTTCGCGTCTGACATGGTGGGTGTTGGAGGCTGAACGTGTGCATGTTCCCTACGGCTTGAAGCTTCCTGGTAGGTCCATCCAACCATCCATGGGCAACACGCATCGTGACGAATGCCTGCGATCGCTGGCGTTGTACGGACAACAAACGTGAACATACGGTCATGCTGAATCAGTCGGCACTAATTTTCGCGAATGTGACCTGGCTATTGGCGGCGATGGCGTTTGTCATCGCACCGCACATTCAACGACTGCCCTGGTGGGTAACCGCCACCTGTATTGCCGCCGGTGGCTGGCGTTGGTGGATCGCAAGAAACGGGTTGCGCACGCCTGCATGGTGGGTGATGGGAATCATTGCATTGGCGATTTCGGCTGGCGCCTTTGCCGAATACCGCCGGCTGTTCGGCCGCGAAGTCGGGGTGACGCTGCTGATCGTCATGCTCTGCCTGAAGGTTCTGGAAATGAAAATGAAGCGCGACGCAATGATCGTCATTTTTCTGGGATTTTTTCTCGCGCTCACCAATTTCCTGTATTCGCAAACCATTGCC
>JANMNT010000385.1:0-2402 GCA_031368465.1 Burkholderiales bacterium
TCGCGACCATTGGTCTGGTCGGCTATTTGTATCTGGTTAACGAGCGCAAACGCGGCCTGGAATCCGAGCTCGAAAACAAACGTAACCAAGAGGCGATTTTGCGCTTGTTGAACGAGATGGGCGACCTGGCCGACGGTGACCTGACCATCCGCGCCAAAGTAACGGAAGACATCACCGGCGCAATCGCCGACTCGATGAACTATACGATTGATGAATTGCGTGCGCTGGTAACGGGTGTCAACAACGCGTCAACCCAGGTATCGGCAAAGTCTCAGCAGGCGCAGGCGGTTTCCGTGCAGCTGCTTGATGCCGCAGAAAAACAATCCAAAGAAATCCAAACAACCACGGAGCAGGTGTTGACGGTGGCAAACACGCTTTCGACTGTTTCGACAAATGCCGAAGAGTCTTCCAAGGTTGCCTTGCGCTCGCTTGCTGCGGCGGACAAGGGTCGTCTCGCCGTGCAAAATTCAATCTCCGGCATGAATGACATTCGCGAGCAAATCCAGGAAACGTCAAAACGTATAAAACGACTTGGCGAGTCGTCCCAAGAGATTGGCGAGATCGTTGAGCTGATTTCCGACATTACCGAACAGACCAACGTGCTGGCGTTGAATGCGGCAATCCAGGCGGCTTCTGCGGGTGAAGCAGGACGTGGATTCTCGGTGGTTGCCGAAGAGGTACAACGGTTGGCCGAACGCTCCGCCGAGGCAACAAAACAAATCGGCGCAATTGTGAAGACCATTCAGGCCGACACACAGGACGCGGTTGCCGCGATGGAGAAGTCCACCACCGGCGTGGTTGAGGGCGCGAAACTGTCCGACGCCGCCGGGCAAGCATTGAACGAGATTGACACGGTGACAAAAAATCTGGCCGGTCTGATCGAGAAAATTTCAAGCGATACGCAGACGCAAGCATCGTCGGCAAACAAGGTGGCCCGCAACATGCAGGATATTCTTGAAATAAACCGCCAGACCACCGCGGGTACCCAACAAACGGCGACCTCGATTAAGGACCTTGCAGACGTGGCATCGGATTTGAAGGCGTCAGTTTCTGGCTTCAAGTTATAAACCGCCGAAAACCGACCCGTCGTATTAATGAGCTCAACGATGCTATCAACACTGGATTTGGGACCGCTATCCTGGGTCAAAACCGAGATCGAGCATTCGCTTGCGGAAGCGCGTTCCAATCTGGACCGGCTGGCGGTTGACCCAACTGATGCCAAGGCGCTCAAGTACGTCTCCACCCATCTTCATCAGGTAACCGGTGCGTTGTCGATGGTGGGCCTTGGGGGTGCGACACGGTTCTCTGAAGAAATTGAAGCGCTCGTTGCGGCGCTTGGGAACGCCGACGCCCAATCAACGCTGAGCGAGCGCGTTATGCTCGCCAAGCAGGCGACCGGATCCCTTTCCACGTATCTTGATCGGTTGATGTCCGGTGAGTCAGATCGCCCCATGTCGCTTGTGCCCGCCTATCTTTCCCTGAACCGGAGTCGGGGTGACAACAGCGCGTCGGAAAGTGATTTGTTTTCGCCGGATCTGAATATCGTTGTACCGATGCCCGAGGATACCGTCGCCCTGCCCAAATCGGATATGTTGATCGAGGCGGTAAAACAACGACGCGGACTGTATCAGGCAGGGCTGCTAAAGTTGCTTCGCGAAAAGGACATGATCGGCGGCGCGCGCGACATGCGTAATGCCACGTTGGCAATCGAGGCATTGCAAGTGACCTCGCCGACCCGGGCGTTTTGGTTCACCGTTACCGGTTTTTTTGACGCTGTTGCCGCCAATCCAGCCGAAGCCGGGTCACTCGCCGTGCAGCTATTCGGGAAAATTGATCAACAGATCAAGCTGATTATCGACGGCGTGCAGAAGGTACCCGAAAGGCTTTTCCGCGACTTGTTGCTGGTAATCGGCAAGTCAAAAGCAAGCACGGAACGCGTTAGAGAAATCCGCGCTTTGTACCGCCTCGACGAATTGCTTGCAGCGGCACCGGCTTCAGACGCCACGGCTGATGAGTCGGTTCGGACGCTGGTGCGGTCGCTGCGTGATTTGGTTCAATCTGGCAAGGATAATTGGCTGAAATTCACCAGCGGGAATCGCGCCGCGCTGGATACGTTTGCCGAGCAGGGGGATACGCTGGCCCGGCAAGCCCAGCAATTGCCAAATGTGGGAATGGCTGAATTGCTGCGTGTGATCGGCCTGGTCGGACCACATTTGAAAAAAACCGGCGTGCCGGCAAATGAAATCCAGGCCCTCGAGGTGGCATCTGCGCTTCTGTTTGTTGAGTCGTCGCTTGAGAATTTTGTACGGCTCTCGCCTGAGTTTGCAGTCCAGTCGCAGGGCGTGATCGGCCGTATCAAAGGCGCGATGTCAGGCACGCCGCTGCCTGCACTCGATGCATCC
>JANMNT010000396.1:0-3464 GCA_031368465.1 Burkholderiales bacterium
ATCAATATTTGAATCCCGGCATCAAGGGCGAGATCGATGTGTTCAGCTTCGGCGCCGACAAACAATCCGGCGGCGAGGGTAACAACGCCGATATTGGATCGTGGGCGCTTTGATTGAACGCGCCACGCCCTCCTGCCGATGCGCGCTTTCGGGGAAAAACCCCCTGAAAGGCCCGCACGGTTTCACGCTGGTTGAAATCCTGGTGGTGGTGGTGATTGTCGGCATCGGGCTGTCGATCGCGGTTGCAAATTTATTCGTCAGCGACGATGAGCAAGTTCGTCAGGAAGCCGAACGCCTGATGGCGCTGATTGAAAAGACCCGTGATCAGGCGGCATTCTCCGGTTACCCGATCGCCATGCGCCTCACCGATCAGGGTGTGGCATTTATGGAACGTGATCCAAACAGCATCGAAGCCAAGTGGATCGACGCCACCAGCGGTAGTTTGAAGCCGCGCGCCTGGCGTGATGGTGTGACAGCAACGCTGGCCGTGTCCGCGACCGACACGGCGTCTGGTGCACGCGGGCGCACCGATCAACAGGTGGTCACGTTCCTGCCGGCCGGTGTTGGTGTGCCGTTCACGCTGCGGGTGGCGTCAACGGCCCATCAACGCATAATCGTCGGTGACGCACTCGGCAATGTGTCGTTTGCGGTCGAAAAAGCACCCCCATGATTATCAACAAACGGCACGGCTTCACGCTGGTTGAAGTGCTGCTCGCGCTGGCGATTTTGTCCGTCGCACTCGCCGCGACCATGCGCGCCACCGCGATGGCCACCACCAGTGCCGATGAAGTGAAGCTCAAGACCTACGCGACCTGGGTGGCGCAAAACCGCATTGCCGAACTCACCGCGCGCCGGTTGTTTCCCGGCAGCGGCGAACAATCCGGACAGGCGACCATGGCCGGCATCAATTTTCAGTGGCAACAAACCACCAATGACACGCCGAACGTCGAGTTTCGCAAAGTCGATGTGGTGGTCATGCTCGCCGGTGAAACACACAAACGCGCGGTGTTAACTGCTTATCTGACGCGTGGCGGTTCATGAAGCCCGCTGCCTGCATGCAACACCAGCCACAAACCCGGCGTCAATCAGCTTTCACGTTGATCGAGGTGATGGTGGCAATGGCTATTTTTGCCGTGCTGGCGGTGATTTCATACAAAACGTTGTCGAGCATTTTTGACACGCGCGAACGATTGCAGGTTGCCTCCTCGGCATTGCGCGATCAAGCGCTGTTTTTTGCACGTATTGAAAATGATCTCAATGCATTGTTGCCGCGGCCGGTTCGCAACGGCGACGGTGCGACGGAACCGGCGCTGAAGATTTTGGCGGCCACACAAACCGCCGATGACGCAACCATTGTTTTTTCGCGCACCGGATTTGCCGCCGCCAGCGGTGCCGCCGCCACGCCGCAGCGGATCGGCTACCGCCTGAAAGACAACACCGTTGAATTATTAATTTGGGATGGACTCGATCAGGCGCCGCGCGCTTTGCCGAATGTTTACGCCGCGCTGAAGAGTGTTCGTGATTTTCGTTGGCGCGTCCTTGAAAAAGAGCGGATCAACGACCCGAACGCAACCTGGCGGCTTGACTGGGATTCGGGCAATGCTGCCACCACGCTTCCGGTCGCATTGGAACTCTCGATCACACCGGTGGTCGGGCCGGCGTTGGTACGGATATTTCCATTACGCAGCGTTGGCAATGTGGTTGGGACCGGCAGTGCGGGTTAGTCGTCCGCCATGCGTCGCCAGCCGCGCCACCCAACGCGGCGCGGCCATCATTACCGCCCTGCTGGTGGTGATGCTGGCCGCCACCATCTCAAGCATTCTGCTGGCGCAACAATCGGAGGCACTGACACGTGTGCAACGCGCCACCGAGCGCGCACAGCTCAACCTGTTTGCCAATACCACCTTGACGTGGGCGCGCACCGCCCTGCTGACTCAGCAAAAAAACAGCACCTATGTTTCGCTTGGTCAGCCCTGGGCGCAGGGACTGGTGGCGCGACCGATCGAGACGGCCACCGCCGCGGGCGTGTTGCGCGACGCACAGGGCAAATTCAACGTCAATAATTTGGTCGATGGTGCCGGCAAACGTCGCGAGGAAGATGCAAAGGTATTTGTCCGCCTGCTGGAGATTCTGAAACTCGACGTCAATATCGCTGATGCAGTGATCGACTGGCTTGACCGCGATGACGACACGTCCGTACCCGGCGGTGCGGAAAACGGATACTACTGGAGCCAGCGACCGGCATATCGGGCGGCCAACCGGACAATTGATGGCGTTGATGAATTGCGGCGCGTCAAAGGCATTGATGACCGGGTATTTATCGCGTTGGCGCCGTTTGTCACCGCGCTGCCTTCGCCGTTGGCCGCCAACGGTGAGCGAACCAGGGTCAATATCAATACCGCGTCGCAGGAAGTGTTGCGCGCCTTGTTCGGTGACGTCGCGCCGGAGGAAGTCGCCGAGACGGTGCGTTTGCGCGAGCTGCCATTCAAAGACCTTGCCGACATCAAAGAGCGGCGCAAGTCAATTCCTGTGGCGACGGTCGACAATTTTCTGGATGTGAAGAGCCGCTTTTTTGAAGCCGATCTGGCCATTACCGGCGAAACGTCGCAGGTGAGGCTGGCGGCGTTATTGCAGTTGCAAGACGCAACACCCCGCACCAGCGCCACCGCCCTGCCCGTTATAATTTGGGTCAAAGAGCCGTAACCCACATCTTCGATTGCCCACCGTTGCCACGATATATTTTTATTCCCGATAGTGATGCCTTCGACGCCGACACCGTGGTGCGTCAAGTTGTCATCCGCACCGGCCTTGTGCCTGCGCAGACCGAAGCGACGCTTGCTGCATTCGCCGCAGCAATGCCCGCTGCGCCGCACGACGACACCATCATTGTCATCCCGATCGCGCGCATCGCATTCATCGACGCCCTGTTGCCGCGTGTGTCGGCACAAAAGCGCGATCAGCTGGTCAACTTTGCCATCGAAGACAAACTCACCATTGATCCATCGACGGTCCACGCGGTGGTGATCGGGCCGTCGTTGACCGGTGCCAATCGTTTTATCATCGCCGCGATCAGCAGCGACTGGTTTGCCGGCGTCATTCGCTGGTTGCAGGTGGCGGGGATCAACCCACGTATTGCCCTTGCAGAAACCGCATTACAACGCATCAACCATGACGAGTGGCGCGTCATACTCGATGGTGATCGTGGCACCGCGATACGCGCCGATGGCTTGGCTTATGCGCTCGACGTCGACAACCAAGCCGACAACCATGCCGAACCACCATTCCAATTGATGCTGGCGATCAACGAAGCGGTTGGCGCGGAAAGCGGCCGCGCGGTACCCAAGACAATACGTATCGCGATGCCCGCGACAGACCGCCAGATCGATGTGGCCGTCTGGCAACAACGATTGGGCAATCAAATTGTGCTGGTGGTCGAACCAGACCACAAAGCGGCTTTGGGCATC
>JANMNT010000024.1:0-1826 GCA_031368465.1 Burkholderiales bacterium
TTTGTATAACAACTGGTTAATATGCGGACGGATTGCGTCAGGCATTTCGCCGCGCTGCAATTGATCCACCCACGCTGCCATTTCGTCAGCTTCGCGTTTTTTACGTTCGACGGATGCCAGTGCAGCCTTTAGATTTTCTTCAGGCGCCTTTTGAAACCGGCCTTTACCACGGCGGTAAAAATACATCGGCGCGCCGTGCAACTTGATTGCGCACGAGGCGGCCTCTGCGGGTGAGGGCTGGTGGCCGAAATAATCGAGCGCGAGTTCGTCAAAGGCAAACTCACCCGGGCCGCAAACTTCATACAAAAAATCCGGATCGATTTCCGCGGCGAGGCGCTCGGCCTGCGGCATCAGCTCGGTCAGCGACGTTTCAAACCGCAGCAGCACCGTGTTTGATTTGATTTTGCTGCGCTTGCCTGAAACCGCCTCGATTTGCATCGACGTGACCAGATCTTCCATCACACGTGCGACTTTGAACGCGCCGTCTTCTTCAAAAAACACATTCATGGTTGGGCAGTCCGATACAACGTGTGGCGGGGAGAGAAGCCAAAATTATACGGGGCAACACCGCTCTTTCGTATTTATATCCCGGCGTCGACCAGTCCGGCAAAATCCAGCACTGTATCGATGTGCTGTGGAAATGAATCCAGGTTGTGATCCCCGCCCGGGACGGCGATCGTCGTTGCACCCGGCAGGGCGGAAATGGTTAGTTGATGGTCGAGAAGCGCGTCACCCATCTCAACAATCAGCAAGACGTTGTTTTGATTGCCGGCGTCGACCGCTGCGTGTGCACGCAATACGTCGAGGTGCGCACCGGTGAAGTCGAACGTGTCGCCCGTATGCAGGTTGGTCTGCGGACCGACGTGGCCGGCAAGCGTGATAAACGGTGTCAGCGAAGGGTTGAGCAAAACCGTGCGGCAGGCATTTTTTGCGCCAATCACATGCGCGTAAAAGCCGCCAAGGGACGAACCAATCAAGGTGACGTTTTGTGCCGGGTCCGGCTGGCGCGCGACAATCGCCTCAATTTGCGTGAATGCCACGGCCGGATCGTGTGACAAATCCGGCGTGATCAATTCCCAGTCACAATTCCGGCGGGCGAGCGCCGCCGTCAGCGCACGGGCTTTCTGCGATTGGGAGGAACTGCGAAATCCGTGAAGGTAGATCAGTGTTTGCATAAAAGACAAACTCTAACAAGGGCAAGCTGTTTGCGGCATTTATGCCTGAAAACCGTTGTAGAAAGGGCGCTTTGTCATTCTTGCACCATTCCGGATTTGGCAGTTTTTGCCGCCAGCGCATCCAATAATTTTGCATGCACACCACCAAAGCCGCCGTTACTCATCACCACAATATGGTCGTTCGGTTGCGCCATCGCGGTCACGGCCGCAACCAGCACATCAAGATCGTCAAAAATGCCGGTCTTGGTACCGATCGGCGTAAATGTCTCTGCTGCGTCCCAGCCCAGATGATTGGCATAAATAAACACGATATCGGCATTTGCCAGGGAGCCGGGCAGGGCATTGCGCATGGCGCCCAACTTCATGGTGTTCGATCGGGGCTCAAGCACGGCGATGATGCGTTGGTTGTTGACGCGGCTGCGTAGGCCTGCCAGGGTAGTGGCGATGGCGGTCGGGTGGTGCGCAAAGTCATCGTAAACCGTGATGCCGTCGTACATACCGCCGATCACGCCGCGTACTTCCATGCGCCGCGCAACACCTTCAAATAAATTTAACGCCTCGATGGCGAGTTTTACCGGGACGCCGGCGTGTCTGGCAGCGGCAGTCGCCGCCAGCGCGTTCATTTTTTTGTGCGCGCCGGTCAGATCCCAC